>CAZXVX010000295.1:0-2519 GCA_964644105.1 uncultured Occallatibacter sp. | reverse complement strand
TGCGCGCCTGCCCCAGCTCGCGCAGCAGATTGAAGTTCTGCATATTCCGCGCGCCTACCTGGAAGCAATCCGTATACGGCAGCATCGGCTCAATCTGCGCAATCTCCATCACCTCGCTGACCGTCAGCAACCCATGCTCCTGCGCCGCCTCATGCATCATCTGCAAGCCCGGAATCCCCAGCCCCTGAAAGGCATACGGCGATGAGCGAGGCTTGAATGCTCCTCCGCGCAAAAATCCCGCGCCCGCCTTCTTCACGCACGCGGCAATGGTAAAGATCTGCTCGCGGTTCTCGATGGCGCACGGTCCGGCGATCACCGCCACCTGCTCGCCGCCAATCTTCGCGCCGTTGGCAAACTCGACTGCCGTGCCTTCCGGCCGGAAGGCTCTCCCCGCCAGCTTGTACGGCGCGGTGATGCGGTGCACATACAGCACGCCTGACATAATTTCGAATTTGGCCAGGTCAATCTTCGCCGTCGATCCCACGCCCGCCAGAATCGTTTGCGTCGTGCCGGTGGTTCGGTGTACATCAACGCCCGCTTCCACCATCGCGGTAAGTACCGCATCGATCTGCTCTTCGGTGGCCTTTTCCTGCATCGCTACAATCATTGCTTCTTCCCAATCTCGCGCGCTTCAGCGCCGCTGTCGAGGCCCGGATCAACCTCCGGGGCATGCCTCTCCGAAGCCAACTCGTCCCGCTGCAAGGCCCGCATCACGTCGATGATCCGCTCGTAGATATGCGTCAGTTCGATGTCCGGCAGCGGTCCCTTGTTGGCCGCGCGCACGTTGGCGTAGACCGTCTTCTCCCGCGCCGGTTCGTACACCGGCAGCGACGTGGCGGCCTTCAAGTGGCCCACCATCTTCGCCGCGCGCGCCCGCTCGCTCAGCAATTCCACAAGCTGGCGGTCCAATTCATCAATCTGATCTCGCAATTCTTCCAGCGTCATTTCATCCTCGTGTCGGCTAACAGCTATCAGCTTTCAGCTCTCAGCTATCAGTTTCATATCACTGTTTCAACCAGCAACGGATTCGCCCTCGCCACAGCCTAAACTGAAGGCTGATAGCTGAAAGCTGATAGCTGTCTTTGGCGTTTACCGGGCCAGCGCTCTAGCCGCGCAGGCCCTTGATAAATCGAGCCACTGCGCTGGGCGCTTCGTCCGGTGTCGAGCGTTCAATCAGCTCGACTATCGCGCTGCCGACAACCGCGGCATCTGCAAACTCCGCCACCTGCGCAACGTGTTCGCTGGTACTGATGCCAAACCCCACGGCCACCGGCAGCCCCGACCATCGCCTGATGCGCGCCACCAGCGCCGCCGCGTCTGAGCTCATCGCCGCTTGCTTGCCGGTAATCCCCACCCGCGAGATGGCATAAATAAATCCTTTGCAATGCGCGGCTATCGCCTCAATTCGTTCATCGGGCGAGGTCGGCGCAATCAAAAAAATCGGCTGCAATCCAACCCGCTCCATCTCGGCCAGATACTCACCCGCCTCTTCCACAATCATGTCCGTAGCCAGCACGCCATCCACGCCCGCGGCCTTCGCGTCATCGGCAAACTTCGCCAGTCCATAGCGCAAAATCGGATTCAAATAACTAAAAATAACCAGCCCCGCCGCCGGTCGCGCCGCGCGAATCTCACCTGCGAGCCGGATCACATCCCGCAAGCTCACACCCAGCGCCAGCGCCCGCTCCATCGCCCGCTGAATCACCGGCCCATCGGCCAGCGGATCGCTGAACGGTACGCCCAGCTCGATCACCTCCGCGCCCGCGTCAATCGCCGCAATGGCAATCTCCCGCGTGGCGTCCAGGCTCGGATCGCCCGCCGTCAGATAAATCACCAGCCCCGGTTTGTGTTCAAACTTTATCGCCATAAAATTAATGAGTCCCTTAGTCCCTTAGTCCCTCAGTCCCTTAGTCCCTAGTTTCACGCCCCCTGAATCTTCAACTCCCGCGCCAGAATCCCCATATCCTTATCGCCGCGCCCGGAAAGGTTCACAACTAGTATGTCACGAGAATCCATCGTCGGAGCCAGCCGCAGCGCCTCGGCCACAGCGTGCGCGCTTTCGAGCGCCGGCAAAATTCCCTCCGTCCGCGCCAGGCGCACCACCGCGTCGAGAGCCGCCTGATCGTCCTGCGCAACGTACTCCGCTCGGCAAGAATCATGCAGCATCGCGTGCTCCGGCCCAATCGACGCATAATCCAGGCCGGCTGAAACCGAATGCGTCAGCGCAATCTGCCCATTCTCATCCTGCAAAACATAAGAATACGTTCCCTGCAAAACGCCTGGCTCGCCGCCCTGGAACCTCGCCGCGTGCTCGCCCAGCTTGCGACCGCGCCCGCCGGCCTCCACGCCAATCAGCCGGACTTCTCTGTCGCCCAAGAACTCAAAGAATGCCCCAATCGCATTCGATCCACCGCCGACACATGCGATCACCGCCGTCGGCAGCTGCCCTTCGCGCTCCAGAATCTGTTCCTTCATCTCGCGACCGATGCACGTCTGAAAATCCCGCACCATCGTCGGAT
>CAZXVX010000294.1:0-2526 GCA_964644105.1 uncultured Occallatibacter sp. | reverse complement strand
AGAACGGCGCTCCCTGCCCGTGCAGCAGAGAAATCTTCTCATCCAGCGTCATCTCCTTGATTACCAGATCGGCACGCGCATCGGCCGAAAGGTTCGCATCCGACCACGCATAGTGCTTGGGCTGCATCCCAGGAAATTGGGCAAACGCCAACGGAGCCATACAAAGAACAGCGGCCAGAGCCACCGCACCCGCGGCAAAGCTCCGGCAATTCGATTGCAACTTCATGCAAAACCACCTCTCTCAATCAGTAGGGTTCGGACTTCGGCAACTCATTCCTCCTGCAGATTGCTCAATCATCGGTATCGCGCAGGCACAGTCCAAAGCCTGCGAACCATGGTAGATGCAGAAAGTAGATCGAACAAGGATGCTACGGTTTCGATGCGGAATTGGATTTGTTTTCTTTTCATTCCAAAGAAGTTGACGAGTTTCTTGTTGAATGATTAGCCACGTATGCTACGTTAGTCGAAGCGGAATTGAGAGCTCCGGCCCCCGCCATTTTGACCTGCCGCGCTGGCAAAGGCTCCACTGTGGAAGACGGAAACCATCTCGACGACTGGACACCTCGCACCGAGGCAGATCGCGCCCTCGTCCGCTCAGAGCTGAAGCGAATGCTCGCCGACCGGCTCTTCCGCAACAGCACGCGCTACCCGCAGCTTCTTCAGTACGTAGTGGAGGAGACGCTGGCCGGCCGGGAGGCACACCTCAAAGAGCGAACTCTGGGCGTTGCCGTCTTCTTGCGCGCTCCGGATTATGACACCAATCAGGACACCATCGTTCGCCTGACGGCAGGCGAGATTCGCAAGCGGATAGCCCAGTTCTACCATCAATCCGACGAAGCCACGGCGGTGCAAATCGATTTGCGGCCGGGCAGCTACGTGCCGGTCTTTCGCCGCCTGACGCAGAAGGTTACGGAGAAGCCACATTCCGGCGAAGAGGTTGAGCCTTCGCATCGACCTGCCGACAGCTCCATGGATACAGACTTCGGTCTCACGCGACCTGAAAAACCAGAAATGGAATCCCACGCAAAGGCAGTCGAAGCCTCGACTGCGCGACCGGATTCGCCTCCAACCTTGATCCACCGCCGGAGTGTGCGCGGTTTCTGGTTTCTACGAAATTGGTTTTGGATAGGCGCGGCGGCCCTCGTCCTCGGCGTCGCGCTCGCTCTCGCGTTCTGGGTTGTCGGCCGCGAGACGCTGGCAGCCGACCGCCAGCTATGGGAGCCGTTTCTGGCTGAACCTGGCCAGGTCCATCTGGTCGTCGCTGATCTCTCCGCAACGGTGAGCCAAACTGAGCTCTCCCCGGATCTTGCCAGTCTTCTGCGCATGGGAGAGATCGTGAATTATCGCGACGTTTTGGCGCAAACCGAAGTGGTGGCCTTTCTCGCCCGCCAAAACAAACCTTTCTCACTGGTGCTATCAACGCATGCCACCTATACCGAATTGCAGCGCAGCCCCAGTGTCCTGATCGGCGGTCTGGACAATCTGTGGACAATGCGCGTCACCAGCGGCTTGCGCTTCTACTTTGCCCACCGCGACGCGACTTCTCTCTTTTATATTGAGGACCGGCAGCATCCCGAAATGAGTGGTTGGGGCGTGGATCTCTCTCTGCCGGAAGATCGCATCACCGAGGACTATGCCATTGTGGCACGGGTCTTTGACCAGACTACTGGCCAGCCCGTGATCGTAGTCGCCGGTCTGGGCGCCAACGGAACCAACGCCGCGGCGCAGTTTCTGCTCAATCCGGCTCGCACCGCGGAGCTGGCCGCCCACGCCCCGCGCGACTGGCGGCACATGAATATGGAAGCCGTTCTGCGCACTCAGATTCTGGACAACCACGCCGGCCCTCCGCAACTGGTCAACTGCTACTTTTGGTAGAGGATGATTGCTTGTGAACGCAAGCGGCTCTTCAAATGCCAGTTGCTGAACCATTACACTATTGTTGTGGAAACCATTGATCAATCTCGCGCTCCTCAGGCCGCCCAGCCACGCCGCCTTGTCCTCACCGGCTTCATGGGCTCCGGCAAGTCAACTCTTGGTCCGCTCCTGGCTGCTCGCCTGGGCTGGAAGTTCCTGGATGTGGATGAGGTAATTGAGGCCGAGGCCGGCGTGACCATTGCCGAGATCTTTGCCCGTGACGGCGAGCCGGCCTTCCGCGCCCGCGAGGTGGAGACGATTGCCCGCCTGACCGCCATGGATGCGCTGGTGCTTGCTTTAGGCGGCGGAGCCATCGAGAGTGAAGCCACGCGCGCCTTGCTCCTGAATGCGCCCGGAACCCTGCTTGTGCATCTTGAAGTTACGCTGGATACCACGTTGAAGCGCTGCCGCGGAACCGAACAGATCCGCCCCATTCTGGCCGACCATGCCAACCTCGAAGCGCGCTACCTGCGCCGTCTGCCGCTCTACCGCATGGCGCATCTTTCCATTCCAGTGGACGCGCTTGTCCCAGAACAGGCCGTCAGCGAAATTCTGCACGCCGCCTTTCCCGCCTGTGCAAAACTTCATCCAAAGTAATCTTGTGAACCCTTC
>CAZXVX010000293.1:0-2595 GCA_964644105.1 uncultured Occallatibacter sp. | reverse complement strand
TACACAGAACGCAAAAAGAAGCTGAAGATGAGATTTCATGCGCATAGCCTTTAGGAAAAAATAAATCGCGAGTAAGCCTTTACCAAGAATACTCCTCGATAGCAATCCAGTGGCTGCCCGTATTGCGAGCTGGGATACCCCGCTGCAAAGGAAAGAAACTGGGAGCAGGAGACGCATTGAATTGATTGGAGAAGGTTGATTGCATCCCTCGAATTAGACTCGCATTTCACTCGGAATTCGAGTATATTGGCATTAGGTGATTGCGATGGCGCTTGCATTTGTTTCCAAATCCAACGATGCTTCTTTGCGGGTGCGGAAGTCGAAGTTCCAGGCTGATCTTGCGCCGTCTGAGGATCAGATGGTTCGAACGCTCAAGGCTGAGTTGCAACTGAGCAGCAATTCGGAGTTCCTGTCGGACGCTCTGACGCTCTTCCGCTGGGCGGTCTCCGAGCGTAAGCGCGGCCATCGCATTGTGAGCGAGAGCGCGAACGGCGAGCGCAGAATCCTGCTTTTTCCGCGGCTGGAGCGAGTAGCTCCGGAGATCAATCTGCCGCGCGTTGAACTTGATTGGACCGAACGGGAGATCGAAAGCTTAGCCAAACTCGCATTGGGAGAACCAGCCGAGCCCACCGAAGCGTTGATCCAGTTGATGAGAGGTTGAGTTGGCCGTTACGATCCGCCGCCTGGAAGAATTCGACGCCACCGAGAGCTTCGATTGCGGCGATGAGCCGTTGAACAACTATCTGCGCCAACACGCGTGGAACAATCAACTGAAGTCTTTGATCGGCGTGACGTATGTCGCAGTGGAAGAGGCTGCGCCGGGCGCGGTTCTGGGCTATTTTACGCTGGCGGCCTCCAGCATTCCGCGCGACCGGCTGCCGAAGAAGTTCGTGCGCGGCCTTCCGCCCTATGATCTTCCGCTGATTCTGCTGGCGCGTCTGGCCGTGGACAAGCGCTTTGCGAACCGTGGACTGGGACGGGCGCTACTGGCCGAGGCGTTCAGGATTGCCCTGCAAGTTGCGGATGAGATTGGCTGCCGCTGCATCGTCACAGACGCCTACCGCGATAAAGTTAGCTGGTACACGAAGTACGGATTCATTCCGATTGAAAGCGCAAGCGAAGATGGTCCCCAGAAGATGTTTTTGGATTTGCGGACGATTCGGGCGGCGCTACGAGGCAGTTAGATGATGAACTCTTTCTTAAACAGTCAATACCCCCGGTAAAGCCGGGGTATTGACTTAACCTTGCGCCCGCGGCGCAGAGCAACTGGCGTGAGGACTGCTGTATCCGGAGTGCGGCGCAACCGAATAAAGCCGTCTTTGCACTTTGGAAAAAAATACCCATTTTAAAACTTGCGGCTAAAGGATTTTTACTGTCCTTTCGGTATGACGGGATACCATGTAAAAGCATTAAATCTATCTTGCTTGCTTAACTTCACTTGACCGCCATCGTACCTAACATCGATCCCTGGTTTAATTGTCAAAATGCGGCCATCCTTTTTTGATATTGATGGATAGGAACTCCACACACCGCCTTTTAAGACATACACAACATAACCTGCCTCTGGGATATCAAGTTTTGCCTCTCGGGAGATCGGTTCAAGAGCGATAAGCTCGACGTCGATATACGGCACATTTTGCCCGAAGCTGCTACTTCCACCGATTCCTCCATGAGTTTCACCACGCAGATTCAATTTACCAAGTTCACTGGCAATATCCGTTCCCAGGTAGGCTGCCGTGACGATCGGTTTATCGCCGGAAGTCACTCGTATCAAATCATAATTTACATTCGGAATTGGTTTCTTTGGTAAAAAAGGTGAAACAATCCAATAGAAAAATAGGATTGAAGCACAACTAACCGAACCAATTCGCATCCAAATGGAGATTGGTTTCTGTCGTGAATGAATAAATCGAGGAAAAAGAAAAATCCCATAGAGCAAGCCCAGGATCAGTGCCGCAACCGGACCGATTTCCGCCAAAGCAAAATACCATCCACCTGCCAATATAGCGATGCCTGCCGACAAAGCCGCAAAGATGCCTCCTAGCATGCGATTAAGCCATCGAGGCGTAGATGCGATACCCAATATCAGGCTCAACACGAAAAGCCCGATGCCAAAAAACAAACAAAAGTATGCAAGCCAAGGCGCAAACGAGATATAAGTCAAAAATTCAGCCCAGGACGGCAAGTGAATTCCGCCCCGCCACCCTGGGCCCGGTCTGTCGCTATAGGGCAAGTATCCGATGCAACTTGACAGAAATAGAACAAGGCTGGTGCCGATACCAATAAATCCGCAGAACAAGAGCACGGTTCCTGCAAAACTCTGTCTTAAAACTTTGAAAAACTTCAAATTCATCGAAAACCTCATCGATACACTTCCATCACTACCTGCAATCAGAAACAACTCTTCTATAGTGACTCATCGCATTCCCTCATCAATCCGCGCCTCGAACTGCCTATTGAAGCGAATCAGTGCGATCCACTGGCCGTGGTCCTGTTGCTTCCAGACGATTGTGCCGCCGAGTTCGAGGGCAATCTCTTCAGGCTTCAGATCGTGGTGAAGGCCAAAGTAGCGCTCGTCCATCGCCTTGCTGGCCT
>CAZXVX010000292.1:0-2645 GCA_964644105.1 uncultured Occallatibacter sp. | reverse complement strand
TGGGCAATACCGTCGATTTCAAGAACACCATCATCATCATGACCTCCAACATCGGTGCCAAGTATCTGGTGAAGGAGAAGAAGAACATCGGCTTTGCCAGCGACAGCGAGGACCGGATCAATCAGGATGTTGAAAAACAGGTGATGAGCGAGGTCAAACGGGCCTTCAATCCCGAGTTCCTCAATCGCCTGGATGAAACCATTCTCTTCCAGTCGCTTTCGGACAGCGACCTGTTGCAGATCGTCGAGCTGCTCGTCCAGCAGTTGAATGCCAATCTGGCGCAGAAGTCGATCACCATCTCGGTCAACGAGGAGGCCAAGCGCTGGATTCTGGACAAGACGCTCACCGACCGCAGCTACGGCGCGCGCCCGCTGCGCCGCGCCCTGCAACGCTACATTGAAGACCCGTTGAGCGAAGCGCTGATCGGCGGCCAAATTGCCGCTCGTCCGGCCTTCCTCGAAGTCTACCTCGACGTCAACCAGCTCTTCTATCGGCCGCTGACCCCGGACGACATTGTTGCCGAAGAGAAACCGGCGGGGATTCTGCTCTACAGCGCGTAATCCCGCTCCAACTCACCGCAAATCCGGGTGCCCCGGTCTCGACCTTGAGACCGGGGAACTCATCTTTTGGCAATCAGTAAAATGTAGCGCCGACCTCCTGGTCGGCTGTAGCGTGGACCTCCCGGTCCACGCCGACTTTCTTCAGGCTTCACTGCTTCGGTCCACCGTTGGGATAATCCACCCGCAAGGTCAGAATCTCGTAGGGGTGAATCGGGACTTTGACCACGTCGCCGGTGACAGTGAGCGGCGCGCCCTCCGGCGTTTCCATCAGGTTGGTGACCGTCGCCGAGGTTGCACCCGGCGGCACGTGGAACTCGGCGGTTGTCTCCTTGCCTGCCCACTCATAAACGCGGAAAATCAGCCCGTTGGCGTCTTCGGCCTTCTTGACGGCGGTCAGGACGACATTTTCCGGCGAGACGGAGGCGAAGGAGTGCGACGGGGGCAGCGAGCCGGGATGCGCCGTGGTCACCACCGCCGTCAGCGGATAGTTGTACTCGTAGCCGTGGCGTACGGTGAGAGCCTCCTTCCAAGTTCCTGCGTGCGGATAGAGCGCGTAGTGAAAGTGATGGTGGCCCATGTCGGCGTCGGGGTCGGGCCACTTGGGCGAGCGCAGCAGCGTCAGCCGCAGCGTGTTGCCCACCGCGTCGTAGCCGTACTTGGTCTGATTCAGCACGCTCAGGCCGTGAATTTTGCCGTTCGCATCTGGCCCAGAGAGATCGGCCCAGCGCAGCGCCTCGACCTCAAACTGGGCTTTTTCCCACGAGTTATTGCGCGTGGTAGGCCGGTCAATGGTGCCATAAGGAATCTCGTACGTAGCAAATGGACCCGAAGCCGCCAGCGGGAAGGCCACCTTCAGTAAAACATGGCTTTCGTGCCAGTCGATGTCGTTGTCGATGTCTAGTCCGTCACTGCTGAGTTCGATTGTCTGGATGATTGTCGAGTTTCCGTATTTGCGCGTTACGCGATAACCGAAATTCCCCCAGCCAACAATCTCATCGGGCTTCGCAGTGATTGATAATTTATTGTCAAGTGTTCCTGGATCGATATTCCACGCATCATAATCCTTTGGGGTGTCTTTAAAAAACTGAAGTTCATTTCCACAACCACCTGGCGCGATATAGTCAAAACCTGTGGCTTTTTCAACGATACTCCGCAGGCACCCAGTATCCCTATCCATCTTTACTATGAAGCGACTATCTTCAATTGTCTGCGATCTATAGGCCTGCTTAGTGTCAAAATCATCATCATGTATGATTGTGTTATCATCCATAATGCTGCAAGATGGTTCATTGCAACCCACGGTAATCCGAAGGGTTTTATAACCGAGTGGAGGAATATTTTCGACTGGGATCTCATAGTCATAGGAAAACATTTTCCCAAGGTTTTTGACTTGGTAGAGCCCTTCACTGGCGAGATGTATTCCAGTTTCCGGATCGTCTAAAGTAAATCCCTCATTTTCAGGAATATGTACCGTTACCGTTCCAGAACGCATCCAACCAAGTGGATTGAAGACAACAAGCGCTTGGCTCTGCGGTTTCTTATCACCTTCAAAAATGCTTGGATCCCATTTCTTTCCCCATTCCCGCTTGTCGCGCGGAATACGATTTGGGGATTTGGCTGCCATTTTTACACGCGTATTCACTTGGCTAACAATCCTATCAAGTGCCCTTGCTGAAATAGCGTCTGTGGACATTTTCACTACATCATAGTCTTTCTGCGCGTCTTTATAGATCACACCAATACCTGAACCTGCAGCAAGGTCGTGGAATTGATTGAAGAGGACTTTCTTCCAATCATCAGTTATTTCGATTCCTGGATATGGAATCGACTGCCAACCAGGAAGCGCCCATGCCAGCGAAGCCCATTTTTCCGCGTTGATGACTTCCTCTTCGCTCTCGCGCATATTCTTTTTGTGGTTGGCCTGGGTGGTCATGACGCCGCGATGATACTCGAAGTACAACTCGCTTTTCCAGGTAGGAATGCTTACCTTGCCCGCAACAGCGGGCGGCGGCGTGTAACCCTTGGCGATGGACTGATAATCCCAGACAGGACTCTCCGGCGCAATCTTTGTCTCCAGCGTGGAGA
>CAZXVX010000291.1:0-2668 GCA_964644105.1 uncultured Occallatibacter sp. | reverse complement strand
CAAGGCGGTCATCACCGGCGACATCACCCAGATCGACCTGCCCAACCCGCGCAAATCCGGCCTGCTCGACGCCATCAACATCCTCGACGGCGTCGAAGGCATCCAATTCTGCCACTTCGAGGACTCGGACGTCGTCCGCCACGCCCTGGTGCAAAGAATCGTCCGCGCCTATGAGTCCGTCAAATCCCAGCAGCAGGAGCTGCCGCTCAGCGCCGGCGAAGCCATCGAAGTCGGCCTTCCGCCACGCGAAAACCGCCCGCAGCCCCAGCCCCTGCATCCGCCCAAGCCGCAGTAGGCGGTTGTCCAAGGTCTGACTAACCCAAAATGATTGGGTGCCCCATGTCTGGATTTTCAGACATGGGATTCGATGAACCTCAACCAGTCGGTTGCCCCCGGTCTCGGAGATACAAACTCTTTTCTCCCATAGACAATGGGTGCCCCCGGTCTCGATTTTGAGACCGGGGAACCGGGCGCGCCTCGACCGGAATCTACGCGGCCGGATTACGCATCCAACGGCAAAGGAGCGTGATGGTCCGAACCGAATTTCTTCGCTACGACGGCGCGCTGAAGCGCAATCCCAGTGTCGATGCCTGGCTGCAAAAGCATCAGGGCGAGTTAGGAGAGATCGCGCGCCAATGGTTTCAGGTGATGCGCGATTGCGGCAACGATGTCAGCGAGCTCCTCCATGACGGATCTCCCGTTGCGTGCCTGGGAGATCTCCCCTTCGCCTACGTCAATGTCTTTACGGCTCACGTAAATGTTGGTTTCTACCAGGGTGCGGCGCTGCCCGATCCAGCTCACCTGCTGCAGGGCACGGGCAAGTTCATGCGCCATGTAAAACTCAAACCTGGAACACCCGCGAACGCCGCCGCTCTAATCCGACTCATCGAAGCAGCTTATTCAGATATCAAGTCGCACTTCGAAACAGTTAGCTCATTGAAGTTGACCGGCGATTTTACCCGGTTGGCGCATCGCAAAACCAGCCCGCGTCGCAAAGCCGCGTAAACTCACGTCGCGCTGATCCAGCGTTAGCGTAGAATTGAAAATGAGCGAAGCCGCATGGATTGCGCCTCCGTGTACGATGATCCTTCTGGACCCCGACCTGGACCCCGACCCCGCGCTGGCATCAACTTCAGCGATGAAGACCTCTGCGTCCGGCCTCGGCAAAGCTCAAAAAATCCCTTCCGCCCGCACGCTCACCCGCTTTCTCGCACTGGCGCAAAAAACCGTCCGCCTCAAAGGCGAGGTCACGGTCCTGCTCACCACGGACGCAGCCATCCGCAAGCTCAACCGCCAGTTTCGCGGCAAGAACAAGCCGACGGATGTGCTTTCCTTCCCCGCGGAAGGTTTGGGCGCGGAAGGATACGCGGGCGATCTGGCCATCAGCGTTCCCACCGCGCGTAAGCAGGCTGTCCAGCAAAGCCACTCGCTATCAACGGAAGTCAAAGTGCTTATCCTGCACGGCCTGCTGCATCTGGCCGGCTACGACCACGAAGCTGATGAGGGCCAAATGGCTCGGCGCGAGCGGCTGTTGCGCGCCAAGCTGGATCTGCCGCAAGGCCTCATCGAGCGGATAGAGAATCCGGTTTCCAAAAAACGCCAAATCCCCCAAAAAACTGTCATCCTGAGCGACCGTGGCGTAGCGAAGGGTGTCGAAGGACCTGCGGTTCATCCTGCGAATCGGATCATCAAAGATCGAGTGCGGAAACCACATGCCTTAACCCGCAAAACGGGGGCCAAGTCATGACCCCATCCTTCATCCTCCTGATCCTCACGCTCGCCGCCATCGAGACGCTGGCCGCCTACATCAGCCGCGTCTACGCCGAATTCGGCAAAATCCTCACCCGCGAGATCGAAGAAAACCTCGACGCCTGGGAGGAGCTGGTCGAGCCGCACCTCGGCCTCACGCGCGATCACGCCGCCCTCTGTGCCCAGATCCTCCAGCAACTCTCCCTTGGCATCATCGCCCTCGAATTCGGCGCCATTCTCTTTGATCGCGGCGGGCTGACGCGGCCCAACACCGTTGAGATCGCTCAAGCCGTTCTCGGCGTTGTGCTCGTCATCGTATTTTGTAATCAGTTACTTCCAACGCTACTCTTCGACCGCACACGGGGCCGTTGGGCGGGGCGCCTGATCTGGCCGATTCGCTTTCTTCTCTGGCTGATGACCCCCATCACCGTCTTCGTCCGCTTTTTCTACTCGGTGGCCGCGCTGGCCGAGGAGCCGGTCACCGCGGAAGAGGAGACGGAAGCCGATGTCGAGGCGCTGCTGGAAGCTGGCGAAGAAGAGGGCATTCTCGAAGAGAGCGACCGCGAGTTGGTCCGCTCGGCCGTCGAGTTCGGCGACAAGCTGGTGCGCGAGGTGATGACGCCGCGTCCTGAGGTCTTCTCCGTCCCCTCGAATCTCACCCTGGAAGCCTTCCTCGAAGAGCTGCGCGAGCACAACTTTTCTCGTGTCCCGGTCTACGAAGACTCGATCGACAACATCACCGGCATAGCCTTTGCCCATGACCTGCTGCAAGTGGCCGACACCGAGGCCAGCACCCGTACCGTGGCCACTTTGGCGCGCGAAGCGGAGTTCGTCCCGGAGACCAAGCGCGTCTACGAGCTGCTGCGCGAGATGCAGCGCGAAAAGCAGCACATGCGCATCGTCATCGACGAGTACGGAG
>CAZXVX010000290.1:0-2671 GCA_964644105.1 uncultured Occallatibacter sp. | reverse complement strand
CCAGCTTCTTGATCGTTGACGCGCAGAGCGTGAAGAACACCGATAGCGCCGAGCAAAAGGGATACGACGCGGGCAAGAAGGTCTCCGGCATCAAGCGACATATTGCGGTGGACACGCAAGGCTTGCCCCACGCCGTCGCCGTGACCACTGCCGAGGTGACCGATCGCAGCGGGGCCTTGCAAGTTATCGACCGCTGCCGCCGAATCTGGAGCGAGTTGAAAGCGTGTTGGTCGATGGCGGCTACACCGGGCAGCCTTTCGCCGATGGTGTAAAGGAGCGCCTGAAAGCCACCGTTCAGGTGGTCAAGCGCAATGAACTGCATACCTTTGTGGTGCTGCCCAAACGATGGGTGGTGGAAAGATCCTTTGGATGGCTGGAGAAATGTCGGCGCTTGTGGAAGAACTGCGAACGGAAACTCAATACCAGCTTGCAGTTTGTTCACCTCGCATTCCTCGTCCTCCTACTCAGAAGATCGTGAACAGGCTCTTAGGAGGGTCCGGTTCGGTATATGGCCGCTGTGCCGACGGCTCATCTTTTCAAGCGCTTAGGTCGGCCTGGAGCGTTTGACAAATTCTTGATCCCAAGATAAATATTGTTTATGCCTTGGACATACAGCCAATCGACAGGAACTTTGCGTGATCCATCTGGCCGAGTAGTCGGAACTGGTTATTCAGGACACGGAAACGGTGTAAACAACACCAATCTACAGAATCAACACAACATCGGGCCGATCCCGCAAGGTACCTACAGTATCGGACATGCGCATAATGATCCTCATCGCGGTCCGAATACGATGAGTCTGACACCAGCGTCGGGCACTCAAACGTTTGGCCGCGACGGGTTTCTGATCCATGCGGATAACCGGCACCACAATCACACAGCTTCAGAGGGCTGCGTCATCCTCAGTCCGGCGCTGCGGGAACAGTTGTCGCACAGCAATGACAGAACACTTAACGTAACACAATAGGGACCGTCGCCATGCGTAAGATGATCGTTGTTTGCACTCTTGCAGCAGTGTGCGCTGCCCTGCTGCCCGCTGCCGCGACAATCACCGCGCGGTCGATTTTGGATGAGGTGAAAGCAAAAGGCGCAAAAGCGGCGCTGCACGAGTACACATCGGGTTCGGCTGAGAGATGGCGTTTTATCCTGAAGCAAATTGAAACGGGCGATTCACAATGGCTCTCGGTGGCAAATGAGCTTCGCGCCGCTTCCGATGCGTCATACAGCGAAGACTTGAACTTTTCCGTGGCCACTGCTTTAACGAAAAATCCGTCCGGTGTGCTGCGCCTTAAGAATTTTGAGCTTGAAAGCGTATGCGATGTTCCATATTTGGAGCCGTCGGACAAGGTGGTTCGGGACTTTCAGGCTAAGGCCAGCGCCGCGCTTGCAACCGTGAGGGACGCCGATTTGCAGGAACGGAAGAAAAAATGTCAGTCCATACTTATGGCGCCATAGCAGCTCGCTGTGGAGCCTAATTAGTTCTACATTGGCCCAAACCCAACAAAGTTAACCCCCGGGGCAATCTCAGTCTGGTTTTTGATGCCAGCGTGGAGGTTCGCTGTTCTCCACCAGCGGATTTTCCGCGCCTCAGCATAGAGAACCGACAGCATTAGCCAGAGGCTGGCCGCGCAGCCGGCCAAAATGGGCATGGCCATATCGGATTGGGCCAATCGCCCTTATCCGTTCCGATATTGGCCGTTTTTTCATAGCTATTCAGCGAGCCGGGACTTAAAGTATATTGCATTGTTCCAATGCGCGAAAACCCCGCGAGCGGGAACGAGGGAAACCATGCCGGAGAAGGAAACCGCAAAATTGCCGCTGCAAGAAACGCCAAAAGGCTCGAGAACCGGATACGGTGTCGAGGCGCTGGCGCAGTCGTTTCTGGACAACCTGTTCTTTGTGCAGGGCCGGTCGACCGAGCGGGCTACGGTGAACGATCAATATATGGCTCTGGCGCACACGGTGCGCGACCGGCTGGTGGAGCGGTGGATTTCCACGGTGAAGAACTACCAGGCGCAGGATGTGCGAGTGGTCTGCTATCTGTCGGCGGAGTTTTTGACCGGTCCGCACTTGGCCAACAACCTGATCAACCTGGGCATCTACGACGAGACCGAGCAGGCGATGAAGCAGTTGGGCCTCGATCTGAGCGTGCTGATCGAGCAGGAAGAAGAGCCGGGCCTGGGCAATGGCGGCCTGGGGCGGCTGGCCTCCTGCTTCATGGATTCGCTGGCCACATTGGACATTCCGGCCATCGGCTACGGAATTCGCTACGAGTATGGAATCTTCGACCAGCAGATCCGCGACGGCTGGCAGGTGGAGTCCACCGACAAGTGGCTGCGGCTGGGCAATCCCTGGGCGCTGGAGCGGCCCGAGGATGCCTTTGAGGTGAAGCTGGGCGGGCGCACCGAGACGCACACCGACGGCATGGGACGGCTGCGCGTGAACTGGATTCCGCAAAAGGTGGTGCGCGGGGTTCCGCACGATACGCCCATCCTGGGCTACCGCACCAATACCGCCAACACCATGCGCTTGTGGGCGGCGCAGGCGGTCGAGAGCTTCGACTTCGAGACCTTCAACCACGGCGACTATTTCGGCGCGGTGGCCGACAAGGTCTCTTCGGAAAACATCTCCAAGATTCTCTATCCCAACGACGAGGGGATGCAGGGCAAGC
>CAZXVX010000289.1:0-2728 GCA_964644105.1 uncultured Occallatibacter sp. | reverse complement strand
GGCGAGTAATCAACAGAATCTCCGATGCCTGGGAGTTGACCACCCATCCCGGAACAATGGTGAAAGAGAGAACAAAGACGATGTTTCCATCGACGCGCAGGTGCAGGGACAGTTCTCCCTCCTTATAGCTGGGCCTTGATAAACCCAGCGTCAGGACAAAGCGATTAGCGCCCTCCGGAATTTCAAGGATCGGAATATCCTCATGAAAGGTCCGGCGCAAGAAGCTGTCGGGCAAAGCTTGATGCAAGCGATGGTAGTGATAAAGAAAGCAGGAGGCGCGCTGGTCCACGGTAAAGCCGCGGACCAGGTAGTTTTGGGTAAGATATTTGAATGAAAAACTCCGGTCACTGAAAACAAATTCAGTGATTGCAGGAATCCTGAGGAGGAAGCGAAGAACTTCACGATGCGTCTTGGCGTGGGTGAAGCCACGCCAAAGAGCGCCGCAATGCGCCATAATCGCAGGAAACCACGGTAGGCCCACTGGAGAGGCAATCTCTGGTTGCCCTGCGAGTTCAGTCATGGTGAGCAGTGTCATTCCGCCAGGTATCACTAACTTGCTTTCAGGATGTTGGCGGGCAACTTGCCGCACACTTTCAACCATCCACTGTAACACTTAATTATTGGGCTCGTCCAGAAAGTGATTCGCCGTTTGAAAAGGTCCGGCGCCTCGGCATACTGCTTCTTCCGTACGATCTCATTTTTTAATGAGTTCAGAAACCATGGCTGCCGCCGACCTCGATGAACAAGCCTTTTGCGCTGGCGAGTATGCGGCCTCTTGGGTCCAGAATCCGAGCCTCGGTGAAGTGCTTGCGGCCCTCACTGCGCAGCAGTCGTCCCTCCAGACGGATCGGCGTCGCCGAGTGCACTGGGCGAAGGTACTCGATCTCCATCTGGCGGGTCACGGCCGTTAATCCGAGCGCGCGAGTACTTTTGCTCATTGTTTCATCCAGCAGCGTGGCGATGATGCCGCCATGCAGGTATCCTGGCGGGCCTTCAAAGCAATTGGGGATTGTCGGAAGGCAGACGACGCCGCCGTCCTCGGCCAGCAGAAACTCCAATTGCAGACCGGTGGTGTTAGCGGGACCGCAGCCGAAGCAGCGGCTTTGCGCCGAGTGCTTCATCGGTGTCAATTTTTCAGCGAGAATGTCCATAAATTTAGCCTGAGGAACAACGGTAAGCGAGCAGCCGGTTTGGATGCGGCCAGTCGCTATGATTGAAAAATGGCAATAAGATCAGAAGTCACGAATGGGCAAAATGTTTTGGCATTGTAAGGAGTTGAAACCGAGACTATTTCGTTGTCGCCCGCTGCCCACCCGGTGGACCAAATATAGGTAAAAGCTGGTACTGAAACCTCTTTCGTGACAGCTTTTCCACCTTGAACACCCAAAATTTTGAAAATTTCCGGCTGAGCGGTAAAGTTACACAATGCAACATTGGCCGTGCCAGGCATAGGGAGAGGATTGGGCCCGTTGGACAAAGGTCCTTTTGCAGGCACGACTTCCGGTGGATTGACAGGACTTGCATTCTCAGACATTGAATCTCCTACTTGAAAATGGATGGTCTATCCTGATCTGGATCAAGAAGAACCCATCAGGAATGCACCCAATTTGTCAGCCTTCCAGTTTCTTCGTCACCAGTTCATTCAGCAGCGCCGGATTCGCCTGACCCTTGCTCGCCTTCATCACCTGCCCGACAAAGAATCCGGCCATCGTCTTTTTGCCCGCGCGGTACTGCTCCACCTGCTTGGGATTGGCTGCGATTACTTCGTCAATCATCGCCTCAATGGCCGAGGCGTCGGTCAATTGCTGCGGCTTCTCGCGCTCGTAAACCACGGCGAAGTCTTCGCCCTTCTCAAAACAGAAGTCAAGAAGCTGCTTGAGCTGCTTGGAGCTGATCTTGCCCTCGTCCAGCAGATCGGCGGCCAGCACAATTCCAGCCATCGAGACCGGCGATTGTTCTTGATCCAAGTCCAGCGCCTTCAGCCGCCCGCCCACCTCGCTCAGCAGCAAATTGGCCACGCGGCGCGGATTGCGCGCAGTTCTTGCAGCAGCCTCAAAGCGGTCGGCGAAGGCTCGTTCGGCAGTCAGCGTAAAGGCGTCCTTGGGGTTGATCTCATACTCGGCGACCATGCGTGCCCGCCGTGCTTCCGGCAACTCCGGCAGCTCCGCTCTCTTGGCTTCGATATATTCGCGGGTCAGAATCAGCGGCGGCAGATCCGGCTCCGGGAAGTAACGGTAATCGTGCGCCTGCTCTTTGGAGCGCATCGAGTACGTCCGTCCCTCGGCGGCATTCCAAAGCCGGCTCTCCTGGCGTACACTTCCGCCCGCTTCAATCAATTCGATCTGCCGCTCAATCTCGTACTCCAGCGCTAGACGCACAAAGCGGAAGCTGTTGACGTTTTTTACCTCGACCTTGGTGCCAAACTTCTCCTGCCCGCGCGGGCGAACGCTCACATTTGCATCGCAGCGCAAAGAGCCTTCTTCCATATTGCAATCGGAGACGCCGCAGTAGAGCAGGATCTCTTTGAGCCTGGTCAGGTACTCGAAGGCCTCGTCCGGCGTGCGCATATCGGGCTCGGAGACGATCTCCGCCAGCGGCGTGCCGCAGCGATTCAGGTCGAGCGAAGTGTGGTTGGCGGAGTCCACCAGACCGTCGTGGATGCTTTTGCCCGCGTCCTCTTCCATGTGCAGGCGGGTGATGCCTAGCCGCTTGATGCTACCGTCCGCGG
>CAZXVX010000288.1:0-2748 GCA_964644105.1 uncultured Occallatibacter sp. | reverse complement strand
ATCTTTCCCACCGGCGACCTGCACGGCAAGTACGTTGCGCGCAATCAACCGGCCGCCATCGCCGCCATGGAGGGCCTCTTCCACAGCGAGACCGGCGCGGGCCTGGTGCTGATGGGACAGCCCAACGAAGAGACCGGCCAGATCGACAATCCTGTTGTGGTGAACGATCTGCTGAGCTTCCTCATCTACGGAACGACCAAAGCCGAAGTGAAAGGCCTCGATCAAATTCCCCGCGACCAGTGGCCCACCGCGCTGCCGCTGCTCTACTATGCCTACCACATTATGGCCGGCCTGGGAAGCTGGTTTGCGCTGCTGATGATGGTCAGCGCATTTCTGCTTTGGCGCAAGCGGCTCACCACGGCGCGCTGGGCGCTATGGGCATTGCTGCTGAGCTTTCCATTGCCTTACATTGCCAACACCGCAGGCTGGATGACCGCTGAACTTGGCCGCCAGCCCTGGCTGATTTACGGGCTGATGCGTACCAGCGAAGGCTACTCCAACACCGTTTCGGCGTCGAACGGCCTCTTTACGCTGCTCGGCTTCATGGGACTTTATCTGTTGATGGGCATTCTGTTCACTGTTCTGATCTATCGCGAAATCAGCAATGGACCTGAGGCCGTTGTTAACACATCTCACACTGATTGAAAAAATAGACGAACTTAGAAGTTGATTTTTCTTAATAGGTGCTGACTTGGATCGATCTGAAGTGCTAGCATTTTTGATACAGGAGGTTTCAATCGATGAAAACCGATGAAAATTATCGTGAACTCACTGAGCAAGAATATAAGGCGTTCTTTCAAGGAAGTGTAAAGACACCAAAAGACAAAGTTGAGATCGCTTTAGAGCACGCTCTAGACATAAGGAAATTCGAAATTGAATTGTACTGGAAACGGGCCACCTATTTTTGGACTTTGATAGGCGCAGATCTCGTTGGGTACGGCGCACTCCAAGTCAGTACAACTCAAAACGAATCAACAGACAATTTGTCGATTCTCCTATCATGTATGGGGATCATATTCTCATTTGCCTGGTTCTGTGCAAATAAAGGTAGTAAGCAATGGCAGGAGAACTGGGAGAACCATGTTGATATGCTCGAAGATGAAACCATAGGACCTCTTTATAAAATTATCTTGCAACGTCCAGAGCCGCCTTCGCGATTTTTAAAATTCTACGAGTTATTTACAGGACCAGGCTCGTTTTCAGTTTCAAAAATCAATCAGATTATCAGTATTTTTGTGACCATCCTTTGGATAGTCTTATTGTTTAACTCACTGGGGTCCTTCAATACCAAAGCTCCAGTCGCATGGATACATCTGATTTATGTATTTATCTCCATAGCATGCTGCATCACTTTTCTCACCTTTGGGCGAACTGAATTTAAATGCCATAAACCGATAGCAAAGTTAAGGTTAACGAAAATCTCATCAACTGTAAAAGTGGATGCAATTGTCAAAGACAAGGAGACGTCTTCATGATGGGATTTATCTGGTTTTGGCTGGTTGCTGTGATGATTGTGGGCTACGTGGTGCTGGACGGCTTCGATCTGGGCGTGGGTGTGCTGCATCTGTTTCTGGTTCGCAACGAAGCGGAACGCCGCGCCACGCTGGCGAGCATCGGCCCGGTCTGGGATGGCAATGAAGTCTGGCTGCTGGCGGGCGGAGGCACGCTCTACTTTGCCTTTCCGCTGCTCTATGCATCGGCCTTCAGCGGCTTTTATCTGCCGCTGATGATTGTGCTGTGGCTGCTGATTTTGCGCGGCATCAGCATCGAGTTGCGCAATCACGTTGAAGTGGGCGTTTGGCGCGCATTGCTGGACGGCCTCTTCGGCCTTTCAAGCCTTCTGCTTACGATCTTCTTCGGCGCAGCTCTCGCCAACGTGCTGCGCGGCGTTCCTTTGCAAGCCGACGGATACTTTTTTCTGCCTCTGTGGACCAACTGGCAGCCCGGATTGCAACCAGGCATTCTCGACTGGTACACCGTGATCGGCGGGGTGGTTGCACTGGTGGCGCTCACACTACACGGCGCTCTCTGGCTCACCATTAAAATCTCTGGAGAACTGGAGCAGCGCGCCCGGCGGCTCGTCACTCCACTTTGGCTTGCGCTGGTGACGCTGACCGTGTTCAGCCTTGCCGCCACCATTGTCGTGCGCCCGGCCAGTCTGGACAACTACTTCAATTACCCATTCACATTTACGGTTCCCATCGGAGTGATTGCTTCCATGGCGGGCATATGGCTCTTCAATCGCAAGGCAGAGCCGGTGAAAGCGTTTCTGTCTTCGTGCCTCTATCTGTTCTTGATGCTGGCCGGAGCCTGCTGGGGACTGTATCCCACATTGTTGCCCGCCACCACCGGTTCTGCCAACGACATCACCCTGAGCCGCGCCATCTCAGGCCCACACACACTCGCCGTGGGCTTGGTCTGGTGGAGCTTTGGAATGCTGCTGGCCGTCGCCTACATCGTTTTTGTGTATAGCAAGTTCCGCGGCAAAGCCGATCTGCACTCGGAAGGACACTGAGCTTTAGAAGAAACACGTTTGAAGGGCAGTGAGTCCAGCACGCGGGTCGTGGAATTGACAGCAAGTTTTCAGGCGGAGTTCAACGCTCGGAATGATGGTTATAACTCCATTCAATCCATCAATTTAATTTGTTTATGAAGAGTTCGGGGGAGTCTGGAAGATGCGGGGAAGTGCGTGGTTGGCTGCCCCCCAGGGATTCGAACCCCGATATGCCGCTCCAGAGGCGGCTGTCC
>CAZXVX010000287.1:0-2770 GCA_964644105.1 uncultured Occallatibacter sp. | reverse complement strand
CCTTTGTCACCGGCCAAAGCCTGGTCGTCGATGGCGGCTTTTTGGCCAGCGGCGTAAACCAGTAACTGCAACCAATCTGAAGAAGTAGCGCTGACCTCACGGTCGGCTGTGACGTGGGCCTCCTGGCCCACCTTCGTTCATGCGATAAAACATATTCTTCCGACTACGGACCGGGTCGGCACCACGCGACACACAAGTGGTCAGAGAGTGGCAATCAACCCAGGGCAACCTTCACTCCCGACTGTCTTTTAATCGCCGTCCCCGCCGCCCGCTGTAACCATAGTATGTTTAGGAACCCTCGGATGGAATACAAGCCGCAAACGCACACGAGGGTCGGAATTACTCCCGGCCCTCGTGTGCGTTTGCTAGATTCTGCCGAAATCCGGCCAATGAGGTTAGAGTGGCTGCACGTCAGATGCTTGCCAGCCCTTGGGCCCCTTCACTACGTTGAACTGCACGGCTTGACCTTCCTGCAAACTCTTGAATCCGCTGGAGCTGATCGCCGAGTAGTGCACAAAAACATCTTCGCCGTTCTGGCGCGAAATGAAGCCAAAGCCCTTCGCGTCATTAAACCACTTCACTGTACCTTGTTCCATTGTGTTCGTGTTTCCTAGCTTTGAATTGCGCTGGATGAATCGGAGCGACCACTGGCAGAATCTTGCTTGGTTGGGCGAGTACTGCTGACGCCCGCTTCGGCTCTAACGCTGAAAGCAGTGTAGCATTCCTCCCAACAAAATTGTGCGAAAAAACTTGTTCTCGGACCCAATTTTTTCATTTATAGTTGGCGAAGTTGCTGAAATAGAAAACCTTAATCAGGTTTCTTCTTTGTGTTACCCTTGAAGGTTACCATGCCTGCTGATCCCGTTCCCGCACTTTTGTCGCGCTCAACCGAGCTGCTGGAAGCGCAATTTGCATCTCTGCCTGCGTTCAAGAGCCTTGCCGATACGGCAGCGATTGAGAAAGTTCTTGAGGATGTGGCCCACCGTCTGGGCAATAACTATCCTTACTTCCACCCGCTCTACGCGGGACAGATGCTCAAACCGCCGCACCCGGTGGCGCGCGCCGCTTATGCGCTGGCGATGACCATTAATCCCAACAACCACGCCCGCGACGGTGGCCGCGCCAGCTCCGAGATGGAAATCGAAGCAGTGCGCGGAATCGCCGGCATCTTCGGCTGGACCGATTATCTGGGCCATTTGACTTCCGGCGGCACCTTTGCCAATTTGGAGGCGCTCTGGATTGCCGGGCAGCTTGCTCCATGCAAACGCGTGGTCGGCTCCGCGCAGGCGCATTACACCCACCAGCGCATCTCCGGCGTGCTCAAGCTCGACTACACGCCAGTCGGCGTTGACCAGCGCGGCCGCATGAGCCTTGAAGCGCTGGAGGCCGAGTTGCGCAAGGGGGATGTCGGCACGGTCGTCGTCACCATGGGAACCACGGCCATCGGCGCGGTCGACCCACTCGACGAGATCCTGGCACTGCGCGCGCATTACGGCTTCCGCGTCCATGTAGACGGAGCTTATGGCGGCTACTTCAGGCTGATTGCCAAGACTCTGGACGAGCCTGCGCAGCGTGCCTATGCGGTCATCGATCAGGCCGACTCCATCGTTGTCGATCCGCACAAGCATGGCCTTCAACCCTACGGCTGCGGTTGCATTCTTTTTCGTGACCCCTCTGTGGGGCGCTTCTACAAACATGATTCCCCTTACACCTACTTCACCTCGAAGCAGTTGCACCTGGGCGAGATCAGCCTGGAGTGTTCGCGCGCCGGAGCCTCAGCCGTGGCGTTGTGGGCCACGCAACAGCTTTTGCCACCGGTGCCGGGAGGCGAGTTTGCCCGCGGGCTGGCGCAAGGACGTTCGGCGGCTTTGAAGCTGGAGCAATTTTTGCGAGCAGACACGGCAGGTCGCTTTCAGCCTCTGGCCGCGGGCGCTCCGGAGCTGGACATTGTGGTCTGGAAGATCAATGCCGATACGCCCGAACACGCCTCGGAAATGGCGCAAAAGATCTTTGTGGCTTGCGCCCTTCGGGATTTGCATCTGGCTTTAGTAGAATTGCCGCTGAAGTGGTTTCAGCCCGCGAGCGGTTCTGAAACAGGAACAGTCACTTGCTTGCGCTCCGTGCTGATGAAGCCGGAGCACGAGGCGTGGCTGGGCGAGATCTGGGAACGGCTGACCGCGGCGTGTGCGGAAGTTATGGGAGAAGAAGAAAATGGCTGAAGCAGTAACTCGCATTGAAAAGGAAAGCGTTCTCTTGCAGGTGGGTGATTGCAGCGTCACCCTTCTGCCACAATTCGGCGGAAAAGTAGCCTCGATCCTCGTCAAGGGTCACGAACTGCTGCAAACGCCGCTCGTCCCCTACGGCCCGCGCACCCGCACCATGGGCTTCAACGAGGGCGATGCCAGCGGATGGGATGAGTGCCTGCCATCGGTCTCCGGCTGCACTGTTCAAACCGCCAATGGACCGGCCAGCGTTCCCGATCACGGCGACCTCTGGCGCGTTGAGTGGAAGGTGCTATCCGCCGACAAAGGCTCGGTTACATTGAGCGCGGACGGCTTCAGCCTGCCACTTAATCTGATGCGCACCACCACTCTTACCCAAACCGAAAAGGGCTACCGAATCCAGGCTGACTACAAGCTCGCGAATACCAGCAACAAGGAAACGCCCTGGGCCTGGTCGGCGCATCCCGGCTATGCGGCCGAAGAGGGCGACATCCTTTCGCTGCCCTTGTCCATCCAAGCGCTGCGCATCGAGTGGACCCGCAACGATC
>CAZXVX010000286.1:0-2786 GCA_964644105.1 uncultured Occallatibacter sp. | reverse complement strand
GTATTATGTCACCTGAAGAAAGGTTGTTGCGGTTGGCTAACTTTCGAGGATATGGCGATTATGATAAATCACGATTTTTATACATTGGAATTGAGGAAGGGTTAGCACTTACTGAGGGCAAGATTGATGAACACTTGGACGGTTCATCAATAGACATCCCTTGGTCTAAACCAGCACTGGGGTACCCCACAAATATTACTGAGAGAATGCAAGCGCTTCTTTCAATTGCACTTCTTAAAAATTTTGATAAACCATGTGAACCGGATGTATCTAAATATCTGCTTTCTGAAAAGAATGAGTTTTGTGCCAACATTTACCCCATTGGTGCAAAATCCCTGAAATATCAACCTCCTCAATACGAACACTTATTTGAAAAAAATAAACCAGATGCGCAATTCAACCTAGTTAAAGAGAGGAAAGTTATAATCAAAGAGATGATTCATGATTTTTTAATTAGTGAAGATGGCAAGGTTTTTATCTTTGGGAAAAATGCACATGATTTTCTAGATCGATATAATATATTGGATGAGTTGAAAATCCAGATTTCAGACGACCGAATTGAATTTAAAGGTAAAAGACCTTCTACAATAAGATATTCTACTGATTTGAAAGTATGGTTAACAGGCCATCCATCCTATAGTTGGTTTAATGGAGAAGCTATTGATGAAATCATCAAAAAGATTAACGAATAAACAAGTCTCAAGTGAAGAGAGGCATCGAAGGGAAACCAGCTTAAAGCAAGTACGCCAACTTCTCTTCGAGGCACAGGGCGATGACCTCGCGCACGCGCTTCATCAGAGTATCGAGGCTTTTCGCCTGCGTATGGCAGCCGCGAAGGGCTGGAACGGTGGCAACGAGATAGCCCTCTTCGTCTTGCTCAATCAGGACGGTGAATGTTCTTTGGGGCCTCATGCACCACCTCACGCTATTAATCTATCACAATCTGCAAGATTGCGGTTTTCCAACTCGGGTTTGCCTTGGCCTTGGGCACCTCGCCGGATTTCTGGCTGAAGATGCAAATGTAGCGCGATTTCTGGCTGGAACAGCAGCGGCCGACGCGCTTCAAATTGGAGCCGTTTCCACGCGAGATGGCTGCGGAAGCTCAGTAAGGCCTTCAGCCTTGCTATGATTTCTCTATGACCGCAGTGGAGATTCTCTTTCACACGACCGTGCCGCCTTCCGCTTCCGCCGCCGCCGCGCTGGCTAGTACGCGCGAGGTCTACGGCATTCGGCGGCTTGCCTTTGACCGCGCCGCCCAAACCCTGCGCGTCGAATACGACGCCACACGGCTCAGCGCCGCCGCCGTCGCCAAGCTGGTGCGTCAAGCCGGCATACAGATCGAAGCCGAAGTTCCCCTGATTGCGGCCTAGAAAGAAACAGGCGTGGACCAGGAGGTCCACGCGACAGCCGGCCAGGAGGCCGGCGCTACAGTTTATTCCCTGTGGGGCGCTTGCACAGGCTGGAGACTGAGTGGATCGGAGCGAAATGAGCAGCCCCCAAAAGCATCCCCTGCAAAAGATTCTCGAAAGCCGGATCGCCATTATCGATGGAGCGATGGGCACCACCATCCGCACCTACGGCATGACGGAAGCCGATATGCGCGGGGAGCGCTTCAAAAACTCCACCAAAGACCTGCTCAATAACGGCGACCTCTTCAGCCTGACGCAACCGAAGATGATCTGCGACATTCACCGCCGCTTTCTGGAGGCGGGGGCGGACATCATTGAGACCAACACCTTCGGCGCCACCAGCATCACCCAGAGCGAGTTTTTTGTCGATGATCCGCGCGAGCGCGGCGGTCGCAAAGACCCCGACTTCTACCAGAAGATCGTCGATGACAGCTTCCTCAACGGTCTGGCCTGGGAGATCAACGAGCAGTCCGCCCGCCAGTGCCGCGAGTGGGCCGACCGCGTGGCCAATGCGACCGGGCGGCAGCGATTTGTCGCCGGCGCGCTGGGGCCGCTGACCGTTTCGCTCTCCAACTCGCCCGACGCTGACGACGCCGGGTTTCGCGTGGTCACCTTCGACCAGGTGAAGGCCGCCTACGCCCAGCAGGCACGCGCCCTGATCGCCGGCGGCGTGGACCTGCTGCTGGTCGAGACCATCTTTGATTCGCTCAACGCCAAAGCCGCGCTCGTCGCCCTGCGCGAGGTCTTCGATGCGGACGGAAAAGAGCTGCCCGTCATGATCTCGGCAGCCGTGGGCCGCGGCGGCGAGACGATGATCTCCGCGCAGACCATTGAAGCCTTCTGGAACGCCGTCAAGCACGTCAAGCCGTTCTCGGTGGGCCTGAACTGCTCGCTCGGTCCCGACCTGATGTATCCCTTCCTCGCCGAACTGGCCGAGAAGGCGAACACGGCAATCTCCTGCTACCCAAACGCCGGCCTGCCCAACCCGCTCTCGCCCACCGGCTTTGATCTGCAACCGCCGGACATGGCGCGCCACCTGAGCAACTTCGCCAAAAACGGCCTGATCAACATCGCCGGCGGATGCTGCGGCAATACGCCGGAGCACATCGCCGCCATCGCTCAAGCCCTGCAGGCCCAGCCCCCGCGCAAGCTGTGGCCAGCGGGCGAGATTAAGCTGGGTGCCCCATCCATTCTGCGTACTTTGCAGAATGGGTGGGAAACCACAACACCCGAAGTAGCCCAAACTCCCGTCGAATCCCGCCCCCTCCGCCTCTCCGGCTCCCAGCCCTTCACCCAGCAGCCCGGCGTCTACATCCTGATCGGCGAGCGCACCAACGTCGCCGGTTCGCCCAAATTCGCCCGCCTCATCAAGGAAGG
>CAZXVX010000285.1:0-2818 GCA_964644105.1 uncultured Occallatibacter sp. | reverse complement strand
CGTCGCCGGCAAAGGCCACTTCCTTCAGTTGCTCCATCGAAACCGGATTGGTCAGGAAGGTTACATCGGCCTCGCCGCGGCGCACCTGATCGACGGCTTCGGCGGCATCGCGCAGATAGCGGATATTCGTCTGCTCCCGCACCTTCTCCGCGTCCAGGCCCAGCAGCCGGTCGAGCACGATGGAATGCAGATGGCTAAGATCAAGCTGACGCTGACGCTCTGGCAGATCGGCCAAAGCTGCGGCAATCGGCTCGGGTTTCGAGTTCAGCAAGTATGCGCCCGAGCGAGTGACCGCGACAAAGGCCGTTCCTTGCTGACTGCTCAAAGTGCTGATGTACTCGGATGCATCCGACGTCGGCAGCGCAGTCACCGTGAAAAACTCTTCGGCCGCGCGCGCAAACTCCGCAGCATCAAACTTAGCCAAGCTATGCACTACGCGATGCGTCGGCAGAATCACCAGACCGTCCGAGTCCATGTTGACGAAGGTCATCATCACCGCTGCCTCCGGGTAGGCCGGCTGTGGCAACTGGCTGGTGCTCGTCTCCGTTTTGGCGGGCGTCGTGACCGCGTGCTCCTTGGAGTAATTCAGCGCCGTCTCGTAGCGGTGATGGCCGTCGGCGATAATCAGTTTCTTGTCGTCCATCGCCGTCGTCACCATGCGGATCGCCGCCGGATCGCTGATCTTCCACAGCCGGTGCAGCACACCGTACTCGTCGGTAACCTCGGCTTCGGCCGGGCCTGCGTCGTCATAGAGAATCTTCTCCACACTGCCAGCCGGGTCAGAGTAGAGCATGAAAATCTGGCCGAAGTGCGCGTGTGTGGCCTTGAGCAGATTCAGCCGGTCGCCCTTGGGCTTGCTCAGGGTCTGCTCATGACGGAAGACCACCTTCTCGGAGTAGTCGTGAACTTTGCCCAGAGCGATAAAGCCGCGCCGCTCCTTGACGATCTCGGTTCCGGGAACCTTGAAGCGCTGCGCATAGGCAAAGATGCAGGGATCTTTCTCCTGCGCCAGCACGCCCTGCTCGCGCCATGCGCGGAAGTCGCGCGCCGCGCGGCTATAGACACTCTCGCCGCGCTCGGCATCAAAAAGCTCCGGCAAACCCAGAATAATGCGCACCAGATTGTACGGGCTGCGCTGGTAGTAGGCCTGCTGCATAGCCGGGGAGATCTTGTCATACGGCTGCGTCACCACGTCGTCCAGACGAACCGTCGTGGGATTATAGCGCCAAGCGCGAAAGGGATAGATGCGTGCCATGGGGAAGTTCTTGCTCCACGTTCCAACGATTGAATTTGCGCTCAACGGCCTCATTCTGCTCACTGCCGGGCCGATGATTCGCTTAGCACAAATTGTACTCCTGTGGCTGTGAATAGCGCGCGAACGGCTCTCGCACCTCCCACTCACTGTGGGTGCCTCCGGTCTCGATTCTGAGACCGGGGAGACCATGAACCTGGTCCTCTCGTAGATCGAAAGCCGTCAGTACGCCGCCCCCGAGCGTCCAAAGAGAAACGGGTTGTTCCGGCGTTCCGTGCCGATGGTGGTCTCTGGGCCGTGGCCGGTCAGGACGCGGGTTTCGTCGGGCAAAGCCATCAGCCGCGTCTGAATCGAATCAATGATCTGCGCGAAGTTGCCGCCCGGAAGGTCGGTGCGGCCAATGCTGCCTTCAAAGAGCGTGTCGCCGGCGATGAGCAGCTTGAGCGGCGCAAAGTGCAGGCAGACCGAGCCTTGGGAATGGCCGGGAGTATGCAGCACTTGCGCCGGATAACCTTCCAGGCCGACCATCAATCCGTCGGCCAGATTCTCGTCCGGCGGCGCGGTCTCCGGCGTCTCCATGCCCAGCCAGCCTGCCTGCGTGGGCATCATCTGAAGCAGCGGCAAGTCATTTTCATTCAGCAGGATCGGCGCGCCGGTGAGCCGCTTGAGCTGCAGCGCGCCGCCCACGTGGTCAATGTGCGCGTGGGTGATGAGAATCTGCTTGAGTTTGAGGCCGTGCTCGGTCAACCGGCGGGCGATGCGGCTGACTTCGTCGCCGGGATCGATGACGATGGCCTCGCCAGAGTCCTCATCGCCAAGAATAGTGCAGTTGCAAGCCAACGGGCCAACGGGAAAGCTCTCAAGAATCATGTTTTTATTTTAGACGCATGTAAGACGAAGCAAACTCCACTAGCAGTTACTCTCGTTGCGCCTTCAACCCCAGGTTCTCCATCACTTCCAGCGCAAAGCGCGCCGAGACAGTTGCCGGTCCGCCACCCATCTCGATGCCAACCTCGATGGCCTCGAGCAACTCCTCGAAGGTCGCGCCGTCGGCCGCCGCCTGCTCAATGTGCCACTGCATACAGGATTCGCAGTCCTTGACGACAGAAATCCCTACGGCAATCAGCTCTTTCTGCTTCTTGGGCAAAGCGCCGTTGCAATAGGCCGCCTTTTCCATGGCCAGAAAGCCCTCGTAGACCTTTGATTTGCAGGCGATCAACTGCGCGTAAGCGCGCTTGCGCCTGATGGTAATCTCTTCCAGCTTGTTCATCACGAAAACTCCTCTTGGTTTTGCCTGGTTAGAATGCAATATATATCAAGTCTATAACTGTTTATAAATGTATTATTTGGGATTCTGAAGCTCTGAAATCCAGAGAATATGGCTTCGGCGGCCTTCAAACCCAAGCGCGCATCCTCTGCTGTACAGTCAATAGAGGAGCTTCGCACGCTTCTTATCATTGTTTACGCCTTGGACATCCATTCCCTTGACGACACCAACCAGTTCGGTCAATCTGACGGAGCTTCTTAGCTCGGTCTTCGGCTTCTCAGACTTTCGCGCCAATCAGG
>CAZXVX010000284.1:0-2831 GCA_964644105.1 uncultured Occallatibacter sp. | reverse complement strand
AGACGCCCGGACGCACCGAGAAGATGCCTCTCATTCAAGGCACGGTGCGCTTTGAAGATGTCGAGTTTGCTTATGACGCGGACAAGCCGGTTCTGCACGGCGTCAGCTTTGTGGCCGAGCCGGGAACGGTGACCGCGCTGGTGGGTTCGTCCGGTTCGGGCAAGTCCACCATCATCAGCCTCCTATGCGCCTTTCACACGCCTACCAAGGGCCGCATTGCCGTGGATGATGTGGACCTGTCGCATGTGGACCTGAACACCTTCCGCACGCAACTGGGCGTGGTCTTGCAAGAGTCGTTTCTCTTTGACGGAACGATCCGCGAAAATATTCTATTTTCGCATCCCGATGCCACCGAAGAGGAGTTTCTTTTCGCCTGCCGCACGGCGCGCGTGGACGAATTTGCCGAGCGATATGAAGAGGGGTATGAGACGATTGTCGGCGAGCGCGGCGTGAAGCTCTCGGGCGGCCAGCGCCAGCGGCTTTCCATCGCTCGCGCATTGCTGGCTGAGCCGCGCATACTCATCCTTGATGAGGCCACCAGTTCGCTTGACTCAGAGTCGGAAGCCATGATTCAAGCCGGGTTGAATCAGTTGATGCAGGGCCGGACGACCTTCGTGATTGCTCACCGGCTTTCAACGATTCGGCGCGCCGATCAGATTCTGGTAGTCGAGGGCGGGCTGATCGTCGAGCGCGGCAACCATGCGGAACTCTACGCGCTGCGCGGCCGCTACTACGACCTCTACACGCGCCAGCATGGGTTGGAGGCGAATCTCTTCCTCGCGCCCGGTGAGGGCGATTCCGTAGACGAAATCAGTGAGTGAGCCGCGAAAACTCAGCTCGACCAGGTCGTTCTCGCATCTACCATAGACTCCCGTGCCCCATCCATTCCGCGTTTTTTAGAGGAATGGGTGGGTAACTAACTAAATCTCGCTCTACACTATTTCCGAAAACCCTCTAAACAGCCTGAAAAACTATACAAAGAGTCCAGCAGCGTCAGGGCACGACTTTAGTCGTGCCGATAACGCCCATAGAATCAACGGGGCTTTAGCCCCTGCGGGATGTTTTTCTGGCAACTCCGCCATCGCCGCCGTCCACACGCGCGCAGCCAGCTCCGGCATCGGGTCCAGGCCGAGGACTTTCTATTCAACAATGACATGATTTGAATCTTCCAGAGACCCCGTGCTCCATCCATTCCGCGTTTTTTGAGGTGTCAACCATGCCTCTCGTTGGGCAGCACGAGACGCTTTTCCTTGAAGAGCGCCAAGCAGATTGCAACGGCTTCGGCATCCAGCAGGATTCCGGCCTGCCGCTCCAGCTCTTGCAGCACCTCGTTCAACTCAATCGCGCGCCGGTAGGGGCGGTCCGAGGCCATGGCTTCCATGATGTCGGCCACGGTCAGGACGCGTGCTTCGGGTAGAATGGCTTCTCCATGCAGGCCAAAGGGGTAGCCGGAGCCATCGAGTTTTTCGTGGTGCTGACGAACGATCTCGGCAATCGGCCAGACCGACGGCACATCCCGCAGAATGGCGTATCCGGTCTCAGGATGGGCGTTGATGATGTTACGATCCGCGGCGGTCAATTTGCCCGGCTTGGTCAGGATCTCCGAAGGAATGGCGATTTTGCCAATATCATGCACCAGGGCGGCGATGCGCAGCCCTTGCAACCGCTCCTCCGGCCAGCCCATCTCTCTGCCAATGGCCACCGCGATCTCCGCTACCCGGCTTTGATGACCGGATGTGTACGGGTCGCGCATCTCCATGGCGGTGACGATCGGCGATACCATGGCCGACATGGCGTCGGCCAATTGTCTCTGCAACTTCTCCAGGCGTCTACGCTCTGTTTGCAAGAGCTGTTCTCGCTCCAGAGAGTGGATGCCATGGCCGATCTGCCCGGCCAGGTGTTCAAAGACCTCAATCGCCGAATGCTCAAAGGCCTTGGGATAGCGTGAGTAAACCATCAAGGCACCCATTCTGCCGGCCTCGATGGAAAACGGAATCGCCACGCTGGATCGAATATTGGCGCGGCGGGCTTTCTCACGCCAGGGAAGGAAAAATTCCGCCGTCTCACTGTCTTCCAGAAGCTTCACCTTGCCGGTGCGAATACAGATGCCTGTCGGGCCTTGTCCCTCGATACGATCTTCCGCCCAACTGACATGCAAATCATTCACGTAGTCCACTCCGCTGCCTGCCGCGGCGGTAATCCGAACGGTTTTTTGCGGATCATCTTCGGCAATGCCGATCCATGCCAAGGCGTACACGGATTGGCTTGTAATCGCTTCGCAGATCGATTGCTTCAGCTCATTCAGCGTCTCCGCGCGTCCCAAGGCCAGCGCCGCGCCGGCATAGGCTGAAAGCGCCCAGTTCTGTGTGGAAAGCATGGACTCTGTTTCCACCTGACCGGAGATGTCTGCATAAACGCATATAACCACGCGCTTGCCGCACAGCAAGATAGAGGTGGAGGATGATATGGCGACGCGCCTGAGTGTGCCATTTTTACAACGGAGATGAAGGCCAGAGTCAGAAAAGGGATAGGGAACACCCAGAAGAAGTTCAGCCTCGACTTGTTCGCGCTCGGCCTCAGGGTGCAACTGCTTGATCGTGATCCCCATCAGTTCGCTTAAACTGTAGCCGGAGAGCGCTTCGGCGCCTGGATTGGCATCCACCAGACGCCCACTTTCGCAATCAATGGCAAAAATGGCTCCTGGCGCATTCGACCAGCACAATTCAAAAAAGCTGCGCAACTCGCCGGCACTCATCGTTTGGGTCAACGGAGTCAGTGAATCGGCTGAGATGCCTGCCGGAAGTTGAAGCGAACCTGTCATCCAAGGCAGA
>CAZXVX010000283.1:0-2853 GCA_964644105.1 uncultured Occallatibacter sp. | reverse complement strand
CTGGTCGGTCAGATGGGCTGGGTCTTTGCGCGGCCTTCGCTGACGGCGATTGAAGTTGCCTGGCGCTGGACCTTCGGATTGCCATTCATCATCGTCGTTTTGCTTGAAGCAATAAAAGTTCTCATAGCTTTGCCGCCAAAATCAGCCGGTCTTTCTGCAATTGATCTCCAGAATCCATGGGTTGCCGTTACCCAACTGAACAGTGCCTGGGCGCTCTATCGGCCTCATTGCGCCGCCGTCCTGCACTGGCTTCTTCCGGCAGCCGCATTGGCCTGGATCATCGTCTCCGCCCTGGGGCGCAGCTTGCTCCTGAAGCGCATGGAGCCAACCCTGCGCCTTCGCCCGCTTTCCATGATCGCGCTGCAAGCCGCGTGGCTGGCCGGTTTCGGCTTGATCAGTTGGGCCTGGCTTCGATCCATGCAATGGGTTGCCGCCACGCACATCACCCCCAACGCCGAGCCGGATCTGGTCGGCTTTGCCGTTTGGGCGATTTTTCTTTCGCTGGGCTTCTTTACCGCTTGGGCGCTTACAAGTTGGGCGCTTTCGATTGCGCCGCTGCTGATGCTGCTGGAAGGGCGCACCGCGCTCTCTGCGTTTGGTCAAACTCTACGACTGGGAAAGCCGATGACCGCCAGGCTGGTCGAAATCAACATGGTGATGGGCATCGTCAACATGGCGCTTCTCGTATTGACCATGGTGCTCTCCGCCGCGCCGTTGCCCTTCAGCGACCAGCTTGGCCCGGAGGCGCTGCACGTGGTCTGGAGCGCAGCTGTACTCTTCTATTTCGTCGCCAGCGACTACTTCCAGGTGGTGCGCCAGAAGGGCTTCTACGAGTTCTGGTTGATCGATCGAGGCCCCCAGGCTTGAGGGTCGGGCGCGACGCGGATTCAGCCTCCTGAATCTAAAGTATCTTCATTCATTTCAATCAAATAACCTTCGACTCTTCTGAATATCGATTCTGCCGATAATCCATGTGTGACTTTTTGGAAGGCAGAAGCGGGATCGATGAAAAGCCTCTCGGAGACTAAACAGTACAAGGAGCATGCCAGCCGCTCGCGACAGCTTGTCCATTCCGACGCCCTGACCGGTCTTCCCAACCGAACCTTGCTCGAAGAACGGTTGCACAAGGCCATTGATCAGTCCAAGCGGTGGGGCCAACTGCTGGCAGTCGTGCGTCTTCGCTTGGAAGGCTTGGAAGCCCTCCGCGACCGTCACGGGAGCCGGGTTGGCGATCAAGTGCTGGTCGCGCTGGCCCGCGCCATGAAGCACACTCTGGCCAAAACCGACACCCTCGCCTGCTTCGAAGGAGACAAATTCGCAGCCTTGCTGCCCGCGTTGGAAGATGAACAAGCAAGTTCGGCGGCGCTGAACCGCCTGCTGGAAGCTGCCGCTGAGCCGGTCAAAATCGGCGGAGTGACTCACCAGCTTTCCGCCAGCATCGGGGTCACATTCTATCCGCAGGAAGAAGACGCCGATGCCGCACAGCTCTTGCGTCAGGCCAGCCAGGCCATGCATCGCGCCAAAGAGGCCGGCAAGAACCGTTATCAGTTCTTTGATTCCGCACAGGCGTCGAGCGTAGCCGCGCATCCGGAGAGTCCTGATTGCATTCGCCAGGCCCTCGCCGCCCATGAATTCACGCTTTATTTTCAGCCCAAAGTCAATATGCTGACCGGCAAGGTGGTCGGCGCCGAGGCGCTGATTCGCTGGAATCACATCAAACGCGGTCTGCTTCCTCCTGGCCAGTTCCTTCCCGCCATCGAAGACCATCCCTTGGCCGTCGATCTCGGCGAGTGGGTCATAGGCTCCGCTCTCACTCAAATGGAAGAATGGTTGAACAAGGGCTTTGAAATCTCTGTGGGCGTGAACGTGGGAGCAAGGCAACTGCAGCAACCGGGCTTCTCTGAGCGGCTGGCTAAAATGTTGGACGAACACCCCCGCGTGAAACCCTCCTGCCTGGAGTTGGATATCCTGGAGACCAATCCTCCGGAAGACGCGGCGGAATTATCCCGGCTGTTGACCAAGTGCCGCCAAACCGGAGTTACATTTGCCCTGGATGATTTTGGCGCCGGGCACCTGTCCCTCGCTGAACTCAAAGATTTGCCGGTGGATGTTCTCAAGATCGATCCAGGATTTGTGCGCGACATTCTGGTCAATCCCGATGATTTGGCGATACTTGAGGGAGTTCTTGGTTTGACCGCCGCCTATCGCCGCCAGGCAGTTGCCGAAGGCGTTGAAACCGTCGAGCAGGGTTTGATGCTGCTGCGTCTGGGCTGCGAGCTGGCCCAGGGCTACGGCATTGCCCAACCGATGCCGGCCGATGAGCTCCCCGCGTGGGCAGAGATCTGGCAACCCGATCCGCGCTGGACCGAAGCCTTTGTCGTGGATGTGGACGAGCGGCCGCTGCTCCATGCCGGCGTCGAGCACCGCGCCTGGGCCGCTGCCATTGAGGCCTACCTGAAGAACGAAAGCACCCAGGAGCCGAAGCTCAGCCGCTACCAGTGCCAGTTTGGCGCATGGCTCTATGGAGAAGGACCGGCCGGACGCAGCTCCCTGCCGGTCTTCCAGCCGATTGTCGCGCTCCACTGGCGGATTCATGCGCTGGCCGCCGGCATTGTCAAATTCCACACTCAGGGACGCAACGAGGAAGGCTTGTCGCGCCTCGGCGAACTGAAAGACCTGGTAGACAAATTGGCCGATCTATTGAATACCTTTGGACCAAAAAATGAGACTACTGAACACGAAGAAGCTCTCCCCGCTCACTAAGTCTTAGAGCTTATCCGTGAATTGTAGCGCCGGTCTGAATTGTAGCGCCGGTCTCCAGACCGGCTGTAACGTGGACCTCCTGGTCCACGT
>CAZXVX010000282.1:0-2859 GCA_964644105.1 uncultured Occallatibacter sp. | reverse complement strand
ACGCGGGCAATGAGATTCACTGGGCGGAGGCGACTGTGATGCGCTTTCTGCTGGCGGCAACGGGCGGATTCAATGGAAGCTGACTGGGAGTTCGAGCTGGGTGCGGATGCGGAGGGCAATGCCGCGCCGGTGATCGATGCTTGTTGGCATGGGTTGGTGGATTTGCGGCGCGCGCCGGAGCTGGCGCGGCAGGTGCCGGAGGCGGCTGGACTGCCTGCGTTGGCCGAGGCGCTGATGCGGCTGAATGGCGCGGATTCGCCGGTTTGGAGCTGCAAATGCGATTTTTGGCCACGGTTGGCAGATGGTGACTTCGATCCCGATGAGATGGATGCGCCGGCCGGCTGCTCGACGTATGCGCTGGGTTGTTACATTGACCTACTGTCGGCGCGCGAAGGCCAGTGGGCGCAGCCGGAGAGCATCGAGCGGTCCTGCCAGCGCTGGCGCGCATTGCTGCGCGCCATTCCGCTGCGCTGCTGCCGTGTGGACATGGTGGTTCGCCGCGCCCAGGTGAGCGCGGAGCGGATGGAGTTGGGAATCACGGCGTACCTGACCGCTTGCGGCGCTTCTAGGCAGAATGCGACCGACACGCTTGCGGCAGCCCTTGCTGGCTTCGCGGATGTGCTGTGCGGTCAGTCGATGGAGGAATCGAACGAACGTCGGGCAACCCTGTGAATTTATACTGATAGACAAGATGACCGACTTTTTGCCCGTAAACGAACAGATGGACCTGCTTGAGAAGGGCGCGGCGGAGATTATCCGCGTCAGCGACCTGCGCGAGCGCCTTGAAGAGAGCCGTAAAACCTCGCGCCCGCTGCGCATCAAAGTCGGCTTTGACCCCACTTCGCCCGACCTGCATCTGGGCCACACCGTCCTCATGCGCAAGCTGCGCCACTTTCAGCAGCTCGGCCACACGGTCATCTTCCTGGTCGGTGACTACACCTCGCTGATCGGCGACCCCACCGGCCGCAACGTTACCCGCAAACCGCTGACCCGCGAACAGATCAACGAAAACGCCAAGACCTACACCGAGCAGGCCTTCAAGATTCTCGACCGCAGCGTGACCGAAATCCGCTACAACAGCGAATGGCTGGGCAAGCTCGGCTATGAGGACATCGTGCGGCTGGCCGCGCGCTTTACCGTCAGCCAGATGCTCGAGCGCGATGACTTCCACAAGCGCTACCAGGCCGAGCAGCCCATTAGCCTGCACGAGTTTCTCTACCCCGTCATGCAGGGCTACGACTCGGTCTGCCTGGAGTGCGACGCCGAGCTGGGCGGGACAGACCAGAAGTTCAACCTGCTCTGTGGCCGCGAGTTGCAGCGGCAATACGGCCAGAAGCCGCAGATCGTGCTGATGACGCCGATCCTGGAAGGCCTGGACGGCGTGCAGAAGATGTCCAAGTCGCTCGGCAATTCGATCGGCATCAACGAACCGCCCGCCGAGATGTACGGCAAGCTGATGAGCATCAACGACGAGCTGATGTGGAAGTATTATCTCTTCCTCACCGACCTGCGCGGCTCTGAGGTGGAAGCGCTCAAGGCCGAGGTCGCGGCTGGAACGCTGCATCCCATGGCCGCCAAAAAGCGCCTCGCCCGCTCCATCACGGAGGACTTTCATGGCCAGGAAGCCGCCCAAGCCGCCGATGAAAACTGGGCTAAGATGTTTCAGCAGAAGGAAACGGCGGAGGATCTCGAAGAGGTTTCAATCTCCTTTGCCGAAATAGCTGGACAAGAGCCGAATCAAATCCGCCTGCCCAAGTTACTAGTTGCGCTGGGGCTTGCAGCGAGCGGCGCGGAAGCCAACCGCAAGATCGCCGAAAAAGCCGTCAAGCTGGACGGCGAGGGTGCCGGGGGCGCCCTTTTACCCCTTGCCGCTCTGCCAGCACGAATTGTCGTCCGCCTCGGCAAGCGGGCTAAGGTTGCGGTGATCGCGTAGGGGCAGGCTACATTCGTAAGCAATCCACCCACTCATCGCAAAGATCGCGACGAACGGGCATTGCTTTGGATGGATCATTGATTTCTTAGGAACGAGTGAGTGGGGCGCGCCGATAACACGCTCTGGCGCATTGGATCGATTACTGACCATGCATTTCGAAGTTTCAAAAGTTTCAGGAGTTCCTCTCCGCTGTTCTTCCTGGCGAATTCTGCTTCATCCTCTGTTATGCCAACAAGACTTATAAATTGAAATCGTCCCGATGGTATTTGTTGCGGAAGTTGAATTACAGGATGCGGAGTCAGAAGAACCCAATTCAATACCGATGATTTGCCATCGATGGGTGCATTCAATGGAATTCTGTCCCAGATTCTTAACAATCCTTTATCTTGAAAGCGACCGACGGAGAGGAGAATTTGAAAGGCAACCATCCGACGCAACAGTTGCAGTGCCCACATCGATTGTTGCGGGCATTCCAAGATGAATTCACAACCCAAACCTGACGATTCATCTGGATTTGGTGAATCCACTTCCCACGCGTTCGAAAGTCCAGAAGTAACATACAGCCAATGATGCCTCGCACCATTTGGCGGGCATTCAAATACTCCTTCGGTGAGCCAGCGAGGATCGATTGATTCCTGATGAAACTGGGTTCGAAATAACTCCGCGTCCAGAGTATAAATTCCGTCTCCCAATTCACCAAAATGTGTGCGATATAAAATATCCTCACGAACAGCCCATGCATTTTCAAACCATTCCTGCCATGTCTGGTCATCCACGGAATTGTAACCTCGAAATCAAAAGTATCACAATTGGAATCTAGTGGGGGCAGGTGGCCCGATCCTTGAACTAACCCTCTTCCATTTTATTCATCCAGGTTCTTAGGGGGATAACTGGGCCACCTGCCATAGTGTGGCGCTCCCGACTGT
>CAZXVX010000281.1:0-2859 GCA_964644105.1 uncultured Occallatibacter sp. | reverse complement strand
GGCAAAGAGAATCAGCGCTTCGATCTGGTCTTTCTTGATCCGCCATGGGATGCGGCGGCGGAGTACGCAGCCACACTGGGAGCGCTGGGCGGCTCTGCGAGCGGGTTGCTGGCCGAGGGGGCTCTGGTGATCGCCGAGCATCGCCGCAAAGAGCGCTTGGAAGAATGCTACGGCACTCACGAACGCACACGGCTGCTGGAACAGGGCGATGCGGCGTTGAGCTTTTATGCTGCGCGCACGCCGCTATAAGCAGATAAACGGCCGAGGGGGCGATCTCACCGGGTAATCTTTCTTCACTTTCGCCGCGCACGGCGAATGATTTACCCTCAGAGTTGCTATGAAAGTTCATCGCACACTTCTCCTCCCTGCTCTGGCCGTGGCCTTTGCCGCTGCGGCGCTTGCCCAAACCTCCTCCAAGCCGGCGGACGATCTGCCCGACTCACCCACCGCGACACCGGCCGCGCTGACCCGCCCCAACGGTCCGACGGTGGTGATGGATACCTCGATGGGCCGCATCACCTGCCAGTTCTATCAGAAGCAGGCGCCGCTGGCCGTGGCCAACTTTATTGGCCTGGCCGAGGGAACGAAGGACTGGACCGACCCAACCACCAACAAGAAGCAGCACAACAAACCGTACTACGATGGCACCACCTTCCATCGCGTGATTCCGGAGTTCATGATTCAGGGCGGCGACCCGACCGGAACCGGAATGGGTGGTCCCGGCTACGCCTTCAATGACGAGTTCGATCCCAATCTGAACTTCGATCAGCCCGGCCGTCTGGCGATGGCTAACAGCGGCCCCAACACCAACGCCAGCCAGTTCTTCATCACCGAACAGGGCTACGAATCGCTCAATCAGCACTACACGCTCTTCGGCCAGTGCGACGCGGCCAGCGTTGAGGTGGTCAAGGCCATCGCCCGTGTGCCTACCAGCGGCGATAAGCCAACGACGCCGGTGGTGCTGAAGAAGGTGACCATCGTCCGCGAAGGTCAGCCGATGCCGCCTGATCCGAATGAAGCACCAGCGAAGCGGATCGATATTTCTGCGGATGTAGCGCAAAGTTTCTTGATCCATAAAACAGATCCTGTCTATCCAACTGAGGCTATTCAAGCTAGGATGATGGGATTCGTTAGGTTGGAAGCCATAATCGGGACTGATGGTTTGGTTAGAGATCTCAAGGTCATTTCTGGCCCAGCCATCTTTCGACAAGCAGCACTCGATGCCGTCAAGACTTGGCGCTATCGGCCTTATCTGCTGAATGGACAGCCTGTTGAAATTCAAACAATCGTCAACGTTACCTTTTCATTGTCATTTGGCAAGTAACTGAACTAGATAATCTAACCCAATCCAAACGAGGTAATTCATGTCACTCACAACAGGCACCTACGCCGTCTTCTCGACAACCGAAGGCAAGATTACCGTCCGGCTCTTTGAGAAGGACGCGCCCATCACCGTCAAGAACTTTATCGAGCTGGCCGAGGGCGGCAAAGAGTGGACCCATCCCACGACCCGCAAGAAGTCCAGCGACAAGCTCTACGACGGCACCATCTTCCATCGCGTCATTCCCGACTTCATGATTCAGGGCGGCGACCCGGCCGGCACCGGCATGGGCGGACCCGGCTATCGCTTCGGCGACGAGACCAAAGGCTCGCCGCACAAGTTCGACAAGCCCGGTAAGCTGGCGATGGCGAACTCCGGCCCCGGAACCAACGGCTGCCAGTTCTTCATCACCGTTGCGCCCACCATGTGGCTGACCGGCAACCACACCATCTTTGGCGAAGTGGTGGAGGGCCAGGAGATTGCGACCAAGATTTCGCTGGTTCCGCGCGGAGGGCAGGACAAGCCCAAGACGCCTGTGGTGCTGCAATCCGTGGTGATTGAGCGGGTTGGGTAAGGTAGCATTTTTGGCCGGGAAAGGTAGTCAAGAGGCCAGGGAAGCGAGCGTGGACCAGGAGGTCCACGCGGCAGCCAGCCGGGATGCCGGCGCTGCAAGACCGGCACTACAAGGCGAGCGCGACAAATTACAATGGCAACTGTGCAACCCAAAACATCTTCGCCGATCATTCTCGCCGAGGGCCTGACCAAGGTCTATGCGGCGGGCAGACTTCAGGTGACCGCGGTGCGCGGCGTCTCGCTTGCCGTTGAACCGGGAGAATTTGTCGCCATTGTGGGGCCGTCCGGTTCCGGAAAATCCACTCTTTTTTACTTGCTGGGCGGGCTTACGCAGGCCACGGAAGGCCGCGTGGTGATCGACGGCGTGGATTTTGCGCAGCTCTCGGACGGCGAACGGACTCGGCTACGCAAGCACCGCATCGGCTTTGTCTTCCAAAAGTTCAACCTGCTGCCGACGCTTTCAGCGATGGGCAATATCGAGATTGCACACGCGGTGAGCGGGCGCGCCAAAGGGAAAAACGGGCAGCCTCTGGATCGCGCATATCTCGACCACCTGAGCGATCTACTTTCGATCAAGGGCCGCTTGCAACATCGTCCCAGTGAACTGAGCGGCGGCGAGCAGCAGCGTGTAGCGATTGCGCGCGCGCTGATCTGCCGGCCGGCGATTGTGCTGGCCGACGAGCCAACCGGCAACCTGGACACCAAAAGTTCGGATGCGGTGCTCTCGATGCTGGTGCGTTCGAACCGCGAGCTGGGCCAAACGACATTGATGATTACGCATAATCCGGAGGCGGCCTCGATTGCGGGGCGAATTCTGTATATGCGCGACGGCGAGATTGTGCGCGAGGAAAAGGGGAATGGCATGGTTCCGGTGCGCGCGGAAGTTGCGGTTTGACCGGATTTGGCCTCTGCCGGTATACTCAATCTTGCAACAAGCGGGAGTAGCTCAGTGGTAGAGCATCGCC
>CAZXVX010000280.1:0-2923 GCA_964644105.1 uncultured Occallatibacter sp. | reverse complement strand
ATTTGGGCAAGGGAAAGGCCAAGCTCTCGCTGGCCTGGGAGAATCTCTGCGGATCGGTTTCATTCACCGTGAAATAGATATGGGTGCCCCAGGTCCGGAATCTCGGACCTGGGACAACCAATCATCGTATTTGATTTAAAGTCTCACGCCAATTCGATTGCAATACCGCGAAAGGAACGGAGATGCTGGAAAGGATCGAAGAAATTCAAGGTATAGGGCTTCTTTACCAAGTCAATGGGAAACCTTACACACTCCACAAAGCGTCGCTCATCTATTCCGATAACGGACGTGGCAAATCTACCATTGCAGCAATTATGAGGTCCGTATCCACTGGCGACACTGGATTAGTCTCGGGGGCAAAAACAGTCGATGGTACTCTTACGCCCAAAGTGGTCCTGCAATTTGAGAATGGTCACAAAGTATCTTTCCAAAATGGCGGGTGGAGCGAATTGCGCCCGGAACTGTGTGTGTTTGATGTCGATTTTGTTGGTCGTAACGTACACTCCGGCGGAGTAATTAGTACGGATCACCGCAAAAATTTGCTTGAATTTGCCCTCGGCGAGGCAGCAGTCTCAGCTCGAACATCTTTGGATAGCGCAACTGGCCAAGCAAAGGCAGCAAGCGAAGAAGTCAAAAACATAACGAATCTGCTTTCCGGTTATCATGCCGGGCTGACGCTAACTCAATTCGAGCAGTTGGTCCAGTTGCCAGACATAGTCCAACAGATCGACAATCTCCAAAGGCGAATCACTGCGGCCAGCAACATCGCAGCAATACATACTAAACCAATCCCTAAGCAGGTTGCAGAGCCAGTCCAAGACATCGATTCCGCATTCGAGATTCTGAATCTCGCGCTATCAGATATTCACGCTGATGCAGAACAGGTCGTCAAGCAACATATTGAAGCACTGGGGAATCCTGAGGCTGAGAGCTGGTTAAGTCAAGGCCAGCGATATGCCAGTAGCGATTCGTGCCCGTATTGCGGACAAGACGTAACAGGGAACGATCTCATTCTCGCGTATCAGACGCATTTCAATCTTGCCTACAGCAATCTCAAGGCCAAGGTCTGGATGCTGTTGAATTCACTTTCGGAAAGGGCCGCGCCTTCCGTGATTGCAGCCGTGGCGCAGAGTATTCAGCTCGCGGTCGCGCAAGCAGGAGCCTGGGCGGATCATGTATCACTTCAGACAATAGAGTTCGACGCTAACGCCGCACAAACCGCGCTCACTGCCTTTCGTGAACAAATGCTTAGCCTGACTCAGCAGAAGATTGCGGCGCCTGCCGAATCGATTGGAACTGGGATAGACAAAGAACAGGCCATCGCACTTTGGAATGAGGTACTTCGTCCGATCCGTAATGCCAACTCTGCGATCAAGGCAGCGGAACAGGTGATCCTTGGGTACAAAGGGCAACTAAGCACCAACAACGTGCAGGTATTGAAGCAGCAACTTGTCGTTCTTCAGGCAACGCAGCGCCGTTATGAGCCTGCCGTTGTTCAACTTCTCACTCAGCTTGGGAAAGCGCGTCAGGCGAGTCAGAATGCGGATACAGCAAAGCAAAATGCCCGTATCGCGCTAGACGCGATCATGGCGACGACTCTTGGAAAATATCAGTCATCGATCAATGCGATATTGAAGCACTTCGGAGCAGCCTTTATCATTCAGGGTTTCAGTGCCAACTACCGAGGTAACGCTCCCCGTAGTGAATACGGAATCCTGCTCAGGGGGAAGAGTATCGCACTGGAGGGAGGACCGCCCTCGTTTTCAACCGCGCTGAGCGAAGGCGATAAGAGAACGCTTGCGTTCGCCTTTTTCATAGCTAATACGTTGGCAGACCCGAAGCTGGCTGAGCACATCGTTGTAGTCGATGACCCGATGAGCAGCCTCGATCTGAATAGGAAACACGCCACGAGAACCGTCTTAAAGAAGATCCACGCGAAGGCAAAACAGCTTATTGTATTTGCTCACGATCCCTACTTTCTACTCGATCTGCGTGATGCGCTTCTCAAGGAGAATCCTACTGCCGCAATTGCAGAAGTGAAGTTGGTTTACGGACAGAGTAATTACACAATCATGGCAAAGCTCGACATCGACAAAGAGTGTGAGTCGTCATACTCACTGCATCATCGCCTTTTGAACGAATTCGTGGCAGGAATAGCAAGTGACCCAAAGACAGTTGCAAAAGCTGTTCGGCCGCTACTCGAAGGATATTTGCACCGCCGCTTTCCTGGTCTGATTCCCAAAAACTGAATGTTTGGTCAGGTTGTAATCCAGATTCGAGATTCACAACCCCCAAGTCCCCTCTACTACGCACAGAACCTCGTTAACGAGTTGAACGAGATCAATGATTACGCAGGGCAATTTCATCATGACACGAACCCTGATGCTGATACGGTAGTCGTTGTGGCGAGTGAGTTGAAGACATTCGTAGAACGCACTTTGTGTGTAATTCACAAAGGTGCTCCACTCTAGAATATTGCAAGACAGAAATAGCGGGTAATGCAGTTTTTGAAGAATAAATTTGTGCCCCAGATCCCGATTTTGGGACCTGGGATCGCACAAACCCAATCTGCAAAATAAGCGATCAGGGAGTTACAGCTTGACCGAGGCGGCGCGGGGCGAGGTTCCACTGAGTTCGGCGGCGCGGGCTTCGGCGTAGGCGGCGGCGCCCAGCAGGGCGGCGCGGCTCTCCAGAATCACGCGGACCGGCATATTGATGAGCAACTGGCTCAGCCGTCCCTTGCTGGTGAAGGCTTTGATGAAGGTGCCGTCCTTGAGCTTCTCCAGGATGCGCGGCGCGATGCCGCCGCCCACGTAAACCCCGCCCACTGAAAGCAGCGTCAGAGCCAGGTTGCCGGTCTCCGCGCCATAGGCCGAGACAAACATATCCAGCGCCTTTTCGCAGATTTCGCTTTTGGCGGCCA
>CAZXVX010000279.1:0-2928 GCA_964644105.1 uncultured Occallatibacter sp. | reverse complement strand
GCGGCGTGGATCATGCGCGCCATCTCGGCGGGAATCTCGTTGGCCGCCACGCTGACCAGCCCATGCGCGCCCACGCCAATCGAGGCCAGCGCCAGGTTGTCGTCGCCCGAGAAGACCTTGAAGCTGCGCGGCAGCGAGCGCACCACTTCGGCAATCTGCGGCAGCCGGCCGCTCGACTCCTTCACCGCCTGGATATTCGGCGCTGCTTCTGCCAAACGCACAATCGTCTCCGGCTCCAGGTTTACGCCCGTGCGGCCGGGAATGTTATACAGCACCACCGGCAGCGGCGCCACCGCCCGCGCCAGCGCCAAAAAGTGCTGGAACTGGCCCTCCTGCGAAGGCTTGTTGTAGTAGGGATTGGCGCTCAGCACAGCCTCCACGCCGCGAATCTGCTTCAAGCGGCTGGCCAGCCGCACCAGCGCGCGCGTCGAATTATGCGTGCAGCCGGCCCACACCGGCACGCGCCCCGCCGCCGCCTCGGCCACCAGGCAGACCGTCTTCAGCCACTCATCCTCATCCAGCGTAGCCGCCTCGCCGGTTGACCCGCAGGCCACCAGAAAGTCGATTCCTGACTCGATCTGCCAGTTCACATGCGCCTGAAGCGCCGCCTCGTCCACCGATCCATCCGCCCTGAAGGGCGTTACTATTGCTGTGCCGCAACCCATCGTTTCCATATTAAAAGAATATACGAATCGGCAGCCGTGGGAGGTCGATTCCCCAGCAAATCCCTCGCTCGCCCTTAGTAATCAGCAGGAGCAGGACACGCACTTCCACAGGCAAATTTCCCGTTCGCGTCTTCAATCATGGTGGGCTGGCTCGATGGTTGATCCGATGGGGTTGCGTTCGTCGTATCCCAACTGAGCAGCCGGCTGCCGTCCGCGCTCAGAATCAGCGTGGCGTTGTTCAGGTCCTTGGGCGTAATCATCTGGTCGCCCACCAGCACCCCGCCGCGCGTAGCCTCGAAGTAAGTGTGATTGAATGTCCTGCCCGAGGAGTCTGAATCCGCCGTATCCGAGCTCGGCGTAAAGCCGATCACCTTCAGCTTTTTCGCCTTGTCCAGCGGCAGGTTCACCCCCACATCCATACCCTCCACGGTGACGATCACTCCGTCGCGATGCTTGCCGTCATCCCCAAACGGTTGCGCAACTTTGAACCAGTAACGCCCCCGCAGTGTTCCGGTGGTGGTCTTCAGGTACGAGGAGTTGGGAAACCTCCGGTAGAACTCCATATAGATCTCCGGCGAGCCGTCTTTGTTGGCTGCCTCCCATGCGGCAAACTCGCTCATGCCAGGGTGAAAGGGAGAACTCTGCTTCATCGCCGGCGTCTCTCCGGGCGCGGCGGTCAGGTGCGAATCGCCCTGCGCGGCGGCTGCGGGCGAGGCTGCATCAGACGCCGCGGTCTTCACCGGCGCATCCAGGCTGCTCAAAGAAAAAACCACTTCAACCGTGGTCAGCACCCGCACCGGTTCACTCTGCACCAAATAGGGCCTGTAGCGCCAGTTCCTCACCGCGTCGAAGGCCGCCTGTTGCAGCAGCACAGGTCCGCTCAGGATGTGCAGCCCATCAATCGTTCCTTCCTTCGAGATCGCCGCCTGCAGAACCACCGTGCCGGAGATGCGCGCCGCCACGGCGGCAGGCGGATACACCGGGTCAGTCTTCGAAATCAACATCCCCGCCATCACAGCTGGATCAACGTTGGACGGGCGGCTGTCCGCCGGCCAGGCCATGGAAGATTGCGCCACAACAGCCAAAAAGAATAAGCAGGAACAAAGCGGTAAACCGGGTAAAGGCCGCATCCGGAAGCTCCGAATGCGACGGAAATTCAGCACAGACATCGAACCACCTCTAAACAGGAAACGTGACGAGTTTAGCAGAAAACGCCCGGTAGATGCGAGAGTTTTTCATCGCGCCTTCACACCTTTGATTCCGGTATTCCCCGCCTTCCCCCACCGCGTCGCCGCGCCGCGCCATCCCTTGCTCCGCCGCAAATGCCGTAAGATGGAGACTGGATTGCCGTTCAATCCCTGCCCGGAATGGGCAGGTAAAATCCACGCAAAGACATTTCTTATGACAGATTCCGCGCCGAACCCATCCCGCTACTATCTGACCACGCCCATCTACTACGTCAATGCGCGCCCTCACCTGGGCCACGCCTACTCGACCATCGTCTGCGACGCCATCGCGCGGCGCAAGCGGGCGCTGGGCATCGAGACCTGGTTCCTTACCGGCACCGACGAGCACGGCCAGAAGATCGAGCGCAGCGCCGAAAAGGCAGGCTGCCAGCCGCAGACCTTTGCCGACGCCATCTCCGGCGAGTTCAGCGGCCTGTGGCAGCGCCTCGGCATCACCAACGACGACTTCATCCGCACCACCAGCCAGCGCCACAAGCGCGGCACGCAGAAGCTCTTTGCCGAGCTGCGCAACCGCGGCTTCATCTATAAAGGCTCTTACACCGGCCAGTATTGCGTCTCGGACGAGCTGTATGTCGATGGCCCTCCCGGAACCGTCTGTCCCGATTGCGGCCGCGTCACCGAGACGGTAAGCGAAGAGAATTACTTCTTCAAGCTCTCGGCCTTCGAGCGCAAACTGCTCGAGTTCTACGAGGCCAACCCCGATTTCATGGGCCCGGAATCCACCCGCCGCGAGGTCGTCTCCTTTGTGCGCAGCGGCCTGCGCGATCTTTCGGTGAGCCGCACCAGCTTCTCCTGGGGCATTCCCGTCCCCGGCGACGAAAAGCACGTCATCTACGTTTGGCTGGACGCCTTGGCCAATTACATCACCGCCCTCGGCTACGGCTCCAGCGATCCCGCGGATCAAGAGCGTTTCAAAAACTTCTGGCCAGCGGATATGCATCTCGTCGGCAAAGAGATTACGCGCTTCCACTGCGTCTACTGGCCGGCCTTCCTGATGGCCGCCGGCATTCCGCTGC
>CAZXVX010000278.1:0-2992 GCA_964644105.1 uncultured Occallatibacter sp. | reverse complement strand
TTCTGCCCAATGGCCGGATCATGGATGGCAGCATGCAACTTGAAGGCAGCTCGGGGGATGTGGCGCTGGATCGCGCCGCCTGGGGCGCGCTGACCGGCTCGAATTACCCGCCGCTGCCTAGGGACTTCCACGGCCCCTACCTCGAACTCCGCGCCTGGTTCCTCTATAACATGGACCCGGATCGGCAGTGAGCGGGGTTGTAGCGTCGGATTCCAGGCGGCTGTCGCGTGAACTTCCTGGTCCGAGCAGCATTCAGCCGCAATAGGAAAAATGTCCTAAAACGGCAGAAATACCGAGAAAGCCGTCCCGCTTGCCTTCTCGCTTTGCCAGCTCCAGACGCGCACATGGCCGTGCCCGCGCTCAGCCAACTGCGCCACCACCCACAGCCCCAGCCCGGTTCCAGTCTCGGTCTTGGTGGTAAAGAACGGCTCAAAGATGCGGCGCATGGTGGCGCGGTTCATGCCCATGCCGGTATCGGCAAAGGTCACGCGCATTCCAGGCGTCTTGCCGTCGCGCCAATCGAGCGAGGGCCGCAGCCGCGCCACCAGCCGTCCGCCCTGGGGCATGGCGTCAATCGCATTGCCCACCAGGTTGGCGAAGATCTGGTGCATCTCGCTGGGCATGCAGGAGACGCATGTCTCCCGCTCGGCACGAACCTCGGCTTTGATTCCGGCACTGCGCAAACGGCCCCGAAAGAGCCCGAGAACCCCGTTGACCACCTCCGAAAGCAGCGTAACGGCCGGCGCTCCCGGCTGGCGATGAAACTGCAGCGTCTGCTGCGTGATCAACGATACGCGCATCAATTCATCCATCGCCTGGCGGCTATATGTGCGCGAGTCCTCCAGGCTGCCGGCCACCGAAATCAGATACAGAAGATTGCCCACCGCGGTCAGCGGATTGTTGATCTCGTGCGCCACTGAAGCCGCCAGCCGCCCAGCCACGGCCAGCTTCTCCGTACGCAGCATCGCCTCTTCGGTCAGCTTGCGATGCGTCACATCCGCCAGCACGCCTACCACCCGCGTCGCGCGCCCCTCGCTGTCGTGCTGGCATTTGCCCTGCGACTCCAGCCAGCGCACCGAGCCATCCGGCCACAAGATGCGATACTGCTGATGGTAATCCTGGCCGGTGGCGCGGGTCGCCGCCAGAGCCGCAATCACCCTTTCCGAATCCTCCGGATGCAGCAAACGCAGCCAGTCCTTGGGAAGCTGATTCGCAGTCCCTGGCTCCAGGCCGGTCATCTCGCAAACCGGGCCTGATCCAAAGGCTGTGTTCTCCAGCAGATCCCAGACCCACATCCCCATCCCATTCACTTCCAGGGCAATCTTCAGCAGCTCATCCCGCTCCCGAAGTTCCTCGCTGGCGCGCGCCCGCTCCTCGGCCAGCTTGTGCTCCGCCTCGGCCAAAGCCAACTGCTTCTGCAGCTCCTGCGTCTTCAATTGAGCGCTCTGCTGCCCCAGCCGCCTCATTCCCCGGCTCAGAACGATCAGGATCAACAGAAAAAAGGTCAGCCGTATGGCTTCCTTGGCGTCTCTGTTGGAATACAAAACCGAGGTGCCCGCCAGATAAATCTCCACCAAAACGGCTTCCGTAAAGGCGCAAAGCACGCCCCCCATCATGCCCAGAAACAACGAGCTGAGCACCACGGCGGGAAATGCCAGCAGCATCGGATAATTGCGCAGCGGCGGAATGGTGTAGGTGAGCAGAACGGCGATGGCCGCCGCCCCGCCGCCCAGCAAAGCGCGCACAGCCCATGGCCAGTTTTCCAGATTCTGGGCCGTCGGAATGCGAATCTTCTTCATCGTTAGCCTGCTCTCATGGACGTATTGTAGCGCCGGTCTCCAGACCGGCTGTAGCGTGGGCGTCCTCGCCCGCGCTTGCCCAGAATTCAAATCCAACCCGTGTGGCTTAAACACTTAACCTTGCTGGCAGTGATTGTTTCCAATCCGCCCCGTGCGCGCCCAACTCTCAGCCGCAACTAGTGTTGTTCCAAACTCTCATCAATGCGTGCCAAGTCCACCTCTCGGTTTTTCCCTTGCTCCAACGGGTTGCCATGTCGTTTATCCGACCGCAGCAGCAGAAACGCGAAGATGAGTCCAACCACGCCAAGGCCCGCAAACATCACCTGGGTCGCAGTATACGTTCCAGTCACGTCACGGAGCTTTCCATTGACATAGGGAAACACGGCGAGGCCCAGATTCTGGATCGCCGTCATCAGTCCAAAGGCCGTGCCCACGCGTTTCTCCTCCACCACCAGCGGAACCGAAGGCCACATCGCAGCCGGTACCAGCACAAAGGCAGCGCCCAAGACAACCATGCTGGGAATTGGATTCCAGTGGGTAATGCCCATAATCAAGTGGGCGGGAATCAACATCAGCGATCCGGCCACCATCAGCGTGGCGCGCTTGCCGATGCGGTCAATCAGATCACCGGCAAAGGGCGCAAAGACCATGGAAGCAAAGATCACAATGCTGGTGATCCCCGGCGCTGTGCTGAACATATGAATGAAGTTATCGAAGATTTGAGTGAGAAAGCCGCCCGTGCTCGAACTCACCAAAGGAATGCCCCACTTGTCGTGGAACATATCCGTGGCCAAAGCCGTGAAGGGAAAGATGGCGCTGTAAAAGGTTACGCAGAGAAAAGTGACAAACCAGAAGGAGGAGTTGAACTTTCCAATGTCCGAAAAGACAATCTTGTCGCTCGCGTCGGGTTTTGCCAGCTTGAGCACCTTCTCGCCATGCAGGTCCATGGCGTTATAAACCAGATTGCACACCACGGAGAAGAGGCAGAAGCCCGCCGCTGCCCAAAGCGCCACGCGATAGCTGCCAAAATAATCCGAGATCAGTTGCTCGGTATTGAAGCTGAACAAGGTCCCGACCCGGCTGATGGTAAGCGCAATCCCAAAGGCCAAAGCCATCTCCTTGCCCTTGAACCAGCGGCTGATGATGGCGCTCTGTGCCACGATCAGCGATTCCCCACCCGCGCCGAAGATCAA
>CAZXVX010000277.1:0-2998 GCA_964644105.1 uncultured Occallatibacter sp. | reverse complement strand
AGCGATCAATCCAGGCTTGGCCGGCCTTGTGGTGCGCCAGGTGACTGAAGACCCGCTGGCGGGCAAGACAAACAAGGAGCTGGTGAACTTTACCCAAGCCGAACCGGATGCCGCACTCTTTCAGCCGCCTGCGGAGTATGAAGTCGTGAACAAGGAGCCGCCCGCGCCCTCCTGCCCCGGAACGGCAACCACTTCGCCATCGACGGAGGGCTCCGGCCAAAGTTTTGCTCCAATTCATGAGCCGCCCGCCCCGCCCGAGCAGTAGTCGGCCTTCCATTTACACTAAAAGGGTTATGGCAGACGAAAACGAAGTACGGTACGACCCGGCGGCGATTGAACCCAAGTGGCAACTGCGTTGGGCGGCTGATCCCAAGATGTATGCCGCAGAAGCAACCGACTGCGGCAAGCCCAAGTATTACGTGCTGGAGATGCTCCCGTATCCCAGCGGCCAGTTGCACATGGGGCACGTGCGCAACTACTCGATTGGCGACGCGCTGGCGCGCCACCAGTGGATGCGCGGCTACAACGTGCTGCATCCGATGGGCTGGGACGCCTTCGGGTTGCCGGCGGAAAACGCTGCGCTCAAGAACAATACGCCGCCCCGCGAGTGGACGCTCAGTAACATCGCCGCCATGAAAATCCAAATGGAACGGCTCGGCCTGGGCTACGATTGGGCTTGCGAGGTGACCACCTGCCTGCCGGAGTACTACCGCTGGAATCAGTGGTTTTTCCTGCGGATGTACGAGAAAAACCTGGTCTATCGCAAGAAAAGCAAAGTGAACTGGTGCCCGGTGTGCGCCACCGTGCTGGCCAACGAGCAGGTGGTCGATGGCTGCTGCTGGCGGCATGAGACGACGCCGGTCGAGCAGCGCGATCTGGTCCAGTGGTTCTATCGCATCACCGCCTACGCGCAGGAGCTGCTGGATGGCCTGGACAAGCTTCCAGGATGGCCGGAAAAAGTCCGTACCATGCAGCGCAACTGGATCGGGCGCAGCGAAGGCACGGACGTCGATTTTTTCCTCGACGAGCAGGGATCAGGGGTCAGGGATCAGGGATCAGAAAAAACACGCATTCGCGTCTTTACCACCCGCGTGGACACGATCTTCGGCGCAACCAGCGTGCAGTTGGCTCCGCAGCATGAGCTGGTGGCCAAGTTCACCGCTGACGATCCCGCGCTAAAGGCGCAGGTCGAGGAGATGATCGACCAGCAGAAGAAGGCGCGCGAAGCCGGCGATCTGGGCGCGATTGAAAAGCACGGCGCTCCGACAGGCCGCTTTGCCATCAATCCATACAACGGCGCGCGCGTGCCGATCTGGGTGGCCAACTACATATTGGCTGATTACGGAACCGGCGCGATTATGAGCGTCCCGGCCCACGACGAACGCGACTTCGAGTTTGCGACAAAGTACAACCTGCCAATCGTTCAAGTCATCAAGCCTGCCGACCCCAGCGTTTCACAGGAGTTGCCCTTCTGTGCGTATGAGGGCTTGGTGGTCAACTCCGATCCGCTGATCAACGGCCTGAGCTGCGCTGATGCGGAGAAAAAGCTGCAAGAGATTGCCGTCGCCGGAGCCTTCGGCGAGGCCAAGGTCACCTTCCGCCTGAAAGATTGGGGCGTCAGCCGCCAGCGCTTCTGGGGCACACCGATTCCCATTATTCACTGCGAGAGCTGCGGCTTGGTCCCGGTTCCAGACGAGCAGTTGCCGGTGGTGCTGCCCGCGCAAATTGAGATTACCCAGCAGGGCGGTTCGCCGCTCAGTCGCGTGCCGGAGTTCGTCGATGTCGCCTGCCCCGAGTGCGGCGCGGCAGCCAAGCGCGAGACCGACACCATGGACACCTTCGTCGATTCGAGCTGGTACTTCTATCGCTACACCGACGCGAAAAACTCCAACGCGCCCTTTGATCCGGCGACAGCGCAGTACTGGTTCCCCATCGACCAGTACATCGGCGGCGTGGAGCACGCCATTCTGCATCTGATCTACTCGCGCTTCTGGACCAAGGTCATGCGCGACCTGGGACTGATCGTCAACGACGAACCGGCCCGCCGCCTCTTCACGCAAGGCATGGTCATCAAGGACGGGTCGAAGATGTCCAAGTCCAAGGGCAACGTGGTCTCGCCCGACGAGATGATCGGCAAGTATGGTGCCGACGCCACGCGCATGTACGCCCTGTTTGCCGCTCCGCCGGACCGCGATCTGGATTGGCAGGAGGACGGCGTCGCCGGAGTGAGCCGCTTCCTGGGCCGTGTCTGGCGGCTGACCACGAAGTACGCTCCGCTGGCTCGCACGGCGGGTGACGGGAAGGCAGATGCGCCGACAGGCCTATCGCTGAAGCTGCTCAGGAAGCTGCATCAGACGATCGCCAAGATCACTCTGGACTTTGAAGGCCGCTGGCACTTCAACACCTGCGTGGCGGCCATCATGGAGCTGGTCAACGAGCTTCAGTCTGCCGACGCGCAACTGGCGGCGGGCGAAGTTTCGGCTCCAGTGATGCGCGAGCTGCTGCGCTCTCTGGTGCTGTTGCTGGCTCCTTTTGCGCCCTTTATCGCCTCCGAACTGTGGGAAGAACTGGGCGAAGAAGGCTCAGTCCTGCGCGCCCCCTGGCCCACCAGCGACCCCGAACTGGCCAAGGAAGACGAGCTGGCGATTCCCGTGCAAATCAACGGCAAGCTGGTCGAGGTAGTCACGGTGGCCGCCGACGCCAACGCCCAAGCCATCGAAGCCGCCGCACTGGCCGGCGAAAAGGTCCAGTCGCGCACGGCGGGTAAAACCGTCGTCAAGGTCATCCTGGTTCCCGGCAAGCTGGTGAATCTGGTAGTCAAGTAAATCGCCTGCATCGACTTTGGGTGCCCCAGGTCCGGATTTTCGGACCTGGGATCCACAAACCTCAACCTGCAATCTTGAAGAGGCAACCATGCCAGCCCCTCTACGCGGAACCCAAACTCTGGTCGGTCAGATGGGCTGGGTCTTTGCGCGGCCTTCGCTGACGGCGATTGAAG
>CAZXVX010000276.1:0-3035 GCA_964644105.1 uncultured Occallatibacter sp. | reverse complement strand
CTGCGGCACTGGAGATGGGAACCTGCTCGATGCGGATATCTTCGCGCCCGTGGAGAACGGCGGCCTGCATGGTGCTGCGGTCGGGAAAGAGGGCGTGTTCGACAGTTTTGCGTCCCAGGCTGACGGCAGATTCCACCGTCTTGCGGCCTTTCACCACCACCGTCTCGACCGTGTTGAAGCTGACCTCAACCACCGCATCGACAGTGTTGAGGCCTCCCTCGACGACTTTCTCGGCTTTCTTGCGGCTCTCTTCGACAACCGTCTCGACGGTCTTGCGGCCCCGGAGGATCGCGTCTTTTACCGTCCCTGGCATCTCTGGTCTCCTCGCTCCGCTCCTCGTCCCAATACAGGCTCTATCATAATCTTCATTGAGTCGGCTTGGGGGTTTGAGGCAACTTCGATCGCCTTGACCGCATCTTCCAGCGGAAAGCGGTGCGAGATCAGCCGCGTCAGATCAAAGCCATTGCCGAAGCCGCCGAGCACCAGCTCTTCTACCTCCGGCTGAATCGCCGTCGATGCCGAGTATGAACCTAGCAGCGTCTTCTCGTCCATACAAACCGCGCCAGGATCAAAGCTGGCCACCTCGTGCTGCGTCTGCGCAAAGAGCATCACCTTGCCGCCCGGCCGCACCGCCGCCATCGCCGTGGGAATCAGCTTGGTTCCACCCACCGCCAGAATCACCGCATCCGCGCCACGTCCTTCGGTCACTTCATGCGCGCGCTCGACGACATTGTTCGCATCAATCGGCTCGTGCAGCCCAAAGCTGGCGGCAATCGCGTGTCGCGCGGGATACAGGTCGCTGGTCAGCACCCGCGCCCCGGTGCGCTGCGCCAAGGCCGCCAGCAGAATGCCGATGGGGCCCTGGCCGATCACCAGCACCGTCTCGTCAGCCGCCAGATGCAGCAGCTTCACGCCCTTCAGAACCGTGTTGACCGGCTCCATGAAGGCCGCCTGCTCAAAGGGCACTCCGTCGGGAATCTTCACCACCCCGCCCATCCCGGCGATCCACTCCATCACCCGAATGTACTCGGAAAAGCCGCCGCCTGATGGCTCCATGCCCGCCGTCGCGCCCACCTTCTTGTAGGTCGCGCACTGCGCAAAGGTCTGTTTGCGGCAGTAGTAACAATGCCCGCAAGGAATGTGATGATAGACCATCACGCGGTCACCGAGAGCGAATTTGGTCACGCCAGCACCCACGCCAACCACGGTTCCGGCCATTTCGTGGCCAAAGATGCGCGGCGCGGAGTGGGATCCGGTGTGAATCTTTTTCAGATCCGTCCCGCACACGCCGCAGGTGGCGACCTTCACCAGCAGCTCGCCTGGGCCAATCTGCGGCACAGGAACTGACTCCAGGCGCAAATCATTCACCCCACGATAGACCACGGCCTTCATCGTTGCGGGGATTTTTACTTCGATAAAGGCTTCAGCCTTTGAGGCTTGGGTAATCATTTTGTTGTCTTATATAACCTCGTTCATCCAGAAAATCGAGTAGAGAAGCCGCAATGCCGCGCGCGGCCTTCTTACTATTCTCGCCCATCCGGATGAGCGCGGGCCAGCACCACGGCCTCAGCAGCACGAAAAAGACAAACCGAGCCAGACGAAATTGCCCGTCGTCCGTGATAAATCGATTGAAATCAGGAAGTTTATCATTGTATCCATCGCTGATTCCCTTGATGCAATAAAACGGAATCCCGCGTTGCCGGGCAAGGCGCGCTATGGCCGCGGCTTCCATTTCGACGAGAGCTGCTTGATAGGTGGAAGCGAGACGCTGCTTCTCGGTGGCGTCGGCAACCTTGGCAACCGTGACCAGCCAGAGTTCATGCGGGCGTTCATTGACAGGCTCAGTTAGGAATTCGCGTTGAAAGGGCATGCCTTCAGTCGTGCCAACCGATGCCCTATTTGAAGCGATGGACATTAGTTCCTGAGGGATGATTTTGCTACCCGTCAACATTCCCTCAGAGGCTAAAGCCGTGTCCATATGTTGCACTTCAGCGGCACGACTGAAGTCGTGCCCTTTCAAAGCGCTGCTTCCCTTGGCAATACACGAAGTCAAAAATCGCTCTCTGGTCTTGGCATCAATGACGCAGGAAACATCGCAGACGCTGCCCGGCAAAAGATCCTCGCGCAAAGCTCCAGCCCAGCCCACAGAGATCACCTTATCGATCTCCCCGCACTTCTCAACCTCAGCAAAGGCGCGCGCCGCCCGCTCCACGCCGGCCCCGGCGCAGGCGGCAATCCACTCGCCGCCGTCAAAGCTCCAGCGCCAGAGGTCAACGCCATTCGAGCGCGAGTGCGCCCAGCCGTGCACAAGCGGCTTTAATTCGTCAGGCATCGCGGCGATGATGGCGGTGCAGGTCATGGGTACGAAATCCTCAATCAGCAACCTTTCAAGAGCACAAGGTCTTCAGCGCGGCCATTCTTCATCAACACCATCCAATTACTGTTTCTGAGCCTAAGTGCTGGTTGCGAGGGACGGCCGGAAGTCCTGAAACAAAATCCGTAATAACTATCATCTGCTTGACTTAATGGGGTTACATAGCCGAATTTCTTGATCAACTCGATCTCTGTTTTTCCCAATACCAGATCATCTCTATGACCATCTCCAACCATCGTCTCAAGCGCATTATCCGGATCTAATGGATAAATACCATGTTTCCATCCGATATAACGTAAATCCTTCTTATCAGCATCATGATAAATTGACTCCCATATTCCGATGGACAATACAAGAACACCCACAATCATCAAAAAACAGCGGACTAATTTTCGCATCATCATCTCCCATTTCGATCCATTGCCGTAATTGATCAACTCTTCATGATTAGATTTAAACTTTGCCAAATTCACACCCGGAACCTCTCCATCGCGCTATAAATACCATAACTTATCACACTCTTCAGCCGAACAAAAACTCTTTCTCCCGCAGTTCCTTGATGGTGTCGCGCAGTTCGGCCGTGCGCTCGAAGTCGAATTTCCTGGCCGCCTCGCGCCTCTCCATCTGCCTCCTGGAATTGACGCTGTTCAGCTCCTCTTCG
>CAZXVX010000275.1:0-3053 GCA_964644105.1 uncultured Occallatibacter sp. | reverse complement strand
CCATCCAAATGGAAAAGAACCCGATGGCGGCATAGAGAAGAAGCACGAATAAAACCGTGAAAATGACGCCGCCTCCTCCACCGAAACCCAGCACAGCACCTACGATCGCAACGGGAATTCCAAAGACAATTCCAGACGCCAGCGCCACCAAAAAGATCATGAATGTGACGATGATCTTGAGCCACACATAGCGTCCCAGGCGAGGCAGGGTGGTGGTATAGGCGTCGCGGATGGTGGCCGGCTCACCCAGATGAAGCCATGCCACGGCGCGCGTGGTGGCGGCCACCGTGGCCCCGTAAATAAGAAAAAGGATCAGCATGACCACGCCGAAGGCGGCAAAAAACTCCGCAAGGTGCGTCCCGTCGGCCAGCGACTGCGCGTTCATTCTTGATACGGGCACAAGAATAATCAGGTTGAGTAGCAGGCCTACCCCCGCATAGACGCCGGCAATGCCGGCAAAGAGCAGGAAGTTGGCGCGGTAAAGCTGCGCGGTGCGGTCCAGAATCTCACCAAGCGTAAGCGGGCGGAGGTTGGTTTCCATGATAATCTCCCAAGAATGGCGAATATTCGCTTTCCGGGATAGTAGCACGCCACGGGTTACTCCAGGTGTTGAATCTTGGTTCCTTCGGGAATTTTCAACTGGAACGAGTCGCTGGTCAGGGGCGGATTCTCGGTCACTTTGTCGACGGTAAGAATGACTCCCAGTTCATCCATGGGACGCTGGATTTCAACCTTTGCAGGATATTTTTCCGCTCCGAAATCCTGGTAATTCGAGTAGAAAACCTGGGTTTCCAGATTGCCTTCTTTGTCATATAAATCCTGCTGATAAGGCAGCAGATCGTCGCGATGAAAGGTAACCACGCGGATCGGAATCAACAATGCGCTGCCAGCCTTGCGGCGCATCACGGTCAGTTTGTACTCCGGCTCCGAGTAGATGTGCTTGCGCGCAGCGTCTTCAGCTGTATTCGAATCGGCGGTCACCATATACTCGTCGTCTCTTTCCAGCCCGCGCACCAGCAGGGCATCCAGGAAGAAGCCTGGACGCAGGTTTTCCAGCGGGTTGGCCGACTTCTTCTTGATCGTGTTCGAGCCTTTGTAGGCAACACTGTATTGGGGGACCCAGAGAGTGAAGTTACTGCCGTCGCTCACCATGTCAAAGGCGCGCATGCCGATCACCGGAACCCGTCCGTAGACCCTGAGCATCTCCGGCTTGAGCATCAGGATAATCCCAGGGAAGGTGGGGTAATCCTTGGCCAAACCTTCTTTGGTTTTGTAAACGCTGGGCTGGATCTCTACGCTGGCGTTCAAGCTTTTCAAAGTGGACCAGCGCTGATTGAGCTTGTCGACCAGCGCCTCCGGCGTGACCGTCTGCTCGATGGAGGGCAGCTTGGGAACCGGCAGCTTGCGCGTTACGGGCAGCACCGAGCAGCCCGACAAAAGCAGTGCGCCAACTAAAGCGGTAACGGAAGCAAGGCAACAAGGTGCTTTCACCGGCCACCTGCCTTCTTCACGGCGCGCCGGTAATCGGCCACATTCTTGGCGTGCTCTTCCAAGCTGCTTGAAAAGCGCGAATGGCCCTGGGGATCGTTCCCGGCAGCGACAAAGTATAAGTAGTTGCTCTTGGTCGGCTCCATTGCCGCCTTGAGCGAGCGCAGGCCGGGATTGGCCACCGGACCCGGGGGCAGGCCGGCGTGCAGATACGTATTATAAGGAGTGTCCAGCTTGAGATCGCTGGCGTAGATTGCGCCCCGCCAGCGGCCGTCCAGTTCAAGGCCGTAGATCACCGAAGGGTCAGTCATCAGCGGCATCTTGTGCGCCAGCCGATTTTCAAAGACGCCGGCCACCAGCGGCCGCTCCGCATCCACCGCCGTCTCCCGTTCCACCAGCGAAGCCATGGTCACCACGCGATGTACATTCCCTTTCAATCCCAATTGATTGGCAACCGATCTGAAGCGTTTCACCATCGCGGAACAGATCTGCGCCGGAGTAAATTTGCGGGCAAAGTGGTAGGTGTCCGGAAAGAGGTAGCCCTCCAGGCTCGTCGCTTGCGGGTCCAGATCGGCCACCAGGTTGGTCTGGGTTGCCGCGCCATCCAGAAAACTCTGCCGTGTGCCCAACCCCGCCTGCTCCAGCCGGGCGGCAATCTCAAAGAGACTGGAACCCTCCGGAATCACCACCGTTCGCGTATAGACATCGCCGCGGTTGATGCGTGCATAAACTTCGACCACCGAAGCCGGATGGTCAAAGCGGTACTCGCCGGCTTTGAGCGAACCGTGCATCCACCATCGCACCAGATCAAAGGCAAACTGGCTGCGCACCACGCTCGCCGCTTCCAGTTGACGGCCCATTTGCAGCGTCGAAGTACCTTTTTCCAGCTCGACAAAGGTCTCGGCAGATGGCCCAAATGGAGCCAGCACAAGCCAGGCCGCACCGCACACCGCTAATACCAGGACGAAGCAGAGCAGCCGCAGGACGCCAGCGATGCCGGAAGCCTTCCTTCTTCTGCTCCTGTATCCGCGGCTCGCCATGGATTGCTGTCAACCCTTCTGTCGTCTAAAGATACTGAATCTCTGAGAGACTCCTCCTTTGATTGTACTGGGCCGGGAACGCGAATGGCCCGGAATCCTGGTTCATTGCCCAGGCAATTTTGGCATGCCTAACGGCAGAGTCCCGCCAGAATCGCGATTCCCCAACCCGATTGGCGGGTGACCTTCAAGGGCTCAAGCGGCTTCGGCCTATGAATTTTCGTGCCGAACGCGCGGTCCAAACGGGGAATAGCGGTCAGGGGTAAGGAACCAGGAGGCAGAAAAATACTGGCCGGCGACTGGGAAATTCTCACGATTTGAGAAATTGTCTCAGTGCCTCAGGGGCAACTCTCCCACTCGAAAAAAGGCTATTGACTGGAGCATCTTGGATAGGTTATCGTTTACGCGGCTCGAAAGTCTGTCCTGATTCGTCCCGAAAAATAGACGGCCACGGGAGGACGTTTCGCTCGTGCTGGTATCGATAACATGGTGGAGGCGCGGCGAATGCAGCCCCCAAGACAAACAAAT
>CAZXVX010000274.1:0-3062 GCA_964644105.1 uncultured Occallatibacter sp. | reverse complement strand
CGAACTCCTCGCGGATCAGGTCGCTCAAGCCCTTGCCGGTGACCACGCCCATGCGAGCGTTCATCTCCTGCACTACGGTCAGGGCGATGGTGATGGGAATCATCATCCACAGCAGGGAGTAGCCGTACTGCGCGCCGGCCTGCGAATAGGTAAGGATGCCGCCCGAATCGTTGTCCACGTTGGCGGTAATGAATCCGGGGCCGAGAACGGCCAAAAACAGCAGTATCCGGATTCGCCAGCGCTTCAACATTCAGGCCGCTTTCTATGGGGGATTCATACGATTCTTCTTTGACCATAACAGGCCAGGGCCGGGTGAGGCCAACCGCCCAGAAAAGGAAACCTCCTCGTCGTCCCTTGCCATTCAGGCCAAATGGCGCGATAATTATGCCAGGTGGCCCATATGAGCATAGCCGAAATTGTCGAGGTCTTAGGCGGAAGTCAGACCTTTCACAGACCCGTCCTCAAGGCGGACGACCTGATTGCCGAAGTGCGCGCCGGACTGCCCGCTTCCACCGTAACCCAGTTGGCCGCCACGCTCTCCATGCATCGTTCGCAGGTGGCCGAGCGCCTCAATATCCACGCGCGCACGCTCAGCCGCAGGCTCGCCACCAACTCCCCGCTCACGGTCGATGAGTCGGACCGGACCCTGCGCATGGCCAGAGTCGTCGCCCTCGCCAACGAAGTTCTGGGCGCTGAAGACAAAGCCCAGCGCTGGATGGCCGCGCCGAATCGCGCCCTGGGCGGCAAAAGGCCCTTCGACCAGCTCGATACGGAGCTGGGCGTGCAGTCGGTCGAAGCAGTTCTCTACGCCATCGCTTACGGGATGTTCAGCTAATGAGAGTCTGGAGGATCTTTCCCGAGCGTTTCCAGAGCACGGCCTTCACCGGCATCGGCGGACTCTACGCTGCAAGGCGCTGGAATCATCTCGGCACAGTAATGGTCTATACCGCAACCTCGCCCGCGCTCGCGGCCATGGAGATGTTCGTTCATCTGGAACCAAACGAAGCCCCGGACGATCTTCTGATGGCCTCGGCGGAGGTTCCCGATGAAGAAATCGAGCCTCTGGAACTGGAATCGCTGCCCACCGATTGGCGCGATCTGAACAACCTGGCCTGCCGCGATCTCGGCTCCAGTTGGGCGGCCAGCGGTCGCTCTCTGGCGCTGCGTGTTCCTTCGGCGGTGGTTGACGGCGACTGGAATCTGCTGCTGAATCCAAGGCATGCCGAGTTCAGCAAGATCGAGTTCCTCGCGCCCAAACCGTTTCGATTCGACGGGCGGATGTTCCACTGAGGTTGAGCAAAATCCTGACGGATTGCGAAAGAAACAAGGAAGATACTCCATGGATGCTATGCGCGTGGGAGAATCGCCTCCAGCAACTCCCGCGCATTGACGATCTTTGTATGATTCCAAACGGGTGGGAAATGCCGCTTGTTTCCAGTGACCAGGAAATCAGCGTCGGCGGCCTGCGCGCACTCAAGAAACCGGTTGTCCTTCGCATCCGGCGAAACGGTCAATCGGAAACCGGGCTGAACAAACTGTCCCCGTGATAGTCCATCCAAGTTAGCCTGGATACTTGCTTCGGTGAAGTGACGGAAGTGCGGGCGATGAAGAACCTCATCGTATTCCGCGAGTATCTCTTCGGTGATGAAAACCAGTAATTCACCCGCGCACGCAAGTTTAAGAACCTGCGCCTCGTTGCCGTGCTCGGCCAGCATCGCGGAGACTACGACATTGGTGTCCAGCACCACCCGTGTCATGCAGCGCAGACGCTCGCTTCTTCGCGCTCCCGCTGCTCGCTGCGCACCTCGGCGATGATGGCGTCAATCTCTTCCATCGTCATCTTGTCGAGGCCGGCTTCTTTGGAGGCCTTCCAGCACTCTTTCAGCCACTCCGGCGGAGGAGCGATCAGATCGAAGTATTTTTCAACGCTCAACACTACGGCTTCGGACCGCCCGTGGCGCTTGATGACGGCGCGTCCATTGCCACTCTTGACCCGGCGCAAAACCTCATCCAGGCTGGCTCGCGTGGTGAGCGTGGGGGCGGAGTTCGGATTGGTTTTTGGCGCTCTGGACATAGCTCTCCCCCTTGGTTTGACTCTGATTGAACTATAACCCCGCTCAGGATGCAGGTCAAACGCCGCCGGTTCATCTCCGCCGGGGATTTCCCACGCCTCAACCGCTTTCCGGGCGAGTAAAATCAAAGTGAAACCTGCCTCATTTCCGGCGCTGGAGGCCCTTTGTTTTACTGGCTGCTCTACGAAAAGCTCTTTCCGTTCTTTCACCCGTTCCGCGTCTTCCGCTATCTGACCTTCCGCACGGCCTTTGCCACGGGAACGGCGCTGCTGATCGCCCTCTTCATCGGCCCGTGGGTGATCCAAAAGCTGCGCGAGTTCCAGATCGGCCAGTACGTCCGCGACGACGGCCCGCAGTCGCACCTGAAAAAATCCGGCACGCCCACCATGGGCGGCGTCCTCATCGCCATCGCTATTCTGCTACCCACGGTTCTTTGGTCCGACCCCGCCAACCCCTTTGTCTGGATCACCGTCTTTTCCACGCTCGCCTTTGGGGCGATCGGCTTTGCCGACGACTATATCAAGGTCGTCCAAAAGCGCAGCCTCGGCCTCACCGCGCGCGCCAAGCTGCTTTACCAGGGCCTGGCCGGTGCGGGCGTGGCCAGCGCGCTGGTAGGGATGGCGCAGTTCAAGCTCTTCTCCACGCAACTCTCCGTACCCTTCCTCAAGAGCTGGCATCCCAGCCTGCAAGGTCACTGGCTGGGCGGAATCCCACACCTCGGCTTCCTGGCCTTTCTGCCCTTCATCATTTGGGTCATCCTGATCCTGGTCGGCTCCACCAACGCCGTCAACCTCACCGATGGCCTCGACGGCCTGGCCATCGGCTGCACCATCATCGCCGCCGGCGCGCTCACCGTCCTCACCTACGTCAGCGGCCACGTCGTCTTTGCCGACTACCTCGAGCTCCAGCGCATGCCCATGGTCAGCGAGCTGACCGTCTTCTGCGGCTCCATGGTCGGCGCCTCCATCGGCTTTCTCTGGTACAACGCCC
>CAZXVX010000273.1:0-3072 GCA_964644105.1 uncultured Occallatibacter sp. | reverse complement strand
CCAGGTCTGAAGATCCAGACCTGGGGCACCCTTCCTGGTTAATCAAGGCGACAAGCTCCGCGTGGCTGCGGATGCCCTCCGGCGGACCGGCCCAGATGGAATGAAGCACGGCATGGAGCAGGTTGCCGCGCTGCCCAGCAGTCAAACCTGCCTCGGCGGGCTGCCAATTCTTCGCCCCCAGCCGTGCCGTGGCAAAGGCTTGAAAGGGACACTGCGACTGCGCGGTGAGGACGCTGGCTCCACCCGCAACCTTGCCCGGAGGAAACGGAACGCGGCTGGCATCCTCAAAAGGAACGGTGAACGGCGCTGAACTTGCCGGCGCTTGCAACTCCAGCGGAAGCTCTTGCGGCGCTCCTGCCAGTTGGACGATCAACCGCGACGGGCGCGCCTCGGCGGCGGCGTTCTGCTTCGAGTAACTGAAGCAGACCACGGGCGCGGAGGCGAGCAGGCGGCGCGAGACGGTTTCGGCCAGCTCCCAATCCAACTGCGCACTCGCGTGCGGCATTCCCGCCGTGCGCTGAAGATCGATGGGCAGCAGCGGATGCGCCGCGCCGTTCGTTGGCCAGGCATCTTCATCGGCTCCCAGAAACCAGACGGCGTCGGCGCTCAGGCCAGCCGACTCGGCGGGACCGGCGATCAAAATCGGTGCGTGGCGCGATTCAGGCGCGAAGAGCGTCTCCTCCAGAGCGCGGTCGAGCTGGGTCAAAAACTCCCTCCAGCTCACCCGGCGCCCATCAAAGCCCAGCGAGCCGCAGCTCTCGACGGCCTGCTGCCAGCGGCGCAGCGCTTGGAACTCGGCGCTCGAGAGCGATCTTGCGCTGGCAAAGTGCATCGCGTCAAGCAGGCGCGGAATCAACTCCGCCCAATCGAGCGGGCTTTGCGGACGCCGAGCGAAGCTCGCCAGCAGTTGTTGCGCAGCCGTAACCCGCTCCACCCACTCTTCCGGCAGCAGGTCATCGGCGCAGCCTTCGCCCAAAAAGGCGCGCAAGCTCCACTGGGTCCGCTCCAATCCCTTGCCGCGCAGCTTGCGCATATAAGTTTGCAGCGCGGCGTTCTCCTGCGCGCTGGCTGCGGCCAAACCTGTCGAGAGCAGCCAGTCCAGCTCCTGCTCGGCCAGCGCGCCGTCAAGCCAGCGCAGCGCAAGCCGTGCCGCGCGCGCCAACGCAACCTGACTGAGTGGAACGCCCAGCGAGAACTCAAAGGCCGCGCCGGCGCTGCGGTCAAAGGCGCGTTCGATTTCGCCCCGCCGCACGCTGGCCGATTGCGCCACCACCAGCAGACGCGCATCCGGCTGGGCTGCAAGCCGCTGGCCGCACCAAAGCGCGCAGGCCGTCACTTCCGCCTGGGCGTCGGCGCTCTGGTAAAAATAAACTTCACCAACCGGCTCAGCTTGGGCAGCCTCGCGCCACTCGCCCCAGGCGTCAAAAAAGCTGCGCTGCGTAGGAAGAATCCGGTCAAATCCAGCCAGCAGCAGCGGAGAACGCGGTGCCGGATAAGCTTCCAGCAGCGGAATCAACTCCTGCGGCAGGCGGCTCGCGCTCAGCAGATCTCCCAAGCGGCAGGCTTCGTCAAAGGCCGTCAGCCAGTTGCTGAATGCTCCCGCATCCTGCTGCCACGCGCCCCGCGCCGCGCGCGCCAAAAATCGCGGAGCATAGCCGCAGAGCAGTTCATGGGCTTCCATGGCCAGCGCTGCCAACCGCTGCCGGGGGCCTTCCAGCAGCGTGGCCAGCGCGCCTTCCCGGCTCACAATCCCCACCCAGAGCGCCTCTTCCTGAGCGGAGTTGAGCACCATGCGCGCATCGGCGGCGCGCGCTTGCCATGCTTCGCGAACAAAGTTCTTCCAATCGATAATTCCAGGCGAGGGCCAGGCGCTCAGCCCTTCGGCCTGACGCCGGCGGTGAAAGCCGGCTGCCAAAGCGCGAGCCGCTCGGTCGCTGGCCGTAACCACCTTCCCGCCCGACCGCAGCCAATCATCGATCTCCACCGCCGAGCCGCCCATTCCAGCTTTATACTCTCTCAGGCCAAGGGCGCGCCATTCCAGATCCTGAACTCATCCGCCAGCACATCCAGCCCGCCTTGAATGAAAAAGCAACGCCGGCCTTCTGTCCGGCTGCCGGTTAGCCCTCCCGGTCCACGCTCGTTTCCTGAACAGGCAGAGTCTCAACACCGAAGAGCGTTCTAGGCCTTTGCCGCCGTCAGCTTGCTGGGGGTATCCCATGCCGACAAAACGATCTCGCTCAATGGCTTACGCGTTCGCGGCTCAACTTCAAGACTGATCAGCTTTGGATGGTTCAAAGCCTCCGGTTCGCCCTGATAGCCGAGCGCAATCACCGCGCCGAGCAGATAGCCCTCTGGAATCCCAAAAATCCGGCGCGCGGCATCGTGGTCAAAGCCAGCCATGGAATGGGTTCGAATTCCCAGCGCAGAGGCTTGCAGCGTGAGCACGCTGGCGGCCGCTCCCAGGTCATAAAACGCATAGTGGTTTGGGCTGCCATTATGGCTGAAGGTGGCGCAGGCCGCGCCCAAAATCAAAACCGGCGCGCTAGCGGCCCAATAACGGTTTTGGTCAGAGAGTGCGGAAGAAATCTTCTGGTGTGTTTCTGAGCCGCGCCGGCCCACCAAAAAGCGCCACGGCTGCTCGTTGAAGGACGAGGCGGACCAGCGGGCGGCCTCAAAAACTTTAATCAGTTCCTCTGCGCTGACCTCGCGCTGGGCAAAAGAACGCGGGCTCCAGCGGCTAACCACCGCCGGTAAAATGCCCTCGATGCTCTGGGCTTGCTTCAATTGATTGACTTCGATCGCGGATAAGGTCATGAGCTTTCGCTCCTCCTTTCAGCCGGTTTCGCCCGTTAGATTCGCTGAAAGCGCCCGAGGATTCCTCATTCCGCTACCGGTAGATCTGCGGGATAAAGTTCTGCTCTTGGATCGGCGGGCGCACGTAGTTGGACTTCTCCAGCTTGGGCAGCTCCAGCGGCTCCGGCGTCAGATCCTTATAGTCGAACTGCGAGAGCAGGTGCCGGATCACATTCAGCCGCGCGCTCTTCTTGTTCTCCGCGTTCACCACAAACCACG
>CAZXVX010000272.1:0-3117 GCA_964644105.1 uncultured Occallatibacter sp. | reverse complement strand
CGATGCTGAAGACGCCGAGAATAAGAATCAACAGCGCAAAGACGACGAAGGTATAAGGCCGCCGCAGCGCAAGCCTGACTATCCACATAAAGCCGCTACCCGCTCCCAAGCCGATTGCCGAATCGGCTCCTGGCAAAAAAACCGCTCAATTCATAATCCTAGACGATGGACCCTTAAATGGCTCGCGTAGGCTAAAAAACCGGATGATGGATCGAAGGATGATTGGACAAGGCAACCTGGAAGTTGGACACAACCGTAATCACTGGCTCTCATTGTTTTGCGTTCTTCGCAAAAACGTAACCGGCGCCTTCGGTATGCCGTCAAACATAGGTTGAAAGCCGTGCCCCTCATGCCGCGCCGGAGAAGCGCCAGCGTCGCTTACAATGAATTCGGCATCCTCTCAAAAGTCGGAGTGCTCTCCAGCAGTCGCGCCTGGAATGCCGGCTGACGGGGCGGAAACCTTTCCGGAAACTCAATCGTCCATTGAAACGATACCGGGCGGTTTGTCTTTTTACATCAAATAGAGCCACGTATGCCTCGCTGGGGCATCCGCTCAAGAGAAAATGGCGGGAATTCAAATCATGTCCATCGAAAGCAACGCGGAGAATCATTCGGTCTCTGACGCCAACCTGCAACTGCCCGCTCGCAGCGGCTCCGGGCTGCGCATCGTCTTTTATCTTGTACTGGTGGCTGTGCTGAGTGGGATCATCTGGAAGATTCACCTGAATCAGCAGGCTACCGCGGCCAAGAACGCAAGCCAGGCGGCGGCGTTGATGAGCCGGCCGGTTCCGGTTCAGGTCGTCGCCGCCGCCGAAAAGCCGATGCCCATCTTCCTCACCGCTCTCGGCACCGTAACCCCTTATATGAGCGTCACCGTAAAGGCGCGCGTCAGCGGCGAACTGGAGCCGGTCAAGTTCACCGAAGGGCAGCAGGTCAAGCAAGGCGAGACGATCATGATGATCGACCCCGCCCCTTACAAAGCCGCGCTCGACCAAGCCAAGGGAAATCTGGCGCACGATCAGGCACTGCTCAAGAACGCACAGGCCGAGTATAAGCGTTACAAGGCTCTCTACGATGCCGGGGTAAGCTCCAGAGAGACGATGGACGCCGATGAGGCCGCGCAAGGCCAGTACCTGGGGGCTATTGAAGCGGACAAAGCTGCCATTGAGGCCGCCCAGTTGCAGCTCGATTGGTGCAGTATCCACTCACCGATCAGCGGCAAGATCGGCCTGCGCCTGGTCGATCCCGGCAACATCATTACCGCCAATACCACCAATCTGGTCATCATCAATCAATTGCAGCCCATCGCCGTCTATTTCACCCTGCCTGAAGCTCAGCTGCCCCAGGTGCTCGGCAAGCTAGCCTCCAACAAGCGTCTGCTGGTCGAGGCCTATGATCAAAGCGACACTCAAAAGCTGGGCGCGGGCTACCTGCTCACAGCCGACAACCAGATCGACACAACCACCGGAACCGGAAAGCTGAAGGCCGTCTTCGACAACGCGAACTCAGCGCTCTTCCCCAACCAGTTCGTCAACATTCATCTGATTCTGGAAGAGCGGCCCAGCGCGCTGGTGATTCCCTCGGCGGCTCTTCAGTCTGGTTTGCAAGGCTCCTATGTCTGGGTGGTCGATACCAATCCCGCCAAGAACACTTCCGTGGCCAGGATCCAGCCGGTGAAGGTTGCTTTGGCCGAAGGGCAGTTAACCATCCTGGATGGCGGTCTGCATGTTGGGCAGAATGTGGTGGTGGACGGCGCGGATCGCTTGAAGGATAAACAGATTGTGACCGTGAGCGCCCCTCATGCACAGAATGGTCCAAGTGCAGGGCAGGCCGTTGGATCGACCGCGCCATCGGCGAACGCCAATCAGCAGAAGAAGGAGCAGCAGTGAGTCTGAGTCCTTCCCGGCCATTCATTCTGCGTCCGGTGGCGACCTCGCTGCTGATGTTCGCCATTCTTCTGGCGGGCTTCATCGGCTACCAGCAGTTGCCGGTCTCCGCTCTGCCTGAAGTGGATTACCCGATCATTCAGGTGCTCACCTTCTATCCTGGCGCGGGGCCCGAGGTGATGGCTTCTTCTGTCACCGCGCCGCTGGAGCGCCAATTCGGCCAGATGCCGGGCCTGAAGCAGATGACCTCGGAGAGCAGCGGCGGCGGCTCGGTCATAACGCTCGAATTTAATCTCGATGAAAATATCGATGTAGCTGAGCAGGAAGTTCAGGCGGCCATCAATGCCGGCAACAGCTTTCTGCCTCCCGATCTACCCAACCCGCCCATCTACAGCAAGGTGAACCCGGCCGACGCGCCCATTATGACGCTGGCTCTCACCTCCAACTCGCTTCCGCTGGATAAGATCGAAGATGCCGCCGACACCAATCTGGCGCAGAAGATCTCCCAGGTCACCGGCGTAGGCATGGTCTCCATCGCCGGCGGGCAAAAGCCCTCGGTGCGCATTCAGGCCAATCCCACGCAACTGGCCGCCTACAACCTGAGCATGGAAGACCTGCGCATCGCTCTGGCTGCGGCGAATGTCGATCAAGCCAAAGGCACGCTCAACGGCAACCGTCAGTCCTACACCATCGGCGCCAACGATCAACTGCTCTCCAGCGGCGACTACAAGCCGGTGATTATCGCCTATCGCAACGGCGCGGCGGTGCGTGCTTCGGACGTGGCCACCATCATCGATGCCGCCGAGAATAACCAGCAGGCCGCCTGGATGGATCGCCAGCCGGCGGTGATCGTCAACATTCAGCGCCAGCCGGGGGCGAATATCATCAAGGTCGTTGACAGCATCCAAAAGCTGCTGCCGCAGTTGCAGACCAGCTTGCCGGCTTCGGTGCAGGTCAAAGTGCTCACTGACCGCACAACCGCCATCCGCGCCTCGGTCAAAGACGTCGAGTTCGAGTTGATGCTCACCATCGCCCTGGTGATCATGGTGATCTTCCTCTTCCTGCGTAACCTGGCCGCCACCATTATTCCCTCGGTCGCCGTGCCGCTCTCCATCGTCGGCACCTTTGGCGTGATGTACCTGCTGGGCTACTCGCTGAATAACCTCACGCTCATGGCGCTCACCATCTCCACCGGCTTCGTGGTGGACGACGCCATCGTGATGATCGAGAA
>CAZXVX010000271.1:0-3129 GCA_964644105.1 uncultured Occallatibacter sp. | reverse complement strand
ACATCATCCAGTACGCTGGCGGCTCGCCCGCCAACTTTCTCGACGTAGGCGGCGGCGCAACTCAAGAGCAGATCGAGCACGCCTTCGAGATTCTGCTCAGCGACAAGAACGTCAAGGCCATCTTCATCAACATCTTCGGCGGCATCCTGCGCGTGGACCGTCTGGCAACCGGCGTAGTCGCGGCCACGCACAGCCTGCAAGTCAAAGTGCCCATCGTGCTGCGCCTAGAGGGAACCAACGTAGAAGAAGGCCGCAGGATTTTGAAAGAGTCTGGTTTTAATTTTCAAGTTGGTGAGACTATGAAGGAAGCCGCAGAGTTAGTTGTGAAAGCTGCTTCAAGTTACTAAATACCCCGGAGGATGCGAATGAAGCGCATTGACTTGTTCATTGCCTTTTTACTCATGCTGCTCTTTGGGCCTAATTTGAGCTTTGGTCAAGCTCAACGGGTTCTACTCACTGTCGATGGTTTGAACATTCCAGCAGGGGGCGCACTCGCAGCTTTCCACATCGACACTTGGGGTGTGATCCCTTTGGCGGTATGCAAGGTTCCACCGCTCTGGGAGATTAAGGAAGAAAAGTTTTTGGACTCCTCAGGTTTATTATCTGGTCATTCGGATCCACACCGCACACTGACAAAGTTGGATCAGATGTTCCTTATTGACGTTTTTAACTATCAGCCATTGCCGAGAGGCAACCCAAAAGGCGACTATCATCCCGCATCGTTCGCTGGTTGGTACGAGGTATTTGACGGAGATGGCGACATTCTTAAGAAGCATCATATGTTCCATGCAAACAATTTCCATTTGACCCCAGCATCTCGCTGCCCCGACGCACCTCCAGCGGAGCCGTAATGACACAGAATTAGGCAGGGGCTAAAGCCCGTCGCTTCATACCAACCATTGCGGCACGACTAAAGTCGTGCCCTTTCAAATCTTGATTGGCACCACAGACTGTTCGGAGCTAGAAGCTAGGAGCTTGTACATGGCAGTTCTCGTTGATAAAAACACTCGTCTCATCGTCCAAGGCCTTACCGGCAAAGAAGGCACTTTTCACGCCCAGGGCTGCGCCGAGTACGGCACAAACGTGGTCGGCGGAGTTACTCCTGGCAAGGGCGGAACAACCCACGAGGGCTGGCCGGTCTTCAACACCGTGGTTGACGCCGTTTCCGCAACCGGCGCAAACGCCACGATGATCTTCGTGCCGCCGCCCTTTGCCGCCGATGCGATTCTCGAAGCCGAGGACGCAGGCATTCCGCTGATCGTCTGCATCACCGAAGGCATTCCGACCCTCGACATGGTCAAGGTGTGGGCCAAGCTCAAGAATTCAAAGTCGCGCCTCATCGGCCCCAACTGCCCCGGCGTCATCTCTCCCGGCAAGGCCAAGATCGGCATCATGCCGGGACGCATTCATCTGGAAGGCTCGGTGGGCATCGTCTCCCGCTCCGGCACGCTGACCTACGAGGCCGTGCATCAGCTCACTCAGCGCGGCATCGGCCAGTCTACTGCGATTGGCATCGGCGGCGACCCCATCATCGGCACCACGCATATCGACGCGCTGCGCCTCTTCAACGACGACCCCGAGACCGAGGCTATTGTAATGATCGGCGAGATCGGCGGCACGGCGGAAGAGGCGGCTGCGGAGTTTGTGCGGCAGCACGTGCGCAAGCCGGTCGTCGGTTTCATCGCCGGACAGACCGCGCCCCCCGGACGCCGCATGGGCCACGCCGGAGCCATCATCAGCGGCGGCCAGGGCACGGCAGCCGACAAGATGAAGGCCATGACCGAGGCTGGAATTCACGTCGTCGTCTCGCCCGCCGAGATCGGCGCGACGCTGGCGCGGGTGATTGGGAAAGGCTAGCTTTCAGCTATCAGCTCTCAGCTTTCAGCCTGTGCGCGCACGGATGGGCCTTGGATATTTCCCATAAACTCTCAGCCATGATGGAGAGCTGAAAGCTGATAGCTGATAGCTAATAGCTGAAAGCTAATAGCTGAAAGCTGAATTTATGAAGGAACTCTGGACCGCTCAAGTACATTTGCTGACGCCGCCGGCGGATTTTGGCGATACAAAGTGCTGCACGAACGTTGTGGCGTGGGCGGACAGCACTGAGAATTTTACCGCAACCGTCGCAACCATCTTTGAGCGGCGCAGTTGGACGATTCTCAGCGTGCATCACTGCAAGCGCGCCGCTGCGTGCGAAGCGATCTTCGCGGAGCTGGCCGAGCAGATTGAAGCGGCTGGGAACCGGCCCGGCGCCTGCATCTTCGGAACGCTGCACTACTATCCGTCCAAGCCGGCGTAACTTCCCATCTGTGATGGACCTGCGCGGGTGTGGGCGGGGACGCCCACACAACAGCCGGTCTGGAGACCGGCGCTACATTCCGTCCAAGCCGGCGTAGGTGCGGCTACTCTTTCGTCTTGAGCTTGCTGTCGTTTTCGCGGATGAAAGCCTCAATCTCAGCGGCGCTCGAGAGGATGCGCAGCCACTGCTCTTTATACAGAGTGACCGGGAAGCGCCCCATTCCGTAGAGAGAGACCGCGCCCTTCTCGCTGACCTTCAGGCTCAGCCCGGCAGCGCCTTTGTTTTTGAGCCTGGCATTCTCCGCCTTCAGCCGCTCCAGTTCTGCTTTCAGTTCCGATTCGCTCATCGTTTCTATCCCTTTCACTCGTGCATTTGATTTTGCAGTCTCAGAAACTTGGCCATTGAACTTCTAGCAAAATGCTCTTTCGATTGCGAACATTTGATCTAACGTTCCAAAAACTTGGCCGTTGAACTTCCAGCAAAATGCTCTTTCGATTGCGAATAAGCGTCAGGGCACGACTTCAGTCGTGCCGATAAAGCCCATAGAATCAACAGGGCTTTAGCCCCTGCGGTTTTTCCGTTGGTCAAAATTCCGCAGCGGCTAAAGCCGGAATCAATTTGGCCAATTTGCGGCACGACTCAAGTCATGCCCTGACGCTTGTTGTAACCCAAAAGCAATTTCGCAAGATGCTCTCTTGCCGGAACCAATCCAATCAGTCTACAGCTCTGCCTCCAAATGAATGCAATGCTGTTGGTTGATCGGAGTTAGCGGTGCTAGTCCGTTGCTCTTGCTAACTCCGCCAACTCCGCTAACAACGCTTCGCCGTGCT
>CAZXVX010000270.1:0-3133 GCA_964644105.1 uncultured Occallatibacter sp. | reverse complement strand
ACAATCGAGCGCACCTCGCACAAGTGCGGCCCATAAAAGTGCAGCGCGCCGCAGCCCAAAAAGACGCCGCCGTCGGATTCGGCAACTGTGAAATCGCGAATGTTTTCGCATATCTCCGCGAAGGCGCGCTTCAACAGCGTGCCATCGCTGGAGAGCGAATTCACCAGATCATAAACCTTCGAGGCATCTTGCAGCAGCGCCTTACGCACCAACATGAACGGCCTCCTGCTGAAGAATTGCAATGCGTTCGCTCACTGCCGCCAGAGCTTCACGCACCTGCGCGCGCGCCGTTCCGCCCATCACATCGTGGCAATCGAGCGTTGCCGTCAGCGTCACCGCCGCAAAAAAATCCTCGCCAAACTCTTCGCCAAACTTGCGCAACTCATCGAGCGAAAGCGCATTCAGTTCCACGCCCTTCTCGAGCGCAAAGCGCACCGCGTTGCCGATCTTCTCATGCGCCTTGCGGAAGGGAACGCCCTTATGCACAAGGTACGTCGCCGCCGCCATCGCATTCAAGTATCCCGACTGCGCCGCCTCCCGCATCCGCTCGCGATTGAATTCGAGCGCCGAGGTAAAGCGCGCCACCAGCCGAAGCATCTGCGGCACAAACTCCACGGCGAAGGCTGGCTCCTGCGTCTCCTGCATATCTTTATTGTAGGACAAAGGCAGGCCTTTGAGTTGCAGCGTGACCGCCTCTGCCGCGCCGTGAATGCGCCCGACTTTCGCGCGAATCAGCTCCGTCAAATCAGGATTTTTCTTCTGCGGCATCGCGCTCGATCCAGTCGAAAACGCCTCCGGCAGTGTAACAAAATTGAATTCCGCCGTTGCAAAAAGCGTAATCTCTTCGGCAAATCGGCTCAAATGCAATCCAACAAATGTCAGCGCCTGCAAGTACTCCAAAACAAAATCGCGGTCGCTCGTCGCATCCATCGAATTCGCGGTCGGCGCAGTGAAATTCAACTCGTGCGCAACAATCGTGCGATCGAGCGCAAGCGTTGCGCCCGCCACTGCGCCCGAACCCAGCGGACAATAGTTGAGCCGCCTGCTGCAATCCGCCAGCCGCCCAGAATCGCGCAAAATCATCTCCACGTATGCAAGTAGCCAATGCGTCACGAGTACCGGCTCCGCGCGCTGCAAATGCGTGTAGCTCGGCATCACCGCATCGCCGGCAGCTTCAGCCTTTTTGACCAGCGCGCTTGCCCAACTGAGCAACCCTTGAATCGTCTGCTCAATGCAATCACGCACATAAAGCCGCAGGTCCGTCGCAATCTGCTCATTGCGGCTTCGCCCGGTGTGCAGCTTCAGCCCCAGTGAACCAATGCGCTCGGCCAGCTTCAGCTCCACAAAATGGTGAATGTCCTCCGCCGTCGCATGATCGCGCACCAGCGCTTTGCCCGCGTCTGTCGTGTGCTCCGCGGCAATCGCATCCAAAGCTTCACGCAGCTTGGCCGTCTCATCCACTGTGAGAATCTGCGCGGCGCAGAGAGCGGAAGCGTGCGCCTTGCTGGCGGCAACCTCTTGCGCAAGCAGCCGCCAATCAAAGACAATCGAACGCTGCCATGCTTCAAACTCTGAGTCGAGCGGCTCGCGAAAACGTCCCGACCACATCTTTACGGATTGTTGTTCTTCAGACATTGATCTCTCTTCGTGGTTTGGAATTAGTGTGCTGTATTCGTGTTTGGGGTCAAGCCGTTTATCTGCGATACATTCATATAAATTGGAGTCATTTCTCCTGCGGTATCAGATCGATGGAGTTTGCCTCTTACGATCACCTTAAGGTTCTTCCACTTTGCCGCGGGTAAGTCGGTCAGTTTTACTAACCCCAGACCATCAAAGTACAAATTGATCCTTTTAGCTGGCCCGCATTCATCTTTTGCGTATTCTGGTTTTGTCGGTGTGCAAGGGGTGTTGATAGGGATTGGTACTTCAAGAGCCCAATAACTTACATGAGCATCATGCTTTGGAGATTCACCATAACCAGGAGGGCCGTAATCATGAATCAATCGGATCGTACCTTGCAGAAAGATTTCCTGTCCTTCTGGCTTGATGATCTGCTGCGAATGCGCGATAGACGGCAAGCTCACCAAAAGCAATCCCACAGCCATCGCCAAGAGTGCATTGCTCGCAGCCTTTACTAATGCCATCATTTCGCGCTCCTTCTCCAATCAATCAGAGCCACACTATTCCTTCTCTGTTCCGCTGTTCAACTTGGGCATTTCACTTCCCTTGCTGAGCGTGAGCAGCCCGGACGCAGCATACGTCAGCAGCTTGTCGCGCGTGTCGGTGATGTCCAGATTGCGCATGGTGAGCTGGCCGATGCGGTCGCGCGGGCTGAATGTCGATGCGGTCTTCTCCATGCTCAGCCGCTCGGGATGGAAGGTGAGATTCGGCGACTCGGTATTCAGAATCGAGTAGTCGTTGCCGCGCCGCAGCTCCAGCGTCACCTCGCCGGTGATGGGCTTGGCCACCCAGCGCTGGGCGCTCTCGCGCAGCATGATGGCCTGCGAGTCGAACCAGCGGCCCTGATAGAGCAAGCGGCCCAGCTTGCGCCCATGATCGCGATACTGCTCGATCGTGTCCTCGTTGTGAATTCCTGTGACCAGCCGCTCATAAGCAATGAAGAGCAGCGCAAGTCCCGGCGCTTCATAGATGCCGCGCGATTTGGCCTCAATAATGCGGTTCTCAATCTGATCGCTCATGCCGAGGCCGTGCCGCCCGCCGATGCGATTGGCTTCGAGCAGAAGTTCGACGGGGTCCGTAAACTCGCGGCCATTCAGCGCGACAGGAAAACCTTCTGCGAAACGTACAGTAATCTCTTCGCGCTGCACGTCAACATCCTCGCGCCACGAGGCCACGCCCATGATCGGAACAACGATCTTGACAGACGATGAAAGAAACTCCAGATCTTTTGCCTCGTGCGTCGCGCCCAGAATGTTGGAGTCGGTGGAGTAAGCCTTCTCGGCGGACATCTTGTAGCCGAAGCCATGGCGCTGCATATACGCGGACATCTCGGCACGGCCGCCAAGCTCGTCGATGAACGCTGCGTCGAGCCAGGGCTTGTAAACCTGCAAGCTAGGATTGACCAGCAGGCCGTAGCGATAGAAGCGCTCGATGTCGTTGCCCTTGTAGGTCG
>CAZXVX010000269.1:0-3204 GCA_964644105.1 uncultured Occallatibacter sp. | reverse complement strand
CCTCGATCACCACGCCCTTCTCCGCCAGTTCATTGCGAATCTGGTCAGCGCGGGCAAAGTTGCGCTGCCGCTTGGCTGTAGTCCGCTCGGCGACCAGAGCGTCGATGGCCTCATCGGTGAGGCCCTGGCGCGCCAACAGCTCCGGAGCCACATCGCCGGCACGACCAGCCCGCTCCGCCCAAGCCAGCGCATCGTTTGTCGCTTCAGCGTCGCGATCCTCCAGCACATCAAAGACCGCATCAAAGCTGGTCAGCGCGACCAGAATCGCGTCGCGGTCGCCGGTCTTCAGCTCGCTCCGATCCAGCGCCGTGTTGGCCGCGCGCACCAAGTCGAAGATCGGAGCACGCGCCTCGGCGGTATTCAGATCGTTGCTCAGCGCGACCATGAACTCCGCCTGCGCCTTTTTGGCCGCCTCTTGCAGCGCTGGATTTTCACCAGGCGCACACTTCTCGGCGCGGAGTCGTTGAACGAAAGTCCGCAGCCGGTCAATTGCAGCGGTTGCTTCGATCAGCCCATCAAAGGTGAAGTTGAACTGATGGCGGTATGGCACGGAGATCAGCGCAAGGCGGATTGCCGAGGCTTTGTAGCCCTTCAGAAGCAGATCGCGCAGCGTATAGAAATTGCCCTCGCTCTTGGACATCTTGCGCCCATCGACCAACAGGAAACGCACGTGCATCCAATGGCGTGCAAAGCACTTGTGCGTCACGCTCTCGCTTTGCGCAATCTCGTTTTCGTGATGCGGAAAGATCAGATCCTCGCCTCCGGCGTGCAGATCGAAGCTCTCGCCCAGATACTCCATGGCCATCGCCGAACACTCGATGTGCCAGCCCGGACGCCCGCGTCCAATCGGTGTATCCCAGGAGGTCTCGCCCGGCTTGGCCGCCTTCCACAAGGCAAAGTCCCGCGCCGAGTCCTTCTCGTACTCATCCACGTCCACCCGCGCGCCGTCTTCCATCCCCGACAAATCCTTCTTGCTCAGTTTGCCGTACTCCTTGAAGGCCGCCAGCCGGAAGTACCAGCTCCCATCCTCCGTCTGGTATGCCGCTCCAGCCGCCGCCAGCTTTTGCACCAGTTCAACCATGCGCGGAATATGCTCTGTCGCCCGCGCCATGATCTCCGGCCGCTGCACTCGCAAAGCATCCAGATCCTCGAAGAAAGCCTTCTCATACACCGCCGAATACTCGCCAATCGGAATCCCTAACGCCGCGGAGTTGCGGATGATCTTGTCGTCCACGTCGGTGATGTTCATGACGTGGCGCACGGCTACGCCGCTCAGGCGCAAAAACCGCCGCAGGACGTCGACTTGCAGAAAGGTGCGGAAGTTGCCGATGTGCCCGTAGTCGTAGACCGTCGGTCCGCAAGCATACATTCGCAGCGCCTGAGCGTCAGCCGGCGCCACCAGATCCATCTCTCCCGAAAGAGTATTAAAAAGCCGCAAAGTCATCGCTTGATTTTCTTGCCCGCATACGGGCAACAAAGCAGTTGAATTTAGCCGTTTTCAGCTAATTCGATTGTAGCAATCGTCCCTCATGGCAAGCCGCTTCTGTATTGGATTAGCGTTGAATGCGCGCTGATCCTCCCTTGGCAAAAGCCCGCACCTGATCCACGGTGGCCATGGTGGTGTCGCCGGGGAAGGTTGTCAGCAGCGCGCCATGCGCCCATCCAAGCCTGATCGCTTCATCGGGCGACTCACCCTTCAACAATCCATAGATGAAGCCGGCCGCGAAGCCGTCTCCGCCGCCAACGCGGTCAATGACTTCCAACTCCGCTGTGGGAGCAATGTGGGCCATTCCATTCATCCAAGCCACCGCGCTCCAGCTATGGCGATTGGTGGAGTGCACCTCGCGCAGTGTGGTGGCTACCACCTTGACGTTAGGATGCATCTTGGTCACTTGATCGATCATGCCGAAAAAGACACTGGGGTCAAGTTTGGACTTTGCAGAAACTTCCGGCCCTGGAATGCCGAGTCCCTTTTGCAAGTCCTCTTCGTTGCCCACAAGAACATCCACGTTCTCGACAATTCTGGCAATGGTCTCGACGGCTTTATCTGCGCCGCCATGAATATTCCAAAGCTTTTCGCGGAAGTTCAAATCAAAGGAAGTGATCGCGCCCGCGGCCTTGGCCTCTTTCATCATCTCCGCGGCCAAGGGCGCAGTGGTCGGCGAAAGAGCGGCAAAGATACCCCCGCTATGAACCCATTTGACACCTTTAGAGAAGATAGCTTTCCAATCGAAGTCTCCTACCTTCAATAGCGCGGCGGCCTCATTTGAACGGTTATAAAAAACCACCGGCGGGCGCACGCCATGGCCTTGATCGCTGTAGACAGTGGCCATGTTGGGGCCGTTTACGCCGTTGTTCTTGAAGTGTTTGTAGAATGGTTTGACACCCATGGCGCGGACGCGCTCGGCAATCAGATCGCCGATTGGATAGTCGGCCATGGCACTGGCGATGGCTGTTTTCATGCCAAAGCAATCGGATAAGTTGGCGGCCACATTAAATTCGCCGCCGCTGACGTGAATCTTACATTCGGTTGCCTTGCGAAACGGGATGATACCCGAATCGAGACGATGCACCAAAGCCCCCAGCGAAAGGAAATCAAACTCTCCGTCCCTGCGAAAACTCAACCCTTGATTCATAACTGATTTCTCCTTGTGATGCTTTCACTCTCCGATAGAATACTTTGCAAGTTTCATTCCAATGCCCTCCCAGATACTCATGCGAAAAACTCCGCCTTTTTCATTCCTGGCGCGAGTAAAACCGCGACAAGCAGCGAAAAAAGATAGACGGTAGCTGCAAGAATAAAGAGGATCGAATAGTTGCCGTGTGAGAGTTGCAGAATATGACCAATGTACTTGGCAAAAAGGAAGCCGCCGACAGCTCCCGCCATGGTTCCGATTCCAGTAACAGAGCCCACCGCGGTGCGCGGAAACAAATCTGAGGCTGTGGTGAACAGGTTAGCCGACCATCCCTGGTGCGCGGCGGCAGCCATGCTGAGCAGTCCGATAGCCGCCCACTTACCAAAGTCGTCGGCATGGAGATAGTTGATCAAGAAGACGGGAGTTACCATCGCAGCGCAGAAAAACATGGCCAGCATGCGTGCGCGATCTGCGGTAAACCCCAAACGGATAAAGGTGGCGGGCAGATAGCCTCCATAGATGCTGCCAATGGCGGAGGCGTTATATACAACCAGAATGGGCAAGCCAA
>CAZXVX010000268.1:0-3220 GCA_964644105.1 uncultured Occallatibacter sp. | reverse complement strand
AGCGCCTTCTCCACCGTCTGGACCTATGACATCTACAAGCCGCTGATCAACAAGAAAGGCTCGGATAGCCACTATGTGATGGTGGGCCGATTGTCGATCCTCATCGGTGTCGCAGTCTCGATCGGCGCGGGCTACCTGGTGCAAAACGCGCACGGCATTATGGATTACGTGCAGGCGCTGTTCAGCTTCTTCATTGCGCCGTTGCTGGGCGCCATCCTGATGGGTATGTTCTGGAAGCGCGCCACTGCGCCCGCCGGCTTCCTCGGATTGCTTGTCGGCATCTGTTCTTCGGTGAGCATGTTTGTCTGGGTCAAGCTCAGTCCCGCCGCGCTCGGCGTGGTGGCGCTCTATCCTGATGCCACGGACATGGCCGCCAATCTCTATCGCGCCTGGTGGGCCTTCTCGATTACGGTCATCGTCATCTTCCTGGTCAGCATGGTGACCAAGCCAAAGCCCGTCACAGAGCTGGATGGACTCTGCTACAGTTGCACGGTTCTGCCCAAGGAAGAATGGGTTCCGTGGTACAAGCAGGTTTGGGTTTGGGCTACTCTGGCCATCTGCATCTTTGCCGCCCTCAACATTCTGTTCTGGTAACGAGCCGTTTGCCTCTCCGGGTATGGAGAGAAGAAAGGATTACGAATTATGCATGGTTCAGGAATTCAAATCTGGTTTTTCATCGGTGTGCTGCTGCTGATTTACGGCGTGCTGATTCTCGGTTACGGCATCTTTGAGTTAGTCAATGGATGTTATCCAGCCGGAGTTCAGTTGACCAGCCTGCACACGCCCATCTGGTGGGGCGGCTTGCTGACGGCGCTCGGCGCGCTCTATTGCATCAAGTTCCGCCCCGGACGCGCGTAATTGGTATTTGTATCCAACTCTGGCCGCAAGATGAGCAAGACGCAGGTCCTTCGACTCGCTTTGCTCGCTCAGGATGACAGTCAGAGTGGGAGCATCTGGCAATCATACAATCTCAACAAACATTTCACCCGCCGCAAACGCGGCAAAAATCAAGGGAGCGAATCATGGCAGCGCAAGGTAAAGTAACATTCGGAGTTATCGTAGGCAACCGCGGCTTCTTCCCCGATCATCTGGCCAAGACTGGCCGCGAAGAGATCATCAGCATTCTGGAGGCGGCCGGCGCCAACGTTGTCGTGCTCGGGCCCGAGGATTCAAAGTACGGCGCGGTGGAAACCTACGCCGAGGCGCAGCGTTGCGCAGAACTCTTCAAAAAGCATGCCGATGCAATCGACGGCATCATCGTCACTCTGCCCAACTTCGGCGACGAGCGCGGCATCGCCGACGCCATCCGCCTCAGCGGCCTCAAGGTTCCGGTGCTGGTGCAGGCCACGCCCGACCGCTCGGACGCGATGACCATCGCCGTCCGCCGCGACAGCTTCTGCGGCAAGATGAGCGCCTGTAACAACCTGATGCAGTATAAGATTCCTTACTCGCTGACCACGCTGCACACCGAGTCGCTCACCTCGCCCGAATTCACCGCCGACCTGGCCTGGTTCACCTCGGTCTGCCGCATCGTCAAGGGACTGAAGAATCTGCGCATCGGCGCCATCGGCGCGCGTCCCGCGGCCTTCAACACGGTGCGCTACTCCGAGCGCTTGTATGAATCCAGCGGCATCTCCATTGAGCCGATTGATCTGTCGGAGATTTTTGGGCGCATCAACAAGATGGGTGACAACGATGATGCCGCGCAACAGAAGCTCGCGGCCATCAAGAGCTATGTGGCCACCGGCAAGGTTCCCGAAGCGGCGCTGCTCAAGATGGCCAAGCTGGGAGCGGTCATCGACACTTGGATGAAGCAGACCAGCGTCGCCGTCACCGCCGTGCAATGCTGGACCAGCTTCGAAGAGTACTTTGGCGTGGTGCCTTGCACCATCATGAGCATGATGTCGAATGATCTGATCCCCTCGGCCTGCGAAGTGGACATCCCCGGCGTGCTGGGAATGTACATGATGCAACTGGCCTCCGGCTCGCCCTCGGCGCTGCTCGATTGGAACAATAACTACGGCAGCGACCCCGACAAGTGCGTCTGCTTCCACTGCTCGAACCTGCCCAAGCACTTCTTTGCCGAGGCGCCGACGATGGATTATCAATCGATTATCGCGGGCACGGTGGGCATCGAGAACACCTTTGGAACTTGCGTGGGCCGCGTCAAGGCCGGCGTGATGAGCTACGCCCGCTACTCCACCGACGACAACCACGGCCTCATCCGCGGCTACACCGGCGCGGGCGCATTCACGAGCGATCCTCTGGATACCTTCGGCGGCGCGGGCGTGGCCCAGATTCCGCAACTGCAAAAGCTGCTCCGCTTTATCTGCCGCGAGGGCTTTGAGCATCATGTGGCCTGCAACTTCAGCGACGTCTCCAAGGCCGTTCACGAAGCCGCTACGCGCTACATGGGATGGGATTCGTATCTGCACGGCGAAGAACTCTAGGGCATCGTTGGGTGAAGGGTACAGGCTTTAGATGAAGGGTACGGGCTTCAGATGAAGGGTACGGGCTTCAGATGAAGGGTACGGGCTTTAGATGAAGGGTACGGGCTTCAGATGAAGGGTACGGGCTTCAGATGAAGGGTACGGGCTTTAGCCCGTACATCTATGCATCAAGAACAGCAGGGCTTTAGCCCCTGAGGGAAATTGCCCCAATAGGCTTTTTTTCCTCAGGGGCTAAAGCCCGATATTTTGATTTCTTTTTAACGTACGGGCTGAAGCCCGTACCCTTCAATACGAATCATTTCAAGATTTTCGGAGAAGAAGAAAATGACCATCGTAGCAGGAGTGGATTTTGGCACGCTGAGCGTGCGCGTTTCAATCATGGATAGCGAGCGCGGGCGCCTGGGCACGGCTGTCGCGGAGTATCCGCTGCATCGCCGCCGCGAAGATCCCGACTTCGCCACGCAGGCGCACGAAGATCAGATGAGCGCGCTGGCCGCCGCTACGCGTGCGGCTGTCAAAGAGGCGGGCATCACCGGCGATCAAGTTGCCGCCATCGCCCTCGACACGACCGGCTCCAGCGTCATTCCGGTGGACGCGCAGATGCAGCCGTTGAATGAATACTATCTCTGGTGCGATCATCGCGCCCACGCCGAGGCGCGTGAGATTACCGCGCTTGCGCACGCGAAAAAGCTGGAAGCCATCGACTGGTGCGGCGGCGTTTACTCGCACGAGTGGGGCTTCGCCAAGCTGCTGCATTGGCTGCGCAACAA
>CAZXVX010000267.1:0-3224 GCA_964644105.1 uncultured Occallatibacter sp. | reverse complement strand
CCAACGGCAAGCTGGACCGAAACGCGCTGCCGGCTCCGGCGCGCACGGCGAGTGAATACCGGAAACCACGCACTCCGCAGGAAGAGATCCTGTGCATCGCGCTCCAGCAGATCCTCCATCTCCCCGCCGTTTCCACCTCCGATAACTTCTTCAACCTGGGTGGAGATAGCATTCTCTCCATTCAACTCGTAAATCGCGTCCGTAAGGAAGGACTTAAGATTACATTACGCGATGTTTATGAAAAGCAGACAATCGCGGATCTTGCATCTACCTGTCTTGAGTTAACCTCCAGTGCTCTGAACGATTCGGAGACACCGTTGCCTGAGGGTGAATTTCCACCCACTCCACTGATGCAACAATTCTTGAGTCGTGGAGACTTACTGGAAAGCTTTGTGCAGACAGTCCTGCTCCGGGCGCCGCTCGATATAACACAAGCGCGACTCCAGCGCGCCCTTCAACTCTTGATTGATCGGCACGACTCGTTGCGCCTCCAATTCGCGCGTAATGCCGAAGGAGCCCCGATCCTACAGATATTGGCGAAGGGCGCTATCCGAGCGGAAGATTGTCTGACCCAAATGAGCTTCAGCGAAATAGAAGAAAGCCACAATCCTATCGGGGCACATAGATTACACGTGCAGTCGGCAATGCGCGAGGCTATTGCCCAGATTAGGCCAGCCGATGGACATGTGCTTCACGTTGTATGGATTTGCGAAGAGACAGCAGCGTCGTTGCTCTTTGTCATTCATCATCTTGCAGTAGATGGCGTCTCATGGAGGATTTTGAGTGAGGATCTTGCGGAGATCTGGGATCTGATTCTTGCGGAGGAACAAGACGGCAGTCACTCAGTTTTCCTATCCGAAGAGGGAGTGGTCAGCACCTCTTACCGCGCCTACGCATTGCGTCTCCAAGAGATGGCCGGTAGCGCTCAAGCGCTTGCGGAACTTCCTTTCTGGGAATCAACGACTAACCGGACTGCTAAGCTCTTTCCCGAATTTCGGCTGGACACGGCAAAGGACTCACTGGCATCCGCAAGGCGCATTCGTGTGGAATTAGGCGCGGATCAAACGACTTCTATTTTTTCAGGCATAGCGAATATGTTCCGGATGCGCGGGGACGAAATCCTGCTTACCGCTCTGACAATCGCCATTGCCGTATGGCAGGAGGATCGGGGATATCGAAATTCGGGAGCACACATCGACATTGAGAGCCATGGCCGCTATCGGCTCGATCCGTCCATGGACCTTTCCAGAACGACTGGCTGGTTCACCTCCATCTATCCTGTGTTGCTGCGGCTTGAGCAAGCCGACTTAGCCACAATCCTCAACGGAGGAGCCGAAATAGCCAAGTGCTTGAAACAGGTCAAAGAGCAATTGCGGTCAATTCCTATTCCGCTTGCAAATGAAGCAACCACCAATCCTTCAGAGCATGATGGGCGAGGCTTGGGTTACGGCTTGCTTCGCCACATAGCTAAGAAGGAATCACTTTGTCGCGATAAGTGCGAACCGGATGTTGGATTTAACTATCTTGGAAGAGTGGATGCGTCCAGCACACTGGATTGGTCGATTGATTACGAAGCATGGTCATGGCTTCAAGAGCCGGAAGCAGCCGCTCATCTATTGCATTTGCTCGAAATCAACGCGATGACAGTGGATCGTGGAGACGGCCTTCACCTGGTTGCGAATTGGATTTGGCCTTCCAACGCGCAGAATGCGGAGGCGGTCCAGTCCCTCGCGAGTTATTGGCAGCAGGCGCTTGAATCCTTTGTCAAATTCTTGTGGTCGACGATAACAGATGATAGCAAAGTATTGTCAGGCGCACGATTCCACACTCCCTCCGATTTTCCGCTGGTCAAGATTTCGCAGGAACAAATCGAAGAGATTGAAGATGCTGTTCCGCACTTATCGGATGTGCTGCCGCTGTCGCCCTTGCAGGAAGGCATTATCTTCCATGCGCTTTACGATAACTCCGGGCCTGATCTGTATACGGTACAGATCAGCCTCGAAATTGAGGGTGACTTGAATTCCGCCCGGCTCCGGCACGCATCAAATCTGACGCTGAGCAAGCACCCCAATCTGCGCGCGGCCTTTATTCGGTTGGGAGAGCAACGGCCGGTGCAGGCAATCGCCGGCGAGATTGAAGTGCCATGGAAGGCATTGGACCTTTCAATGCATTCCAGCCGCGAAGCCGAAATTTGCCTGCAGGAAAGTGTATACAGGGAGCGCAATGAAAGATTCCGGCTGGATAGGCCGCCTCTTCTGCGGATCATGCTCGCCAAGCTGCCATCGAAACAAATAACCCATCATCTATTAGTTCTTAGTTACCACCATCTCCTGATGGACGGATGGTCACTGCCGCTGTTCATTGAGGAGATATTTACGGCCTATCGCGATGAAGCTTCTTATGGAGCTTCGCCGTTCCGAATCACATACAAGAATTATTTGAATTGGGTTCAAAAACAGAATCGGGAGATAGCGTTCGCTGCGTGGAGAGAGTATCTCATTGGAATTGCGGAGCCCACGTTGTTAGCTCATCCAGCGGATGCAATGGCGATCTCTGTTTGGCCGGAGCGATGGCAGACCGAGGTATCTAAGGAAATTACATCGAAGATCAACACACTGGCGCACCGTTGGGGTGTAACTCCAAGTATTGTTTTGCAGGGGCTTTGGGGCCTGCTGATGGCATTACAGACAGGAAAGAGCGATGTGATTTGCGGCGTCACCGTCTCAGGTCGGCCACCCGAAGTTTTGGATATCGACCGGATCATTGGCCTGTGCATCGCCACTGTTCCATTTCGGATTCAACTTGAGCCTTCTCGATCCCTATCTTCCTTCTTCACCGGATTGCAGCGTGCTCAAGGGCGCCTGGCATCTTTCCACTATCTTGGGCTCAGCGAGATTCAACAAGCAGCCGGAATGAGTGAACTCTTCGATACTCTCATCGTTGTCGAGAATTATCCGATACACCAAGCCAAGATGGATGCGCCGGCGCCTGGGCTTCGTATTACCAGGGTCGAACCGGATGACGCAACTCATTACCCAGTCAACTTGCTGATGACGCCTGGAGAGCGTTTGCACCTTCGCTTGCAATACGATCCCGCCCGCTTCGATCCTGCCTTGGCGCATTCGCTGGGCAATGGCTTTGTGCAACTCATGGAAGAGATCACGCTCCGGCCAGAGTCCTTACTGGGTGATTTGACGTTGCTTGGCGGTGCGGAGCGCGATCGG
>CAZXVX010000266.1:0-3230 GCA_964644105.1 uncultured Occallatibacter sp. | reverse complement strand
CCTACGACAGTGTGATCGGCGTCGAACGGGAGCTGGTGCTGAAGAAGTTCTTGACAGGAATGCCCAGCAAATTCGAGGCCGCCAAAGGCAATCCTAAAATGTGCGCTGCTCTGATCGCCTGCGACCCCATGACGGGTAGGGCGACGCGGATTCAGCGGATTATGCTAGGCGAGTAGTGGCTCTATCTTTTTTTGAAAAGATAATCGATAGAGATTCGTCTCTTCCCAGTTCCGAAAATCCGAATCAGTGGTACCCGATTTGATTTGTGGATAACGATTTCGAAATGCGCATCAAACCACCGACACTCTCGCTCAACTCCACACTGCTGAAGCCCGGTCTACGTCTGGCCGTTGGCCTCTCCGGCGGCGCGGATTCGGTGGCCCTGACGCGGGCGCTCGCTGAGCAGGCCGGTTCATTGGGCCTGGTGCTGCACGTGGCTCATCTGCATCATGGTTTGCGCGGCGAGGAAGCTGACGGCGATCTGGCCTTTGCCTGCTCGCTCGCCTCGGAACTGGGACTTCCATTTCACGAGGCGCGGGTCGATTGCGCCGCCGAAGCCAAGGCCAAAGGCGAAACCGTCGAAGAAGCCGCGCGCCGCTTGCGTTATGGTTGGTTCCGCAAGCTGATCGCTCGCGGTGTGATTGATGCCGTGGCTACGGCGCACACGCAAGACGATCAGGCCGAAACGGTGCTCGCCAAGTTTCTCCGCGGCGCGTGGACCGAGGGCCTTAGCGGTATTTATCCCGTCATCGAATTCCCTGAAGGACGGATTCTGCGCCCGCTGCTCTCAACCTCGCGAGCCGAGATTGAGGCTTATCTGGCTGCGCTGGGACAGGGATGGCGCGAAGACTCCTCCAATCGAGCTTTGACCTTCACCCGCAACCGCATCCGCCATGAACTGCTTCCGCTGTTGGAGAGCTGGAACCCGCGTCTGCGCGAGCATTTGGCGCAGATGGCTGAGCTGGCACGCGACGAAGAGGCGTGGTGGAGTGCCGAAGTCGATCGAGTCAGCCCGCAGATCATCTTGCATGGTCGTCCGGTGCGCGGCGGTGGTCGAGCGGCCAGCGACGGTCTGGCCTTGGATGGGATGCGGCTGGCCCAACTTCCCTCCGCGCTCCAGCGGCGGCTTGTGCGTTTCGCCGCGGATGAACTGGGCGTGACTATTGATTTTCCTGCAACAGAAGCATTGCGCGTACTCGCCCTATCCGGCAATGCCGGCCAGAAAAGAGAGCTGCCTGATGGCTTGCGCGCCGAGCGAACACCGCGTGAACTGCGGCTCTCCATTCTGCCGGCTGCGCGGACAAACGCGCAAGATGCAACCGAATTTGAAATTGCGATTCCCGGTGAAGTGAAGGCCTTTGGCCTTCATTTGAAGATTCAGTTTGATTCCACACACGCCACCCAAAGCAGCGTCGCCATCCTGCGTAATTGGAAGCCAGGCGACCGTGTTCAACTCCGCTACTCCTCAGGACCGCGCAAAGTTAAGGAAGTGTTAGAGCGGCTCAAAGTGACTGGCTCACGACGCTCCTTCTGGCCGGTCGTCGAGATCGAGGGCCGCATTGTGTGGATGCATGGAGTGGAAGTGGATCCAACTCCTGGCCTGTGCATCGAATCAACCGCTCTGGAGATGGGAAGCGCTGCGCCTTTTTCCGTCGGAAGTTCAATCATAGATTGATATCCAAAAGTTTTGGACGCCTTCACGGGCGGCTATAAGAATTCCCGGCTTGAGAGTACAATCGAAGAGACTGCCCTTATGGACGGGGAGATGGTTGTGTCTGTCGTCGAGGGTGCTGTACTTTTCTGTGACTTTCGCTCGCGCAAGAGCGTCTAAAGTTGTATTGGCATTGCTGGACTCTTATTTCAAGGGTTCCGAAGCGCCGGAAGAAAGGAATACTGGTGAATTCGACCGCTAGAGCGATCTTGTTTTGGGTCTTTATCGTTACTGTCTGTATCGTGCTTTGGGGCGCGGTAACGAAGGGCGCGAGCATGGGAGGCAAGGATGTAGAAATCTCCTACTCCGACTTGTATAACAAGGTGAAGCAGGGGCTGGTCGCCGATGCCGAGGTACAGGGCACTGAGTTGCACGGGCACTTGCGCGCCACGCCTGACGCCAAACAGCCGCTCAAAGAGCAATTCCACACCCATGTCGGCGAACACTTCGAAGGGCTCGAGGCGGCTTTTCTGGATCCTCATGCAAACGCTCAATTCTCCAAGAAGGCTGAGCAGAGCAACATCATTCCTCTCATTCTGATCAATGGGCTGCCGATTCTGCTGATTGCCTTTGTTTTCTTCTTCTTCATGCGTCAGATGCAGTCGGGCGGCAACAAAGCCATGTCCTTTGGCAAGAGCCGCGCGCGCCTGCTCAGTATGCAGCAAAAAAAGATCACCTTCAAGGACGTGGCTGGCGTAGATGAGGCCAAGGAAGAGCTGAAGGAGATCATCGAATACCTGAAGGAGCCGGCCAAATTTCAAAAGCTTGGCGGACGCATTCCCAAGGGCGTGCTGCTGGTCGGCCCTCCGGGAACCGGCAAAACGCTGCTGGCGCGTGCCGTGGCCGGCGAGGCCAACGTTCCCTTCTTCTCCATCTCCGGTTCCGATTTTGTCGAGATGTTTGTCGGCGTCGGCGCAAGCCGCGTCCGCGATCTCTTTGAACAGGGCAAGAAGAACGCCCCTTGCATCATCTTCATCGACGAAATCGACGCCGTCGGCCGTCATCGCGGCGCTGGCCTGGGCGGAGGGCATGATGAGCGCGAACAGACGCTGAATCAACTGCTCGTCGAGATGGATGGTTTTGAATCCAACGACGGCGTGATCCTGGTGGCCGCCACCAATCGCCCCGACGTGTTGGACCCCGCTCTGCTGCGCCCCGGCCGCTTTGATCGCCGCGTGGTGGTGGGTCTGCCCGATGTGCGCGGACGCGAGGAAATTCTTGCCGTTCACGTCAAGAAGGTTCCCGTCTCCGAAGACACCAACCTCAATGTGCTGGCCCGTGGTACGCCGGGCTTCAGCGGCGCGGATTTGGCCAATATGGTCAATGAGGCTGCGTTGAGCGCCGCCCGCCAAAACCGCAAGCAGGTTGTGATGTACGACTTCGAGCTGGCCAAGGACAAGGTACTGATGGGCGCCGAGCGCAAGTCCATGCTGCTCACCGAGGCTGAGAAGCGGGTAACCGCCTATCACGAGGCCGGCCATGCGCTGGTTTCGCTCAAGCGCGAGCACTCCGATCCCAT
>CAZXVX010000265.1:0-3244 GCA_964644105.1 uncultured Occallatibacter sp. | reverse complement strand
GAAGTAGCTCGTACGGTGACCGCTTGAAGTTGTAATGGGCGGATGGTAGCGCCGGTCTCCAGACCGGCTGTAGCGCGGGCGTCCTCGCCCGCGCTTGTCCAAGGTTCAAACTCAATTCATGTGCTTTAAACCCGACAACTTTTTTCGGTTTGGGCTGGGCGCGGCGTGGACCAGGAGGTCCACGCCACAGCCGGCCGGGAGGCCGGCGCTACGAATACTTTCAACGGCCGCCATCAGCAGCGCACGATATTCCCGGCTTCGATGCCCTTGGTGGCGTTGCGTGTGTCTACCACCAGCTTCGAGTCTGCTACGATCTTGGCGTAGTCGTACTGCGAGTGATCGGTCACAATCACCACGCAATCGAACTCTGGGATTTTATCAAGCGATGTGCTGCTCATGTTCAGAGCGTATTTGCGTCCCTGGCCGACCGTGGCGAAGAAGGGATCGTTGTATTCCACCAGCGCCCCGCGCTCCTGGAGGAGCTCAATCACGGTGAGCGAGGGCGATTCGCGCAGGTCGTCGATGTCGCGCTTGTAGGCGAGTCCCAGCACCAGCACCCGCGCGCCATGCAGCGCGCGTCCGTTCCGGCTAAGGGCTTCCATCACATTTTCGACGACAAAGTACGGCATATGCGCATTGATTTCGCCGGCCAGTTCGATGAAGCGGGTGCGGAAATCGAACTCCCTGGCCTTCCATGAGAGATAGAAAGGATCGATGGGAATGCAATGGCCGCCGAGCCCCGGTCCCGGATAAAAGGCTTGAAAGCCGAAGGGCTTGGTTCTGGCCGCTTCAATCACCTCCCAGATGTCGATGTCCATGCGCAGGCAAAGCTGCTTCAGTTCGTTGACCAGCGCGATGTTGACGCAGCGGTAAATGTTTTCGAGCAGCTTGGTCATCTCGGCCACGGCGGGCGAGGAGACGGGAACGGTGCGGTTGAAGATGGTTGCGTAAATGGCGGAGGCCAGATCGCGCGCCACCTGGCCGCAGCCGCCCACCACCTTGGGAATATCGCGCCGCGCCACACTGTCATTGCCGGGGTCTTCCCGCTCCGGGCTGAAGGCCACGTAAAAGCCCGTGCTTTCTATATCTCTGGCGGCTTTGAGTCCGTGGGGATTTCCCTCTTCGAGCAGTGGAACAACAACCTCTTCGGTGGTGCCGGGATAAGTGGTGCTTTCGAGAATGATCAACTGCCCTGCTTGCAGATGAGAGGCGATCGATTTCACCGTGCCGGTAATGAAGCTCAAATTCGGTTCATGATGTTCGTCGAGAGGCGTGGGCACGCAGATGATGACGGCATCCATCTGCGCGATGCGGCTGTAATCAGTGGTTGCTTGCAGGCCATTCAAGCGCGCGGCCTGAATCTCTCCGGGGGGGATGCGCAGGATGTAGGAACCACCTGCGTTCAGCGTCTCCACTTTGCGGGCGTCTATATCGAAACCAGTGATAGCGAAGCGTTCCGCGCTGAAGAGCAGCGCAAGAGGCAGGCCAACGTAGCCCATTCCGACGATGCCGATCCGGGCCTCACGGGCTGCAATCCGCTGCTTGAACTGATTCAATTGCTCCGCCATCGGAACCATCCTTCCACTTCCTCGCTTCAAGAGTTGGTTTGCGCATCCATGCTGCGATACCAGGCCACAGTGCGATCAAGGCCTTGGCGAAAGTCTACAACAGGCTCGTAGCCGAGGGATTCTTTAGCACGCCGGATATCAGCCAGCGAATGTTTCACATCACCGCCGCGCTCCGGTGCATAGAGAACCTCTCCAGAATATCCGGTTGAGGCCTTCAGAATTTCTACGGTCTGATTCAAGGAAATGCGTGTGCCGGTGGCTACATTGAAGACCCCGCCGGAGACCAGCTCTGCGGGTGCGGCGGCGGCCAGCAGGTTGCCATGCACCACGTTGTCGATATACGTGAAATCGCGGCTCTGCTCGCCGTCGCCGAAGATGGTAGGCGTTTGGCCGGCCAGCATCTTGAGCGTGAATTTGGCCAGCACGCCGGAGTACTCCGAGGTGGGATCTTGATAAGGGCCAAAGACATTGAAGTAGCGTAGTGTAACCGTCTCCAGCCCAAAGACTTGGGTAAACGACTTCAAATAATACTCGCCCGCCAGTTTGGAGACTGCGTATGGGGAGATTGGCTGGGGCGGCATCTGCTCGGATTTGGGCAGCGTGGGTTGGTTGCCGTAGACCGCCGAGGAGCCGGCAAAGACGACGCGACGCACGGCTGCATCCTTGGCGGCAACCAGCAGTTGAACCGTCCCGGTGACGCCGGCGTGATTGGAGCCGATCGGGTCTTCCACCGAGCGCGGCACTGAAGGAATGGCCGCCTCATGAAAGATGCACTCAACCTCGCGGCAGGCCTGTGCGACAGCCGCGGCATCATTGATGTCAGCCTCGATAAAATCCATTGCCTCCAGGCCCCTCAGGTTTTCAGGCTTGCCGGTAGAAAAATTATCGATGCCGCGCACGCGTTTGCCTTGCCGCAGCAACTCGGCGGCGATGGACCGGCCAATGAAGCCGGCAGCTCCTGTAATCAAAAAGGGTTTCATTTCTTCTTCCTTTCACGGCAGGACGGGAGATTTTCTAATTGAATCAAAGTGAATTTCCGAAAGTGGCCCAACTTGCATCCTGAGGGGGCAGTTGCGGACCGTTAACCATTTGATGATAGCGCACTGTCTTTCGCGGAGTGGGCGATCAAGCCTTTTGGAAAGTGGTCAAAGACCTCAGCGCTTCCTTTTTTCCTTTTGCTGAATCACCGGCTCTCGGGTGTTAAAATCAACAAGTGCCGGGTCCTACGCGACGTAATCCCGCCAACCCCGCCAGGTCCGGAAGGAAGCAACGGTAACGGGCTAGTACGGGCGCAGTAGGTCACCCGGCGCTTTTTGCGCCTTTTTTTGATCCGGTTCGACGGATTCTCTATCGAAGAAAGCAAACGCAGGTCCTTCGACTTCGCTTCGCTCCGCTCAGGATGACAGTTTGTTATTGAGATGGGAGCCGGAGCCGATTTCAGGGCGGAACTGCAAGGAGAAAAGCATTGGCACTGTCCGTTCGCCCCATCGTGGGCACCCGCTGCAAGATTACGGCCCTCGGCACCTACGTCCCTCCTCAAGTGATTACCAATCAAGACCTGGAAAAGATGGTCGACACCAACGACCAGTGGATCATGGAGCGCACCGGCATCAAGGAGCGCCATGTGCTGGCCAAGGGGCTGGGCGTGAGCGACATCTGCACCGAGGCGGCCAAAA
>CAZXVX010000264.1:0-3263 GCA_964644105.1 uncultured Occallatibacter sp. | reverse complement strand
CTTGCGCCCGGTTTGTATAACTTGCGCGTGGATTCAAAAGGCTTCGAAACTTTCGTTCTAACCGCGGTTCATGTCTCCTCCGCGGCATTGACCACGGTCGATGTTAAGCTCTATTTGGGAGCAGAAACGCAGACTGTAACCGTGGAAGCCGATGCGCTAGCAGTCCAATCCGATTCCAATGTTGTTTCGACCCTGATTTCGAGCGAGCAGATTACCGAGATTAGCACCGAAAACCGGAACTTCGCAGCGCTTGCGGCCTTGGGTCTCGGCGTATCGAGCGCAGGCAAGAAATCGGTTGCCAAAGGAGCCGCCGGCAGCGCCACCATCACGGAGCCGGTGATTACGCCGCGATTGCGCCACGTCTTTGAGGAGACGGCGTATTGGGCGCCGTCGCTCGAGACCGATGCGAAGGGCCACGCGGCGTTGAAGTTCACGCTGCCTGACAGCCTGACGACTTGGAAGCTGCATGCAATCGGATCAACGCTGGATGGAAGAGTCACTTCGCTTGACCGCACGTTCATCACCTTCCAGCCGTTCTTTGTCGATCTGGATCCGCCTCAGGTGTTGACCGTGGGCGACGAGATTTCACTTCCTGTGAATTTGCGCAACTACACGCCGCGCGCCGTTACTCTGCCTGTGACCGTAAAGGAAGCCGACTGGTTTGCACTATCCACGCCGGCCGTAACGCAGATGACGGTTCCTTCGGGCGGATCGTCCGCAGTGGTTGTCGGACTGATTGCGAAAGCTCGAACCGATGCCGGAGCGCTCAATGTGAGTGCGGCCAATGCGCACGATGGCGATGCCGTGGAGAAGAAGGTAAAGGTTCATCCCGACGGCGAACCGAGAATGGTTACGGTTTCGGAACTTGTGCGCGGCGGAAAGAGCACCGTTCATTTCGATCTTCCGCCGGATGCCATTCCGGGCTCAGTTCATGCCGAGATGCTCCTTTATCCAAACCTTGGCAGCAATGTCTATCACGCAATGAAAGCAGTCCTGGAGAGGCCTTACGGTTGCGGCGAGCAGACGATCTCTTCCACGTATCCGAGTCTCTTGTTCCTTGAACTTGGCGCCGCTTCAAAGACGGAGAGTCCGGCAAAGGCGCAGGCACAGGATTACCTGCAATTGGGATATGACCGGCTCATGGGCTACTTTAACGCAGCGGGTGGGCTGACATATTGGGGCCATGATTCGGAAGACGCAGACGTGGCGCTGACCGCATACGCAATCGAATTCCTCACCGAAGCCGAGCCGTACGTTGACGTGGATCGCTCGCGCATCATGATCGCGATTGAGTGGCTGCTCAAGCAGCAGAGCGCCGATGGCTATTGGAAGCCTCACTATGGCCAGCCTTCCGCGCGGCAGGTACTTTTCATTGCGAGCGCACTGGAGACGGCGCTTGAGGCCAAAGACTTTGCCACTCAAGCGAAGGGCGATCTTCCAGGCCGTATGAAGCAGGCGATAACCAAAGCGCTGGCCTATGCAGCGACCTCTGTGGCTTCCCTGCACGATCCATACGCCAATTCGCTGCGCTTGACTCTGGCGGCAAAAGCCGGCGACAAAACAGCGACAGCGCGGTTGCGCGAGGAACTTGTTGGCGCAGCGGATCACGGTCGCGATGGCGCGCATTGGGAGTTCGACGGTTACTCGCCCTTCTACGGTTGGGGCACGGGAGGCAGGCTGGAGGCCACGGCGATGGCGCTCTCGGCGCTCGATGCGGCAGCGAATCCTGAGGACGAAAAAATTGAAAACGACGCACTGCTTTATTTGCTCGAAAACCGCGACGGCTATGGCGTGTGGCTGAGTGGGCAAGCGACGGTGCGCGTGCTCAAGGCTTTACTGCCGGTTGCCGTAAAGCAATTGCAGAACCCATCACCAACTGATTTTACGCTTGCGGTCAATGGCCAGCCATTGAGCGAAGCGCAGGCTCAGAGCATCAAGCCCGATAGCCGTCTGATTGATGCCCCGCGCACGCTGGACCTGACAGCCATGATTCACGCAGGGACGAATACGCTTGAGTTTTCCGGAGCGGGTGACGCGGCAATTGCGAATGCGCAGATCACGACTTGGTTCTATCTTCCATGGAGCGCGGACGCTCTACACACTACTTCCACCACCGTCCCCGGCAAAAGCTCTGGACTTGACTTCGGCTACGCCTGCGATGGCGAGAATGCCCGTGTGGGGCAGCCAATCTCATGCACGGTGAGCGCGCGCCGGGTCGGTTCGCAGGGCTACGGCATGATGCTGGCGGAGGTGGGCCTGCCGCCCGGAGCCGACGTCGACCGCGCCGCGCTCGGCAAACTGCTGGACACTTGGATCATTGACCGCTACGAGATCCAACCCGACAGGATCGTCTTTTACCTCTGGCCGTCCTCCGCTGAAGGAGTCAAGTTCTCTTTCAGCTTTACTCCCCGATACGCAATCCGGGCAAAGGCCGCGCCGGCAAAGCTGACCGACTACTATAACCCTGACCTCAACGCAGAGCTTGCCCCGATGAACTTCGTTGTGAGCGTGTCTTCAACCAAGTAGCCAGAAATCCCATGTTGGCATTCGCATCCCATACGCTGGTCACTGCAAAATTGCCGGAGAGCGTTTCCAGAGCGTCGCCGACTCTGGAAACGCCAATCGGGCTAAATGATCTGTGAACCTGGATCGCGATAGGCTAAATGGATTCTGGAAAGGCGCCAAATCGCCAGACCAAGTGTTGACCGAAGCTACAGCGGCGAAGGACTTTTGAATATGTGGGGCCAGCCCGGTTGACAGACCAACTGGCCTTAGCTGAGTCGTCGGGGTCGGGGAAGGTTGGAGTGGCTGCGTTTGCGCACCAAAAAAAGGGGCGGCAAAGAAGTGGAAATCCCCGCCTATACCGCTACGCAAAACTTCTTGCCGCTGAGCGGGCGTGTGCTGGAAACGCTGCTACGCGCGCAACGATAAGGACTGATTCCGCAGATGGACGGGACGGTTGGCGTGAGCAAATCCACCGTGATCAACCAAGCGCTGTATACAACGTCTGCCGCGATACGTGAAATTCAGGCGCCAGCCTGGCCTTCTTCTCGCCGGCCGCAACCCGCTCGCGGATCTCTGCAAGCCAATTCCAAAGTTGTTCAGATGGTGATGAAGCAGGAAACGCCTTTGGCAGTTGCAGTGTAAGCGTTAGCGTGGGGTTTTGTGGGGATCGTGAATTTGATGGAGGTGTGTAAGTTATTGAATAATTGGCTCCTCAGGTAGGACTCGAATCATCAATCAAACGTATTTTCAACAATATG
>CAZXVX010000263.1:0-3264 GCA_964644105.1 uncultured Occallatibacter sp. | reverse complement strand
TTGGACCGGGCGGCTTGAGCCGCGAGCGCGCGGGCTTTGAGGTGCGCGACGTGCATCCGACGCACTACGGGCGCATCTGCCCGATTGAGACGCCGGAAGGGCCGAACATCGGCCTGATCAGCTCGCTGAGCTGCTTTGCGCGCATCAATGAATACGGCTTCATCGAGTCGCCTTATCGCAAGGTGAAGGACTCGCGCATTCTTGACTTTGTCGAGATCGCCAACGCCGGCGAAAGTGGATTGCGCGTGGGCGACCACATCGAAAAAGATGAGGCGGCGCGGCTGAATGAGGAGCTGAAGAAGGCCGGCAAGCGGCCCATCGACAGCATTCCTTTCAGCTTTTATCTCTCGGCGTGGGAAGAGGACAAGCACACCATTGCGCAGGCCAACATCGAGTTCAACGATGAAGGGTTTATTACCGAAGACTTGGTGAACGCGCGGCGGCAGGGGAACTTTGTGCTGGTCAATCGCGGCGATGTTGATTACATCGACGTGAGTCCGAAGCAACTGGTTTCAGTAGCCGCTAGCCTGGTTCCATTCCTTGAGCATGACGACGCGAACCGCGCGCTGATGGGCGCGAATATGCAACGCCAGTCTGTTCCGCTGCTGGTGGCTGAAGCGCCGCTGGTGGGCACGGGAATGGAAGGCGTGACGGCGCGCGACTCCGGCGCTGTGATTCTGGCCAAGCGCAACGGAATTGTGGATTCGGTGGACTCGCAGCGCATTATCGTACGCGTTGAAGGCGAGCATCATCCGACGCAGTTGTCGCGCGAAGTTGGATCGGACATTTACACGCTGATCAAGTTCAAGCGCTCCAACCAGAACACCTGCATCAATCAGAAGCCGGTCGTCCGCGAGGGCGAGCGGGTGGTGAAGGGGCAGGTGATTGCCGACGGACCTTGCACGGAAGAGGGCGAGTTGGCGCTTGGACGCAATGTGCTGGTGGCCTTCATGCCCTGGCGCGGCTACAACTTCGAGGACGCGATTCTGATCAGCGAGAAGCTGGTGCGGGAGGACTACTACACCTCAGTGCACATCGAGGAGTTCGAGATTGAAGCGCGCGACACCAAGCTGGGACCGGAAGAGATCACGCGCGATATTCCGAACGTGAGCGAGCACGCGCTGCGCGATCTGGACGAGAGCGGCGTCATCCGCATCGGCGCGCAGATCAAGCACGGCGACATCATGGTGGGCAAGGTCACTCCCAAGGGCGAGACGCAGTTGACGCCGGAAGAGAAGCTGCTGCGCGCCATCTTCGGCGAAAAGGCCGGCGATGTGCGCGACGCTTCGCTGACCACGCCTCCAGGCATTGAAGGCACCATCGTTGATGTGCGCATCTTCAGCCGCAAGGGGCAGGAGAAGGACGAGCGCGCCAAGCAGATTGAAGGCGAATACATTGCCAAGCTGGAAAAGAACTTGGGCGACGAGATTCGCATTCTGACCGACGAGCGGTTGAAGCGTTTGGAAGGCATTCTGGGCGGCAAGGAAGTGCTGGCCGATCTGCACGACGAGCGGACCAACAAGCGTTTGCTGACCAAGGCGGCGATTCTCGATCGCGAGACGATCGAGCGCATCTCGACCAAGAATCTGAAGCGCATCCGCTATGCCGACAAGGATCCGCGGGTGAACGAACAGATCGATGAGATCGAAGAGATGACCTCGCGGCAGATCGAAGTGCTGCGCAAGATCACCAACGAGAAGGTGGCCAAGCTGGCCAAGGGCGATGAGCTGCCTCCGGGCGTAATCAAGCTGGTGAAGGTGTATGTGGCGATGAAGCGCAAGTTGAGCGTGGGCGACAAGATGGCCGGCCGCCACGGCAACAAGGGCGTCATCGCGCGCATCCTTCCGGAAGAAGATATGCCGTATCTGCCGGATGGAACGCCGGTGGAGATTGTGTTGAATCCTCTGGGCGTGCCTTCCCGTATGAACGTGGGACAGGTATTGGAGACGCATCTGGGCTGGGCGGCGCACGTATTGGGCGAGAAGGTGGCCGCGCTGATCAAGGCCAACAACGACGTGGAAACTACCCGCGCGCTGATGCGCAAGGAGTTTGCCGGAACGGCTGCGCTGCGCCAACTGGAGGAGCTGGACGACGAGATGCTGCTGCGCGTGGGCGCGGGCATGAAGCGCGGCATCTGGTTTGGCACGGCGGTCTTTGACGGCGCGCGCGAGGGCGAAATCAAGTCCTTGCTGGCCGCGGCTGGACTGCCTACCTCGGGCAAGACGCCGCTCTATGACGGCATGACGGGCGAGCAGTTTGAGCAGCCGGTGACGGTGGGCTACATCTATATGCTGAAGCTCTCGCACCTGGTGGACGACAAGATTCACGCGCGCTCGATTGGACCGTACTCGCTGATTACGCAGCAGCCTTTGGGCGGCAAGGCGCAGTTCGGCGGGCAGAGATTCGGCGAGATGGAAGTGTGGGCGCTGGAGGCTTACGGCGCGGCTTACATCCTGCAAGAGTTGCTGACGGCGAAGTCGGATGACGTCTATGGCCGCACCAAGATTTATGAGGCCATTGTGAAGGGCGAGGCGGCGATTGAGCCGGGCGTGCCGGAGTCGTTCAACGTGCTGATTCGCGAGTTGCAGTCGCTGTGTCTGGATGTGGAGCTGATCAAGCGGGCGGATCTGGTGAAGAAGCTGCCTGAGCCGGATTTGCTGGCAGTGGCGGATTGAGTGCGGCTTACAGCTTTCAGCCATCAGCTTTCAGCCCGATATTGGGCGGGCAAGCACCAAGCTGACGGCTGAGAGCTGATAGCTGAAAGCTGAGTTTTGGGTTCTTCTTGAAAGCGGTCAACACCGCTTCCCGGGAAGGAAGAACCTGATAAGAATCCCGGGGAAAGCCAAGGCAGGCGCCTGCGAGGCCCGCCAAGGAGGGTCACCTTGTTCCGTTCAAACCCGTTCGAGCTTTCTGGTCCCATTACCGATTTTGACGCCATCCGCATCATGCTTGCATCGCCTGAGAAGATCCGCAGTTGGTCGCACGGCGAGGTGACCAAGCCGGAGACGATCAACTACCGCACCTTCAAGCCGGAGCGCGACGGCCTCTTCTGCGCGCGCATCTTTGGACCGGTCACGGACTGGGAGTGCCTGTGCGGCAAGTACAAGCGCATGAAGCATCGCGGCGTGATCTGCGACAAGTGCGGCGTGGAAGTGACGGTGTCGAAGGTGCGCCGCGAGCGCATGGGGCACATTGAACTGGCGAGCCCGTGTTCGCACGTCTGGTTCTTCAAGGGCCTGCCCTCGCGCATCGGCCATCTGCTGG
>CAZXVX010000262.1:0-3352 GCA_964644105.1 uncultured Occallatibacter sp. | reverse complement strand
GGGTGATGGTCACCGCTTCCGGCATACGCTCGTAGGCAGCCAGCGCGCGGATGAAGGCCAGTATTTGCGGCACATCGGCGCGGGTTGCGGGGCGAATCGTGGTGGTCATCTTCTCATGCTAATTGAAGCGGCGGGAGCGTTCGAGATCTGGTCGGCGATTCTGAACCAGTGGTGAAAACCGAATCTGATCCCAAGCAAAAAAACCGGCACGGTTGAAAGAAGTTGGCTCACTTTTCAGAAAAAGAGTTGTCTGATAGGGTAAGATTTCCCCAGCGCAATCGCGGATTGCCTCCCAAGCACGCTATTTGTTTCCCCGAATCGGATCGAATTGTTGATGAAATCTCAGAAAATTCCCTCAGATGAATTCTGAGCGGACGGCGTTTTTTTTCGAATGAGAAAGCGATCAAAAGAGAATGATTTTCAGTAGGAATCGAAAAACAGCAAAGATTATCTTCAGCAGTGCGGTCCTGCTGATTGTGTTGGCAAGCCCGTTTTCGAGCTTCGCTCAGGTGGACAACACGGCACTGCCCGATGCGCCGGCTCCGAGCCTGCTCGCATCCAATGCCGAACAGACGCAGCAAAATCAACCACCCTCTCCGGCGGCTACTGCGGGTTCGCCGCAGCCTTCCTCTGACAATCAACCGCCTTCGCTCGGCGACCTGGGACTTACCCCGGAACAAACGGCGGGAAGCGCAACGGCCCAGGCGCTGTTGGATAAACGAACCCGGATGCTGAAGATTCACCAACGGCTGGGCCTGTTGACCACCCTACCTCTGGCAGCAACATTGTTTGCATCTGGAGAGGCGCCCTGCAACCATAATTGCGGACCCTCGGCGGGAGCTGACCTTCATGCCTCGTTGGGCGTGCTCACTGTAGGAATGTACTCGGCCACCGCTTACTATGCGATAGCCGCTCCCAAGATTCCTGGTACGGAGAAGAAAGGCGCCATCCGGTGGCACGAGGTACTAGCTTGCATACACGGTCCCGGCATGATCCTGACTCCCATCCTGGGGGCAATGGCGCTGAAACAGCAAGATGCGGGTGAAAAGGTACATGGCATTGCAGCCGCTCATTCCGCGGTCGCACTGACAACGGCTACTGCCTATGGCGTGTCCATCATCGCGGTTTCATGGCCGATCAAAATCAAATTCTGGGAGCATCAATGAAAAAGTTAATAGTTATACTCGCGCTTAGCGTGCTTCCCGCCCTTGCTCAATCCGACAAGCAATGGGTGCTGGATTCTTCCACGCTCACTTATCATGTTTCTCACCCGCTTCATGAAGTGGATGGAGTTAGCCATGCGGCGCTCGGCAAAGGCGTCTGCCACGCCGGGCAATGTGATTTTCTGGTAGCAGCGCAGGTCAAGTCATTCGATACCGGAGACAGCAACCGCAACCTGCACATGATTCAAGTGACCCAGGGAGCACAGTATCCCATCGTCAGCGTCCGCTTCCGGCTGCCGGAATCCTCGCTCTCTTCGGCGACGATCATTTGCGATCTTGAAATACAGTTCGCGGGCCAGACGGCCCACTTTCAGCAGCTTGTTTTTCAGCAGGTCATTCAAGGCAATGAACATCGCATCACGGGAACCATCCCTTCCACGTTGCAGAACTTCAAGATTACACCACCTTCTTTTTTCACCGTTCCGCTCAGGAATGAAATGCCTGTGAAAGTGGATGTTAGTTGGTATTCGCAGTAACCTGGAGATTATTCGCTCCGTTTATCATTCGCCGCAGGCCTGCATATATTTTGGATCGTCCGTCATCTCCTCCGGCTATTGCTGCGCGCCGTGCGGTACACAGAAGATGACGGGTAGATTACATCTGACCATCCAAAAAATAGTTGGGTTCGCCAGGTCTCGATTTCAAGACCTGGCGAACGATAACAATTTGAGTTGGTCCGACACGCGCCACGCGTCGTTGGCTTTACGTCAAGCCTCGCGCGCAAGGTTATCCTCTAAAGGTCAACTTCCTATCTCTCCAGCGCCAGCTCGGCAACAACTGCCGCGATCTTATCGAGTATCTGGTTCCAGCCCTCCAATTGACCGCTCTCTTTTGCGCTCTCCATGGTTTCATTTCCAATCAAGGTGAGCTTCGTTTGGCCGTTTCCAAAATCCTCAAAGAGAATCACATCGTGCGCATCTTCGATGGCCTCATGTTCTATCCCATATTGCGCAGCCTCAACCTTGTTTCCTTCCGCGTCAGCAAAGTACATGGAGTAAACAACCTTCTCGTGAGTAACAATCTCGATGTACTCGCCGCCAGTCCATAACTCCTGCCCATCCGGCGTTCTCATGCAAAAAAGAAATTTTCCGCCCACGCGAAAATCTATCTTGCAAACAGGCGAGGTAAATCCCTTCGGCCCCCACCACTGCGCCACATATTTCGGGTCAGTCCACGCCTTCCAAACCAACTCGCGTGGGGCATCAAAAACTCTTGTTACAACCAGCCTTTCTGGCTCATTTGCAGCGTTTTTTGTCATCTCTGACCTCCGTTTTTTTCATTTCATTTACAACCACATCCAGCTTGTCGAAACTTTCTTCCCAGAAGCGGCGATAATGGCGCGCCCATTCGCTCACTGTCTTGATCGCTTCCGGCCTCAGCCTGCATACACTCTCCCGTCCACGCTTCGTCTTGATCACAATCCGCGCCCGCACCAGGGTTGCAATATGCTTTGAAATCATCTGCTGCGAAAGTGTAAAAGACTCCGTCAGTCCATGCACCGATGCAGGTCCGCGCGAGAGCCGCTCGATCATCGTGCGCCGCGTCGGATCCGATAAAGCCACAAAGGTTGCGCTGAGTCTATCCACAACCAAACGGTAGTGGATATTTTGGTGCTTGTCAAGTGTGAATTTTGCAGTCTTGGGAGTTCTCTGATTGGGTTGATTCTTTGCGGCGAACCTTCCCTCAAGGGTTAAAGCCCGCATTCATTTTGAGCCAATTGCGGCGCGACTCAAACTGTGCCCTTTCAAAACATCCCATTCATCAGAGGTTCGTTCATGGAGGTCGACACTACAGTTGGGTTAGGCCAGCGCTACAGATGCATGCGCGGCGGACCAGCGAACAAAGTTACCGAACGGAAAAGCATGACCCAGATGCATCTCATCGCCAGCGGAAGATGCGCAGCGAGACGGCGAAGGCGGCCAAGGCCCAGGCCAGCAGAATGGCCACCGGCGCGATCATTTGCCCCAGGCTCAACCCTTGCAGCATATTGCCGCGCAGGGCGTCGTTGGCGGCGGTGAGCGGCAGGGCGCGCACCAGCGGCTGAATCACCGCCGGAAAGCGCGAAGCCGAAAAGAAGATGCCGGAGAGAATCCACATGGGCATCATCACCAGATTCATCAATCCCGAGA
>CAZXVX010000261.1:0-3406 GCA_964644105.1 uncultured Occallatibacter sp. | reverse complement strand
GATCTCGATCGACAATCTGGTGCCGGACGATGTGTCGATGAAGAGCCTGAAGGTGTTGGACAAGAAGCTGGAGATGCTCGCCGCGCACGCTGAGTTTCATGTGAACATCAACTCGGTGGTGGGCGGCGGATTCAAGAATCCCAACGATGCGCTGGTGATTGGACGCCGCGCGCTGGAGCTGGGCTTTGAATCGACCATCGGCATCATCCACGACGGCAGCGGCCAACTGAAGCCGTTGCTGCCGGAGGAGGCGCGCGTCTACTTCGAGATGAGCAACCGGCGCAAGACCAACTACTCGCAATTCGACAAGTTTCAGGAGGCGATTGCCGAGGGGCGTCCGAATGACTGGCGCTGCCGCGCGGGCTCGCGCTACCTTTACATCTGCGAGGACGGGCTGGTGCATTATTGTTCGCAGCAGCGGGGGTATCCAGGCGTTTCGCTGGCGGAGTACACAACGGCGGATGTGCGGCGGGAGTTCTTGACGGCCAAGACCTGCGCGCCGAATTGCACCATCGGATGCGTGCACCGCATCAGCTACATTGACCACTGGCGCGCCCCGCAGCGGAATCTGGTGCGGCCGGAGTTGCTCAAGGTAACGGGTGATCCATCAGGTCTGGTACAGATTCGCAGCGGGAAGTGAAAGTTTTATTGCAAGCTGAAAGATATCAGGGCAAAAAATGAATCTATAGCGGAATCAGATTGAGTATCCCCAAAGCCGGAACACTCAAGTTGACGCGACCAACAGAGAGCGGCAACCTTCCACTTAACCCCATAGGGCACAGCGATTTTGATTCCGGTCCAAAAAGTTGGACAGCTACAATTGGCCGATACTTGGTATGAGCTGACACGCCCGCACTACTCCCCGGTGAACCGGGAGGCAGCGCGGGCGTGGATGGAGAAAATTACTCCGCGGCGACTTCCGCGGCAGGTTCTTCTTCTGTGGCTTCGGCAAGAACCTTGACGGCTATGTGCGCGGCCACTTCGCGATAGAGCTTGATGGTCACGGTGAACTCACCCAGGCTCTTCAGCGGCTCGTCCAGTTGAATCTTGCGGCGGTCGATCTCGAAGCCCTGCGCAGCCAAGCCAGCAGCGATATCGGCCGAGGTAACGGAGCCGAAGAGATGGCCGGCTTCGCCGGATTTGCGGGTGAACTCGAGCACTACCGGCGTGAGCTTGACGGCCAGCGCCTCGGCCTGAGCCTTCTCAGTGGCGGAGCGGCGGGCGGCGGCGTTCTTCATCTGCTCGACAACGACCTTATTCGCCGAGGTGGCTTGCAGCGCCAGTTTGCGCGGCAGCAAAAAGTTGCGCGCGTAGCCGTCGGCAACCTTGACTAGATCGCCGCGATGGCCCAAGTGCAATACATCGTCCTTCAGAATGACTTCCATGACTGATTCTCCTATGTGCGGGCCTTCGCCGACGCGGTTCCCACCCTCACGGACAGAAACCAGAGTCAAGACGCGCCGCACCTGTTATAGATCGGCATCCACGATATTGCTTTCCGCCCAATCCGATTGATTCCCACCCTCTGCAAAGAACGCGAAGGATGGACCACCCAAGATTGGAGGAAGAGCAGCCGAAGGTGACTTCCATTCCTCTTCCCATGCCTGACTAAAACCAGGCAGAGGAAGCGACAATTCTAGTGCCGCGTGGCAAAGGGCAGCAGGGCGATATTCCGGGCCTGCTTGATGGCGCGGGTCAGGCGGCGCTGGTGCTTGGTGCAGACGCCGGTCAAACGGCGAGGCACAATCTTGCCGCGCTCGGCGACAAAGCCTTGCAGCAGACGGACATCGCGATAAGGAATCGCATCAATCTTCTCTGTGCAGAACTTGCAAACCTTCTTGCGGCGGAAGAACTTGCCGCGCCCGCCGGGACCGCCAGAGGGCCGTCCGCCAGGTCCGCCGGCAGAACGGCCGCCGGAGCGGGGACCGGAAGAGTGACCAAAACCCGGGCCGGATTCTGAGCCGGATGCCGCGGGTGCGCTGGTTGCTTGAATCTCATCAGACATACTGTTTCCTCTTTGTTTTCTTAGCTTTCGGCAAAAAACCTGTGTGGGCCGCCGGAACGCTGGATCAGGCCGCGGACGATACCCAACAGAGCCGGGCAACGCTGGCGGCAATTCGTTGTACAGCAGACAGTTGTCAGTTGCCAGTGAGTTTCTAAATCATACGGCTAGAAACTGATCCCTGATTCCTGACCCCTGATCTCTGCTTACGCGGCCGGAACTGGCTCAGTGGCAATAGGCGCCGCTTCCGCGGGAGGCGCAGGTACCGCCGCTACCGGTGTCGGAGCTGTCGCGCTTCGGCGAACGCCACGCAAAGCCTTCACCTTGGCCAAACGCTTCTCTTCCTCGTCGATGCGCACGGTGATGAACTTGATCACCGGTTCGGTTACGCGCAGACGACGCTCCAGCTCCAAAACCACCGCGCCGCCGGCCTCAATGGTCATCAGAACATAATTGCCATCGTTGAACTTGCGCACAATGTAGGCGAGCTTGCGCCGGCCCATCTTCTCCACCGTCTTCACCACGCCGCCGCCCTTGGCAACGTTCTCGCTGAAGCCGGCGATCAGCTTGTCAACATCCTCTTCGGCCACATCCGGCCGCACAATGAACATAACCTCATACAAACGGGACATCCGGTTTCCTTTTCTGCTGAACTCTCAGGATTCGCTCCCAATCTCCAGCCTTGCACTCAGAACTTGCTTTCCAACTTCTTGTCACAGTTGAACTCATTGCAAAGATCCATTAGGGGCTAAAGCCCATGATTCCATTGCATCTTATGCGGCGCGTCCAAAGCCGTGCCTTTTCAAAACCCAAGGATGCAACCAACTCAAATCCCTGACCCCTGATCCCTGTTCCCTGTTTCCTGTTCCCTGTCTCTCCGGTTGAACTCATTCATCGCGGCTGCCGGTCCCATTTGCAGGATGCACCGAGTCGCCATGGCCACCCGATCCAACACCTCGTCCAGCACCGTCAATTCTGCCTTGCGAAGCGGAGAGAGCAGATAATCCTTGCCCGGCCGCCTTCCACCCGCGGCAATCGCCTCGGGCGGCAAATTCAATCCCACCCCGATGCGCAGCCGCAGCCATTCCTGACTGCCCAGAGCGCCGGTTACGCTGCGGGCTCCGTTGTGCCCGGCCGGCGATCCCCGCTCCCTGATCTTGAAGCTCCCCAGCACCAGATCCAGCTCGTCATGAATCACGAGCAAATCCTGCTGCGGGTCCGCCTCAAACTCCCGAACCAGCGCGGCCACAGCCAGACCGCTCAGATTCATGAACGTCTCCGGCTTGGCCAAAACCACCGTGCGCCCCGCGATCTTGCAGGTTGCGGTCATGGCCTTGCAGCGCCGGTTTTGCACCACAACCCCTTCTTGCTGGGCGATGCGGTCGATGGCCATGAACCCCGCGT
>CAZXVX010000260.1:0-3426 GCA_964644105.1 uncultured Occallatibacter sp. | reverse complement strand
GCATCGTCTCCGGATGGATCACCGTCTTCTGCCAGGTCGAAGTCGTGGCGACCAGTCCCTCGATCTCCATCTCATTCGAATACACCAGCAGCCGCACCAGCGACATTTGATCGTCCGGCTCGTTGCCAATGTCGCTCAGGACGATCACCCGCGGCTTGCCCGTAAAATCGTCTACGTGTGTGGGCGGCAGCGATTGCCCCGCCACTACCCCAGCCCATCCTAGCGCCATTCCCGCCGTCAGTGCCAAGCTCCCCGCCCAGGACTTGCAAACTCTCATCGATTCTCCTGCCTCCAGCCTTCGCATCCCGCTACTCAATCACCAGATGAATCTCGAACCGCTCATCGTTTGGCGAAGGTGGATCCCAGGAGCGTACATAGTGCAGCATCAATTTGCCTTCGCCGGCGCTCTTCGCCTCAAAGGTAAATACCTGCTCGACCGGCCGCCCCACGCCGGCTTCGACCGGCTCCGTCTGCGTCTGGTGAATCAGCTTCAACAGCGGCGTCGATCCCTTCTCGATGAACCACATGAATCCGGTCGTTGGATTCGCTCTCAGCCGCACTTCCAGCGTATCTCCAACCTTGAGATGAATCTCGCTGCCTTTGTCCGCATCGGTAACAACTTTTTTTGCCGCAATGGCCGCTTGCGGAAGGCAGACAACAGACATCAGCGTGAACAGGAATAGCCATTGAATAAAATCAAGTCGCCGGCGTGATGGAAAAGTCAGCATGGATCATCTCCTCCCGCGCGGTTAGGAAGCTGTTGATCATGGATTCTCCGCGCACATCGAAGATATATTGGGAGCGAAGGAGGTGGCAACTGTCGTTTGGTGAAAGGACTGGTATAAGATTGGTACGCATCTGCAACACGAGAATTCGAGGGCGATGATGATCTTCGACTACATTGTCATGCCAGTTATATTTCTGGTGGCGGGCTTGTTCATTGCGTGGGTGAGCGTGCGGCGCATCATCGCACTCTCTCAAAAACCCTTTCGGCTGTGGCGGAAGATTGTCGAGCGCGTGGCGCTTTCCATCGTCGCGTTGCTGTCGGCGGCTCTGGCGCTCAGCAGCGGCTACAACGCGGTTGTTTCGCAGATCTTCTGGGCCACTCATCCGGCTCCAGGGGCTTTTTATAACGTGAATGGCTACAAGATGCATCTCTACTGCATCGGCAGCGGCTCGCCCACCATTGTGATGGAAGCCGGATGGGGCGTTTCAACGCCGGTGCTGGGCTGGGGAAACCTTCAGCCGGAGCTCGCTCAGATTACCCGCACCTGCTCCTATGACCGCGCCGGGCTGGGCTGGAGCGAGCCACGGCCGGAACCTGGCGACGCCGACCACGTTGCCGCCAATCTGCATGAACTGCTCGCGCAGGCTGGCGTAACCGGCCCCCTGGTGCTGCTCTCCCACTCCTGGGGCGGAATCTACCTGCGCGATTACATTACGCATTATCCAACCAACGTGCAAGGGCTTATCCTGCTGGATAGCTCGACGCCCGATCAGCAGAAGCGCTATGCGGCGGTTGCCGGCCCTGAGGACGATTCGCATTTGGCACTGCTCATCCGGATTGACAGGCTGATATACAGCGCGGGCATTCCCCGGCTGATGGGCGCGTGCAAGCCGCCGGCCGGCTGGGAGGCGCATGCCGGCAAGGCGCTTGGCGAAGATGGCTGCCGCATGCATTTTGACGCGCTGCTGAACGAGTACAAGAACTTTGATGCGTCGGGCGCGGAGACGCTGCACAACGGCCCCTTCGGCGCCTTGCCGCTGTTGATCATCTCGCACGATCCGGAGACAGGCGCGTCCCCCAACGAGCCACCTGAGGCGCGCAAGCTGGAGAGCCTGGAAGCTCAGATGCAGGAAGAGCAGAAACTGCTCTCCACGCACAGCTTGAGGATCATCGCCAAAGGCAGCGGACACGAGGTGCACACCGACCGTAAGGCGCTGGTGGTGAGCCAGGTGCGGCTCTTCATTGCCCAGTTGCGCGGAACGGCTCCTCAGCCAACCAGATGGGGCGAAACGATTACGGAATAGCTTTTACGCAAAACTGGAGCTCAAAAAAACCAACGGCCCTGCTCACACGAGCAGGGCCGTTAATCTTTGAACCGTGGTAAGAGAGTTAGCCCTTCTCCGCCGCCGAGGCGATCTTGGCTTCGGCTTCGTGGATGACACGCAGGGCATTGATGTAAGCCTCTTCGCTGTCGCCCGCCTCGCTCCACAGCTTGTTACCGCGCTCCAGTTGTTCCTGGGCGCGAGGCACGTCGATCTCCTCCGGCTTGAGCGCATCACTGGCCAAAATGGTCACGCGGTCGCCCAGCACCTCGGCAAAGCCCCAACTGACGTTGTAGCGCAGCACGCTCTCGGGGTTACCGTCACCGCCATGCACAATCACGTCGCCCGCGCCCAGCTCGGCCATCAGCGGCGCGTGGCCGTAGAGCACCTCGAAGTAGCCATTCTTCGCCGGCAGCTCAACCGCCGCCGCCGCGTGATCGAAGAAGATGCGCTCCGGCGTGACCAGACGCACGCGAAGTTGATTTGTTTCGTCAGCCATATGTCCCTTCAGGACAGCTATCAGCTTTCAGCCGTCAGCCATCAGTAAAGACCGGCTGAAAGCTGATAGCTGATAGCTGAAAGCTAATTACACACTCGCCTTCATCTTCTCGGCGACTTCCAGCACATCCTCGATGGAGCCTTGCATATGGAAGGCCTGCTCCGGAATGTCGTCGTACTTGCCTTCCAGAATGCCCTTGAAGCTGCGCACCGTGTCGGCGATCTTGACGTATTTGCCAGCGATGCCGGTGAACTGCTCGGCCACATGGAAGGGCTGCGAGAGGAACTTCTGAATCTTGCGGGCGCGCGCCACGGTCATCTTGTCCTCTTCCGAGAGTTCGTCGATGCCCAGAATGGCGATAATGTCCTGCAAGTCCTTGTAGCGCTGGAGGATCTTCTTCACTGCCTGCGCCACGTCATAGTGCTCCTGGCCAACGATGCGCGCGCTCAAAATGCGCGAGGTCGAGGCCAGCGGATCAACGGCCGGATAGATGCCGATCTCGGTCAGTGCGCGGTTCAACACGGTCGTCGCGTCCAGGTGGGCGAAGGTCGTCGCCGGCGCGGGATCGGTTAAATCGTCGGCGGGCACATAAACGGCCTGCACGGAAGTGACGGAACCCTTGCTGGTGGACGTGATGCGCTCTTGCAGTTCGCCCATCTCCGTGGCCAAGTTCGGCTGGTAGCCCACGGCGGAAGGCATACGGCCAAGCAAGGTTGAAACCTCGGAGCCGGCCTGTGTAAAGCGGAAGATGTTGTCGATGAAGAGCAGCGTGTCGGCGCCTTCCTTGTCGCGGAAGTACTCGGCGACGGTGAGCGCGCTCAGCGCCACGCGCAGACGCGCTCCGGGCGGCTCGGTCATCTGGCCGTAGACCAGCGCGC
>CAZXVX010000259.1:0-3432 GCA_964644105.1 uncultured Occallatibacter sp. | reverse complement strand
GCGAGATGGAACTCAGCCTGGCCTGCGACTTCCACATGACGGCGGAAAATATCTACGATGCGGTGGCCAATCCCTTGCGCTATTCGATCGGCGGCAAGGGATACCTGATGATTGAATTCTCCAATACAGCCATTCCGCCGCAGATCTCCGACGCCATGTTCATGATGCAATCGGCGGGTTATACGCTGGTCATCACCCATCCGGAGCGCTACCCGGCGGTGCTGGGCCAACCGGAGATGCTGGGCGAGTGGATTCGCAACGGCAGCCTGGTCCAGGTGACATCCGGTTCCTTGTACGGGCGATTTGGCAAGATGGCCGAGGCTTTTTCCAACGAACTGCTGGATCGCAACTGGATTCACTTTATCGCCACCGACGCGCACAACGTCACTTGGCGTCCACCGCACCTTAAAAAGGGCTACGACTATGTGGCGAACCGCGCCGGTGTCGAGACTGCCGAGCGGCTCTGCATGAGTAATCCGCTGGCTGCGGTGCAGGGCGAACCGCTCCCCGCGCAACCCGACCCCATCGGACTGTGGGAGCGCGTGCCATTGAAGTTCCATCCCAAGAAATTCTCCACCCCACCCAAGAAGGAATTCAGTGAAGCGAGTGAAGGCGGCGCGTCCGCTAAGCCTGGCTTCTTCAAGCGCATCTTCGGGCGATAACTTCCAACCGGCCCGAGCAACCCTCTGCTATCAAGAGTGAGAAGGATCAGGAGTTTTATGTCGAATATTCAAGGAAAATGGGCATTGGTCACCGGGGCCAGCCGCGGAGTTGGTCTTCATATTTCCACAGCGTTGGCCGGTCTTGGCTGCAACGTCGTGCTGCACAGCCGGAGCAAGGATCACACGGCGAGCCAGGAGGCCAAGCTCAAGGCGAAGGGCGTCTCCACCTTCGTCGCCGCCGCCGAACTCGACGATCAGCAGCAGGTGGACGCGATGCTGGACGAGATTCTGGCCAAAGTTCCACGGATCGACATTCTCTATAACAACGCCGCCATCATGACCCCTTGGCGTCAAGATCCCTGGCAAACCACCGGGGAGGATTTCCGCCGCAGCTTCGAGGTGAATGTGATCAGCCTGGCACACATTTGCGGCCGCCTGGTTCCACGAATGCTCGAGCAGAAGTGGGGCCGCGTGGTGAACGTGACCTCGGGCATCGTCAACCAGCCTGAACTGACGGCCTATGCCGTCTCCAAAGCCGCCGTGGATAAATACGTACGCGACTTTGCCCCCAGCTTGTCCGGCACCGGGGTGATGATGAATCTGCTGGACCCTGGCTGGCTGCGCACCGATCTGGGAGGTCCGAATGCACCCAATGATCCCTCCAGCGTGCTTCCCGGCGCACTGGTGCCTGCTCTGCTCGACGACGGGATCAGCGGCCGCTTTTTCTGCGCGCAGGACTATGCCGGCAAATCGCTGACCGAGGCGCTGGCCCAGGTTTTGGCTCAGCCTCTATAGTCCCAGCCCGCCATCGACGGCCAGAAGCTGCCCGGTGATGAAGTGAGGCCCAGAGGCAAAGAAGAGCACAGCCTGCGCCACCTCCTCCACGCACCCGTTGCGCCGCATGGGAGTCTTTCGAGCAAAGTGTGCGGCTTGGCCGGCATCGCTCTCTTCCAGCTCGATCCATCCGGGCGCTACGCAGTTGACGCTCACCTGGGGCGCGAAGGCCTTGGCCATGGACAGGGTGAGCGAGTGCAGCGCAGCCTTGGATGCGCAGTAGTGCGCGTGACCGGCCCAGGCGCGCATCCCGCCAAGCGAACCTATGTTGACGATTCTTCCCGAGGCGGCGCGCAGATGGGGCAGCGCCTCGCGCGCCATCAGAAATGGCCCACGCGCATTGGTCTCGAAAACCGCATCCCACTGGTCGAGGGTGAGCGCGTCCAGCGGAGCGGAGTCAAAGACGGCGGCATTGTTGACCAGGATGTCGAGGCGATTGAAGCGGCCAAAGGCGGCGGCGACAGCGGCTTTGACAGAGTCTTCAGAGCGCACATCACAGGCGACGGCCAGCGCTTGGCGGCCCAGAGCTTCGATCGCGTGGAGGGTTTCAGCGGCTTCGGCCTGGGAGTTGCGGTAGGTAATCGCCACATCGGCCCCGGCTTGCGCCAAAGCAAGCGCAATTCCCTTCCCTACGCGCCGCGCGCCTCCAGTAAGGAGGACTGATTTGCCGTGAAGAGGCTGGCTGTTCATACTCCCACCTGAAAAAGGGCACGACAGAAGCCGTGCCCTTTATTGAAGATTGGCTTCACAGCTGAATTACTTAGGCTGCGTCTGGCTAGGCTGAGCGGCAGGCTTGTCGGCAGGCGCAGAAGCCGGCGGAGCAGGCGGAGCCGCATCCGAATCTTTGCCACCCTCGCTGGCCTCGGGATGCGGCTTGTAGATCGAGTACTGCTCGCCAGGGCGCTTCATGCGGACCTCGATCGTCATCGTATCCTTGTCGATTTTGTAATCGTCTCCAAAAGTCTGATAGCCCTTGGCGATGATCTGCATGCGCATGATGCCGCCAATGGGCAGCACATCAATGACCGTCTTGCCGTCATCGTTGGTCTTCAGCTCCATGTTGCCTTTGGCGACGCCGTTCTCGATGGAATGAAAGACGACTGAGGCATTCACAAGAGGCTTGCCGTTGCTGTCGCGCAACACCGTAACCTCAATGCGTGCGGTGGGCGGCGGCATCTTGAATTTGCGCCCTCGCTTGGTGCCGGCATCCTGGGCGCCGGCGGCGAGCCCGGCAACAAGCGTGGTTGCGATCAGGCCAAGGATGGCCACGGCGACGGTGAGGCGGCGAAAAGAACGGCAGTTCATGAAGTCATTGTATATGGTTGCGCGGACAGTGGACAGTGGACAGTGGACAGTAGACAGTAGACAGTGGACAGTAGACAGTGGACAGTAGACAGTGGTCAGTCAACAGAGGTCAGTCGGCAGTCGATAGCCCGCGCCGTAGGCGCAGCGGTGATTAGCCCACCGTTTTAACGGGGTCCCCAAGAAACGATCTTTGTTTCTTGGGGTTGTAACGGTGGGGATAGGATCAGTCAAAATGCCGCCGGAGTCCTGTAGGGACGGTGCAAAATCTTTCCAAAATGCGATATCCATTGAAATCAATCCTTTGCATTTTTCGCGAAATCTCAGTGACATGTTTGCAGATTATTCATTGAAAGATTCATAGAATATGAGTGTGTTTCGCTCATATTTAAGAGTTTTCCTCTTGACAAATTCCGCAACTTTGGACTATCGTTAGCAATTAAACGGCAAGAGTGCTAGCAAATCGCTGGCGGAAGTGCTTGCCCAGGGTTGCCGACTCGGAGGTCGAGGAAAGCAATCCGCAGATTCCAAAGTCTTTATGAACAGAAGAACCAATCTCGCGGCGGGGATCAACCCCGTCCGCCTGTGAAGGAGAAGCGCAGCAATGGCAGCAGCAACCTCGTTTACACCGCTT
>CAZXVX010000258.1:0-3463 GCA_964644105.1 uncultured Occallatibacter sp. | reverse complement strand
GGATCAACGATCTCGCGCGCGAGATGGAAGTTAAAAGCCGGCAGATTCTGGATATCTTGACCGAGCTCGGCATGGGCGCCGGCAAGACACACTCCAGTTCTCTGGAGGAGTATGAGGCTGACAAGGTGCGCGGGCATTTAGAGCGCGGATCGCGGCCAGCGAGCCAATCGGTTTCGACGGCTGCGCGCGCTCAGCAGGGCATTGCGCCCAAGATTGATCTCTCGCACATCTCCAAACCCGGTGACGTGCTGAAGGCCATCCTGGCTAAAAAGCAGGAGCAGGAAGCAGAGGTGCGGCAGAGTCACTTGCCGCCGCGTTCTGTGGTTACGCCGCCGGCGCCCACGCCGGTTCAGTCGCCGCCCAAGGTTTTTGTCGCGCAGCCGCCTGCCGCGCCGGCCCGTCCGGAGCCGCGCAAGATTGTTCCTCTGCCGCGTTCTGCACCGCCGATTGTCGCTCCTCCGCCGGCGCCGCCGGCTATCGCCTCCCGTCCGCCGGTGGGCGCCGTCGTGGCCAAGGCTCCGGCAGGCACTCCCGCCGCGCCGCGCCCGACTGTTGCCGTTGTGCCTCCCGCAGTCGCCGTGGTGGTCAAGCCGCCAGCCGCGCGTGAGAGTCAACCGCAGGTCGCGGAGCCGGTCGTGGTGGTCAAGCCACCGGCCGCGCCAGTTGCTGCTACTGCTGTCGCCGCGCCGGAGCCGGCTGCTCCATCCACGCCCCCGACACTGGTGGAAGCGCCCGCTGCGCCTGAAGTCGTGAGTTCCGCCGCGCCAGCTTCAGAGCAGGTTGCCGACGCTCCGGCGCCCGCTGCGGAAGTGCCGGTTGAGCTCGAGGCTGCCCCTCCAACAGCTGTCGCCGAGCTTGCTCCGGCTGCCCCCGGTGCGCATTCTCAGCCCGCTCACCGCACCAAGGGCCACACCCACACTCCGTCGCCCACTCCGGCGCTGCCAGCCCGGCGCATGGTCATGCCGCAGACTGGACCCCGTCCGGTGTACAAGGCGCCCATTGTGGTTCCCACGGTCCCCGCCCCCAACACCGGAATCGCCGCCGGTGGCATTCAGCGAGGCCGTCCCATCTTTGATCGCAACCGGCCGTCAGGCGGCCCCGGCTCTTATCCGCAACGCACCCCTGGAGGCGCGCCTGGACAATTCCCCGGCGGACCACGTCCCAAGCATCCCACACGCACCGCTCCCGGTGGTTATGCCCCGGCAGGGGGAGGCTATGGTGGCGCGGCAGGCTCAGGAGCACCTGGAGCTCGTCCCGCTTTTGGCGCTCGTCCCGGCTTTGGAGCACCGCGTCCTGGCGCTCCAGCTCGTCCGGGAGGCGGCGCGCCACCCACCGGCGAAGCGCCACGTCCGCAGCGCGCCCCTTCGCGCGGCCGCGGCGGCCGTCAACAGCAGTACCCCAAGACGAAGGAAGGGCCCATGAAGGGCTTTGTGCCGCCGCCACGTTATGGCGGAGTGCACTACAGCTCGGAGCCGCTTCCGATCACCCGTGAGATTACCGTCACCGAAGGCATCAGCGTCAAGGATCTGGCCGAAAAGCTCGAAGTCCGCGCCAAGGATCTGATTGCCACGCTGCTCATGCAGGGCGTCTTTGTCACCGTCAATCAATCCCTCGACGCTGAGATGGTCAAGGATGTGGCCGCCAAATTCGGCGCCGCCGCCATCGTCATCAGCTATGAAGAAGAGCTTGCCAACCAGTCCATTGAAGAGGTTCTGGAGGCCGACAACACCGAAGAGCTTGAGGTTCCGCGCTCGCCCGTGGTGACCGTCATGGGCCACGTCGATCACGGCAAGACCTCGCTGCTGGACGCCATCCGCGAGACCGACGTAGCGGCGGGCGAGGCCGGCGGCATCACCCAGCACATCGGCGCATACAAGGTAAAGTTTGCCAAGGAAGGCTCTCCGGCAAACGGTCGCGAGATCGTCTTCCTGGATACGCCCGGTCACGAAGCCTTCACTCGCATGAGAGCCCGCGGAGCCAAGGTCACTGACATTGTGGTGATCGTGGTTGCCGCCGACGACGGCGTGATGCCTCAGACTCTTGAGGCCATCGACCACGCCAAGGCCGCCGGCGTTCCGATCATCGTTGCCGTCAACAAGATCGACAAGCCCAACGCCGATCCAGACCGGGTGCAGAAGCAGATGGCGGATCGCGGTCTGGTTCCCGACGATTGGGGCGGCGACACTCCTTACGTCAAGGTTTCAGCCAAGAAGCGGTTGAATCTCGACGGTTTGCTGGAGATGATCTGCCTGGTTTCAGACGTCAAGGCTCCCAAGGCAACCCCAGGCCGCAAGGCCGTCGGCTCGGTCCTTGAAGCCAAGCTCGATCGCGGCCGCGGCGCGGTGGCCACCGTCCTGGTTCAGGATGGAACCCTGCGCATCAACGACTCCTATATCGTCGGCAACACCTTCGGCAAAGTCCGCGCCATGTTTGATGACCGCGGACGCGCCATCGAGGAAGCCGGCCCATCCACCCCGGTCGAAGTCCTCGGCCTGGAAGCCATGCCCGACTCCGGCGACACCTTCCTGGTGGTGGCCGACCGTGACAAGGCCAAGGGTATTGCCCAGTACCGCAAGATGAAGGAGCGCGACGCCCAGTTGGCCAAGAACTCCCGCGTATCGCTGGAAGGCTTGGCCGAACAGATTCGCACGGCCGGCATCAAGGATCTGCCGCTGATCATCAAGGGCGACGTCACCGGTTCGGTCGAAGTCCTGGCCGATTCGCTCGTCCTCATGTCTACCGAAAAGGTGCGCGTCAAGGTCATCCATTCGGGTGTCGGTTCCATCACGGAAAGCGACGTCCTGCTGGCCACCGCCTCGAACGCCATCATCATCGGCTTCAACGTCCGCCCGGAGCGCAAAGCCGCCGAGCTTGCGCAACAAGAGAACGTCCAGATTCGCCTGCACTCAATCATCTACGAGTTGCAAGACGAGATGCGCCTGGCGATGCTCGGCCTGCTCGATCCAACCTTCAAGGAAAACTACCTGGGCCGCGCGGAGGTTATCAATGTCTTCCGCATTCCCAAGGTGGGCACCATCGCCGGTTGCCGCGTGCAAGACGGCTCCATCCGGCGCGACTCCGAAGTCAAGGTCATGCGCGGCGACGAGCAGATCTTCAAGGGCAAGATCGGCTCCCTCAAACGCTTCAAGGACGATGCCCGCGAAGTCACCAACGGCATGGAATGCGGCATCGGCCTGGGCAACTTCAATGACCTCAAGGAAGGCGATTTGATTGAAGCCTTCTCCACCGAGAAGCTGGCCGCCGACCTGGGCGCACTGACCTCGGCCAAAGCATAACCCACAACCTGAACCAAGAAAACCGGCCTGCTCCTCACGACGAGAAGCAGGCCGGTTTGTCATTTTGAGACAGACAATATCCCTAGGGAAACTTGCTGTCCGGCTTCTTTTCGATTGCTTTCGCTCGCGTTGTCTCCTATGCTCAATACATGGAAATCCTCACCCAG
>CAZXVX010000257.1:0-3467 GCA_964644105.1 uncultured Occallatibacter sp. | reverse complement strand
ACCCGCGGCAGCCCGCCAAAATGCACGTAGGCCCAAGCCAAGGCAAATGTGGCCAGCGAGGCCGGCAATATAAAGCAGACGCCCGCGATCAACAGACCCATCCAGCCGGCGCGGAAGTAGCCCAGCGCCATCGCCACCTGAGTAGAACCGGGACCCGGAAGCAGGTTGCAAGCGCCAACCAGATCGAGAAACTGAGCGCGGCTCATCCATTTCCGCCGCTCGACAGCCTGGCGCTCCATCAGAACAATGTGCGCGGCTGGGCCTCCAAAGGCGGTAAAGCCCAGGGACAGAAAGAGCCTGAAGAGTTCATAGCAAGAAGATTTGGCGTTGGCGGGCACGGCGTCACCCGCGCTGATACCACTGTTTTCTGCGGATGATATGCAGGCCTGAGTCGATCAGTACAGCCACCAGGCCGAAGACCATACAGAGGTCGGTGCGCGCCTGATGAAAGAAGCTCATCCATCCGTAGCTTGAGAGTTTCTCCAGCGCGAACGGCCCCCAGGGCCTGCCCAGCAGGATGGGAATCTTGGTGGTGACGAGGGCGGTGAGGATGATGGCGAGCAGCGCAAGGGCGGCGTCGCCGGCGTAAAAGTTCAGCAGGATCAGCGCACCGCCGGAGATCTCAATGCCGCCGACCACTGCGGCAATCTGGTGCGGAAAAGGAAAGCCGATGGAGGCAAAGCGCCCGGCGCCCAGATCCTCCGGCCGGATGAATTTGAGAATGCCCTCCAGCAGGAAGACCAGACCCACCATTATCCGGATCAGGATCATGGGAAATGATTGTCGCACCGATTCCTCCCGTCAATTGGCATGAGCCTGGCTCTCGTGTGATCCTGCGGCAACAAGTCCATCCACCAGAAGCATAACGCAAAGTTGCGGGAATTGGCATTTGGAATTTCAAGGAACCAACAAGGGCACGTGTTCCTGAAGATCTTGCGGCAAGATTTTAATGTTGAGAGAATGAATCTCATTTATTCTGCATGGGGAGTTTTTAAGGCTCGCGCCGCGGCAGGAAATTGGGTACACTGATTTCATTCTCTTAGGACGGCATGGCAGTCGGCAAGGGCAATCTCCGCGTTTGAGGCGGTCTCACTGTATCGATTGGAGTATTGCGGCCGTGAAAAACATTTTTTGGATCAGGGGCACGCCCCCCGTTTCATTGGCCATCGTGCTTTGTCCGCCGGGAGGCCGGGGACTGCGCGAAGAACTTGTCGCGTTGCGGCGCAGCGGCATCGAAACGCTGGTCTCTCTGCTGGAGCCCGAGGAATGTCATTTGCTGGGCCTTTCGGAAGAGGGAAAACTGGCGAAACAGGCCGGATTGCAATTTCTCTCTTATCCGATTTCGAACTCACATCCTCCGCAGAGTACCACGATCTTTCGCGGCTTCATCGCCGGATTGGCGGATCGTCTCATGGCGGGTGAGTCGGTGGGGATTCATTGCCGCGGAAGCATTGGCCGCTCCACAGTAATGACGGCCTGCGTGCTGATTCACATGGGTTGGCAAGCGCGGGCGGCATTGACGGCGATTGCCTTGGCTCGCGGCCAGGCTGTGCCCGAAACGCAAGAGCAGGAAGATTGGATTCTGCGTTACAAGCCGCTGCCGTAAACGAAGGATGGAAGGCGATTGAGGCGCAGAGAGCCGGCTCGAATCAGAAAAGAATTCCGGAAGAGCGTCGGCGAGGAAGCCTTTGTTCCTCATGCGGAGCTTCAAATTGGCTCAATCCCGGCCCTATTGTTTAACCTGCGAGTCAGCCGTGATGCGGCAGAGGTTTTTCATCACCCGCTCGGCGACAGAGATGATGCTGCTGGTTTCATTCCCAAACCAGAGGCGCATGGTCAGGTCGAGGATGGTGAGAGTGAGCGCAGCGAGCAGGCGCGCCGTCAAATCAACCTCCCGGCCTTTCTTGATGTGAGCGGCAAAGGCCTCTGCGACAATCTCCTCAACTTCGGGCATTCGAGACAGTTGAGCTTCGCGCGCAGCGGGGCATCGGATCGAGACTGCGATCACATCCCGCGCACGGGGAAAGGAAGCCACTTTCACCGCGATCTCGAGAACCGCGGCATGGAGAATGGCAAAGGGGTTGGCGGAGACCGGTGATGACTGGATGGCGGCTTTGAGCAACTCACCGTAGGCCAGCATGCTTTGTCCCATCAGATCGCTCTTGGAGGCAAAGTAGCGGAAGAAGGTGCGGGGGGATACGCCGGCGGCGGCGGCGATCTCTTCCACGGTGGCCTCGTCAAAGCCTTTCTGAGAGAAGAGATCCATGGCGGCATTCCAAATGGCATCGCGCACCACCTGTTGTTTGCGCCGGAGCAGCGATTCGGGCTTGGATGCCAAAGGTCACCTCCTGAATGACAGTATATGTTGACAATGGCATCTTATGCCACATAGGATTCCCCTATCAGTTCGACAACTCCATCGAAAGGCTCCACTTTCATGAAATCGACAATGCTCCCGATTTTACTATTTTTCGCCTCCGCCACCACTCTTGCGGCGGCGGCTCCCAACCTGACCGGTTCCTGGACCATACACAACAGCATAGCCGGCAACGAAAGCGATATGGAATGCAAGTTCGTTCAAACCGAAGCCAAGCTTACCGGCAGTTGCAAAGGGCCTGAAAAGGAGGTTCAGATCAAGGGCAGCTTAGATGGGAACAAGTTGACCTGGACGTATGAATCCGAGTTCAACGGCACACCGATCACCCTCACCTATACGGCGACACTGGATGATTCCGGCAAGATCGCGGGCAGCGTCAATGTGGATCCTTTTGGGGTTTCGGGCGATTTTACGGCTGTGCCGTCGAAGGTTGCCGGCCAGTAGAATCAGCCAGAACAGGGAAAGGAAGCCATTATGCTCGCAAATAAAAAAATTGTGCGGATCGCCGCCGCGGCCATCATCGCCCTGGTTGCAACCGAGTGCTCTTACGGCCAGTTCTTCGGCGGGCCCAAAAAGCCTACCGGGCCATGGATGGACAAGACGCTTTCGCCGGATGAGCGCGCCGAGCTATTGCTGAAAGAGATGACGCTGGATGAAAAGATCCAACTGGTTCACGGCTCCGGGATGCCGGGCTTTGGATCAACCGATCCGGCGGCTGTGCGTTCAAATGGCGGCGGCGGATTTGTGCCCGGCATTGAGCGGCTTGGGTTGCCCGATCTGAACTTGAATGACAGTTCGGTGGGCTCGGGCGGCGGCGCGCGCAAGGGCCGGTATTCAACGGCTCTGCCTTCCTTTGTGGCGCTGGCCTCTACCTGGAACAAATCCCTGGCGCATGACTTTGGCGCGGTGGTGGGGCGCGACCTGGCGGACCAGGGCTTCAACATCTCACTGGGCGGCGGTGTGGATATTACGCGTGAAGCGCGGAATGGACGGAACTTCGAGTATCTGGGTGAGGATCCGATTCTGGCCGGAAACCTGGTGGCGCAGTGGATTCAGGGAGCGCAATCGCAGGGCATCATTGCGGATATCA
>CAZXVX010000256.1:0-3485 GCA_964644105.1 uncultured Occallatibacter sp. | reverse complement strand
TACAGTTTATGCTCCGTTCCGCCATGCGCTTCGGTTAAAATGGTAGAGCGATGCTTGATTTGGGATTTGTACGCGCCAATCTGGAAGTTGTTGAAGAGAAACTGCGCGCGCGCGGGGCTGACCCGGCTGCGCTGCTGGGAGACTTCCGCGCCCTGGATGCTAGCCGGCGCGAAGCAATCACCCTCGCCGAGCGTCTGAAGGCACGCCGCAATGAGCTGAGCCAGCAGGTGGGCGCGCTGAAGAAAGCCGGTCAGGACGCCACCGCCGTCATGGATGAGACGCGGGCTCTCAAAGAAAAGCTGGACGAGCTGGACAGTAACGCCGCCTCTCTGGATGATCGTCTTCGCCAGTCGTTGGCCGGGATTCCCAACCTTACGCGCGATGAAGTGCCGATCGGCAAATCCGAGGCCGACAATGTTGCCGTCAAGTTTTGGGGCGAAAAGCCGGCCTTTGATTTCGAACCCAAGCCGCACTGGGAGCTGGGCGAGTCGCTGGGGATTCTTGATCTGGAGCGGGCGGCCAAGCTGAGCGGGGCGCGCTTTGCGGTGTATATGGGCGCGGGGGCGCGGCTGGAGCGGGCGCTGATCAGCTTCATGCTCGATCTGCACACCGAGAAGCATGGCTACACGGAAGTGCTGCCGCCGTTCATGGTCAACAGCAAGTCGCTCTTCGGGACAGGCCAGTTGCCCAAGTTTGCCGAGGATCTCTTCCGTTGCTCGGACGCCGATGCCGAAGCCGTGGCGCGCGGCGAGTTCAAGGACAGCGACCACTGGCTGATTCCGACGGCCGAGGTTCCGGTTACTAATTTATATCGTGATGAAATTCTTGACGAGGCACGGCTGCCGATTTGCCTGACTGCCTACACGCCCTGCTTCCGGGCTGAAGCCGGCGCGGCGGGCAAGGACACGCGCGGCATCATCCGCCAGCATCAATTTCAAAAAGTCGAGATGGTCAAGTTCACCAAGCCCGAGGACTCCGATGCCGAGCACGAAAAGCTGACCCGCGACGCGGAAGAGATTCTGGAGGCGCTGGGCCTGCCCTATCGTCGCGTCCTGCTCTGCACCGGCGACACGGGCTTTTCTTCCGCCAAGACCTTCGATCTGGAAGTCTGGCTCCCCGGTCAGCAGCTTTATCGCGAGATTTCTTCGTGTTCGAACTTTGAAGGCTTCCAGGCGCGGCGGGCCAACATCCGCTACCGGGCAGCGGGCGCCAAAGGCAAGCCGGAGTTTGTGCATACCATCAACGGCAGCGGGCTGGCCGTTGGTCGGACTTGGCTGGCCATCATAGAGAACTATCAGCAGGCCGATGGTTCGGTGCTGATTCCCGATGCGCTGCGTCCATATATGGGCGGGCTAGCGCGGATCACAAAGCAAGGTGTGCAATGAAGAAGTTGCTGAAGAGTTATTTTTACTGGACCTATCCGCGCGGCAGTTTTCACTACGACGTGCTGGTGACGCTGATTCTGTTGTTTATTGGTGTGACTCCTTGGTTATGGAACTACGGCGATCGACCCTCGAATGCTGCCGGTCCGCCGCATCCTATGCAAGTCGTCGGCGATGGCGGGCGCGGCTTGATCATCACCGTGCCGGCCGTGGACGTGGACCTGAATCTGAAAACAACAGACTCGACCCTTGTAATCAAGAAGGCGCTGCGCAAGGCTATTGAGCCGGTTACGGGCGACGCCGTCTCCATCAACCGCTGGGAGACCGTGCAGGATGCGCAAGGCGTATGGTCGTGGAGGGTTTGGGTGCGGCGGTAGAGCTACGGAGCTTTCAGCTTTCAGCAACCTATGGTACGGAAATCGCGAAAGCCGTTCCTCAGGGGCTAAAGCCCTATTCACAAGATGGGCATGATCGGCACGAATGAAGGCGTGTCGTTTTAAAACATGAGTTCACCAAATGCTTGCGCTGAATGCTAAAAGCCGATAGCTGAAAGCTAAAAGAGGAACCTATGCACTTGAGAAGAAAGCTGTTTCTAGCAGCATTGATGACTGTGCTTCTGCTGGCGGCGCGCGTGGCTGTGGCCGCTCCGGCCGATGAAAAGGAAAAAGTGTTGCGCCGTCTGGACGCAGTGGCGGCTAAATTCAGCTCCACTTCCGCCGAGGTCCAGATTGATTCCGTGGAAACGGATCCGGTGCCGGATACGGATGTGGTGAAGGGCACGGTCTACTATGAGCGCAAGGGCAAATCCTTCAAGATGGCCGCGCATTTCACCACCGAGAACGGCAAGAGTGTTCCCAAGGTCTATGTCTATTCGGACGGCAGCTTCAGACTCTATGAAAAGCTGATCAACCAGGTAACCACATTTAGCAAACTGAGCCAGTACGAGAGCTGGTTCATGCTAGGGTTTGGGGCCAGCGGCAAAGACCTTGAAGAGAAGTGGGAGATTACTTACAAAGGCACGGAGAAGCTGGACGGGGTGACGACGGCAATTCTGGAGATGGTTCCCAAAGATCCGGCGATCCGCAAGAATCTGCCCAAAGTGAAGGTGTGGATGGATCTGGACCGCGGCGTGAGCCTGAAGCAGGTCTTTGATGAGGGACCGGGACAGTACCGGGTGAGCGTCTACTTTAATATCAAGGTCAATCAGCCGCTTCCCAAGGACGCCTTCACACTGGATACCAACAGCCAGACGCAGGTCGTAAACCGGTAACCGTGTCCTGGGCCTCGCCTTTCCTGTCAATCGCAATGCGATAGACTGAAAGCTGGAGATCAAGCGCGAACCATGGCCAATGCCCCCTGCAAATACTCGACCCTTGCCGTTCATGCCGGGCAATACCCCGACCCGCAGACCGGCGCTGTGAATGTACCTGTTTATCTTTCTTCGACCTTTGAGCTGACCGGCATCGGCACCGACCGCGGCTGGGATTATTCGCGCGCCGGCAACCCCACACGCGACCGGTTGGAAGAGGCGTTGGCGATTCTTGAAGGTGGCCACAGTGCTCATGCCTTCACCACGGGCATGGCGGCCATCTCGGCGCTCACGGCGATGCTGCGGGCGGGCGATCATCTGATCTGCTCGAAGGATGTTTATGCGGGCACGGTGCGTCTGCTGGACCGGATTGTCTCCGGCTACGGGGTTGAGATTGAGTACGTGGACACCAGCAATCTGGCGGCGGTGGAAGCGGCCATCAAGCCCAACACCAAGCTGGTGCACATCGAAACGCCGAGCAATCCGCTGATGGTACTGACCGACATTGCAGCGGTGAGCGCAATCGCTCACGCGCGGGGCGCCGAGGTCAGCGTGGACAACACCTTCCTTTCGCCGGCGCTGCAAAGCCCCCTGGCCTTGGGCGCGGACATCGTGATGCACTCGACCACCAAGTACCTCAACGGCCACTCGGACGGCCTCGGCGGCGCGCTGATCGGCTCCACGCCAGAGCACAAAGAGCGCTTCCTGCTGGTGCAGAAGGCAGCCGGCGCAGTGATGTCGCCCTTCGAGTGCTTCCTGGTTCTGCGCGGCATCAAGACGCTGCCGCTGCGCAT
>CAZXVX010000255.1:0-3491 GCA_964644105.1 uncultured Occallatibacter sp. | reverse complement strand
GCTGCAAGGGCCGGCAGGGATGAACGGTCGAACGAACAATCAGCTGGGTGCCCTATCCATTCCGCGCTTTTTTGCGGAATGGGTGGGAAACCAAGAATCTTGACCAGCCGTGTTCAAGAACAGCTTGATGTGCCATATCAAGTGATGGCCGAAATGAATCGCCGCCAACTCGCTAACTTGCGATTTCCGCGTAGCGGAAGCTAACTAGCGAAGAGATCAACCAGATCGTCCATCAGACAATTGAATCAGCAAATACCGCTACACAATCCATCCCCCGCCAACCACCTCATCCCCGTCATAGAAGACCGCCGACTGCCCCGGCGTAACGGCGCGCTGCGGCTCGTCAAAGGTGGCCAGAACCTCACCGCCACCAGCCGGTTCCAGCGTTGCCCAGGCCGGTTCATGCCGGTGGCGAATCTTGATCCGCACGCGCATGGGAGCGGTAAGCGCGGGAATCGAAATCCAGTTCAGATTGCGGGCGCGCAGGGTTTGCGTGGCCAGTTCCTCATCCGCGCCGACGGTGACGCGGTGCGTAGCCGGATCGATTTGCAGCACATAAAGCGGCGAGGGCCAGCTGACGCCCAGGCCTTTGCGCTGGCCGACCGTAAAGTTAAAAATGCCCTCGTGGCGGCCCAGCATCTGCCCGCTGGAGTCGGTCAGTTCGCCCGCCGTCTCGGGGAGTTGCTGGCCTTGCTCCTCTAAATAGGCGGTGAGGAACTGCTTGTAGTCGCCGCCGGGGATAAAGCAGATCTCCTGCGAGTCGGGCTTTTCGGCGAGGGCGAGCCCGTGCTGCCGCGCCACTTCGCGCACCTCCGGCTTGGTCATGCGACCGAGCGGAAAGAGTGTGGCGGCAAGCTGCTCCTGCGTCAGGCCGAAGAGGAAGTAGGTCTGGTCCTTGGCCTTGTCGGCGGGCCGCTTGAGAATCCAGCGCTGGCGAACGGGGTCGAACTCGTTCACGGCATAATGTCCCGTGGCGATGCGGCTTGCGCCGATCGACTGCGCGGTCTTCAGGAGCTGGTCGAACTTGAGGTGGTTGTTGCAGAGCGAGCAGGGAATGGGCGTGCGCCCCGCCAGGTACTCGGCAACAAAGGGCCGGACGACGGCCTCTTCAAAGCGCTCCTGCTGGTTGACAACGTAGTAGGGAATGTTCAGCTGCTCGGCGACGCGGCGGGCGTCGTAGACATCATCCAGCGAGCAGCAGCGGCCGGCCTTGGGCGCGTCGGGAATGCCGTGCCGTCCCGCCAGCCGCGTCTGATCCCAAAGCTGCAACGTCAGGCCCACAACTGTACTGTTCGCGGCGGAGCCGCAGTCACCCGCACAGGAGGTGCTGCGGGCAAGCATCGCCGCCACCGTCGAGGAGTCAACCCCTCCGGACATGGCTACGGCAATGGTTTCGGGCTTGGGCATGGGGAAGACCACTAGATCGATTGTAAACGCACCGCTTTGTAACAGGGCGCGACTTCAGTCGTGGCGGGTGGCCACGGTCCCAGTGAGATTTCCAAACCACGCTGAGGGTGCCCCCGGTCCCTCGCTTTTGGGGACCGGGGAGGGAAACCACGCAGCCCAAACCGCGCCCGATTGGAGTATTCTCCTTGTGTATGAAAGGCGAGCGCATCCGTTACCAGCAGACAGGGGAATTTCACATCCTCACCTTCAGTTGTTTCCGCCGTCGGCCTTACCTGTCCTCGGACGCCGCCAAGGATATCTTTGAAGACGCGCTGAAGCGGGTTCGCCGCCGCTATCTCTTTGTCGTTGGCGGCTATGTTGGCTTGCCCGAGCACGTACATCTGCTGATCAACGAGCCTCAGCGCGGGCTGTTATCCAGAGCCGTACAGGCATTCAAGTTATCGGTTTCGATGCGCAGCCACGAAAGGCCCTTCTGGCAGGCACACTATTATGACTTCAATATTTCCACCCATGAGAAGTTCGTGGAGAAGTTGCGCTACATCCATCGAAACCCGGTTCGGCGAGAGCTGGTGGCAAAGCCAGAGGATTGGAAATGGTCGAGTTTTCGCCACTATCAGACGGGTATACGCGGAATCGTGGAGATTGAATCCGAATGGAGGGCTCGCGAGAGAGGTTGGCAACTGCCCGAGTGGATGAGCTACAGGCAGGTTGACTCCTCCTCCCCGGTCCCCAAAAGCGAGGGACCGGGGGCACCCTCAACTTGATAAGACGATGGTTGAGACCAAGGGAACCTGCCTTCTATCCGCTATACTTACACCGTAATTAGCAAGACGAAAACGAGAAGGACTGGAGAGCGGGATGAAGACAAAGAGTGGGTGTATATGGGCGGGGGCATTTGTGCTGGCGGCGTTGGGAGCCTCGTTCTGCGCGCGGGCGCAAAAGGTTGAGGCGTCTGTGACGGGCACGATTGCCTCGGATACAGACTCGGATGCGGCGAAGGGGCGGCGGGCGCTGCTGTTGACGGTGGGCGATGGAGGAACCGGAGCGTACAAGGCGGTTCTGACCGGCGAAGAGAGCCTGAAGACGCACACCATCTTCCGTCCGCGGGATTTGAGCCAGTTTGGCGGGTCGAATCTGCTGCCGATTGTGGCCTGGGGCAACGGCGCCTGCGCCAATAGCGCCGCGGAGTTTCGCAATCTGCTCAGCGAGATTGCCTCGCATGGCTATCTGATTGTGGCCATCGGCCCGCCGGCGGCGTCGATTGATCTGGTGGCGGCGCAGGGCGGGACCACGACCTCGCAACTCTTTGATGGAATCGATTGGGCGGTGAAAGAAAGTGCTCGCCAAGAAAGCGTTTACTACGGCAAGATCGACACCAAAAAGATCGCGGTGATGGGGATGAGCTGCGGAGGCTTGCAGGCGCTCGAGGCCTCGGCCGATCCGCGCATCACGACGACGATTATCTGGAACAGCGGTGCATTCATCCATCCGCCCACATTCACCCCGCCGCCGAGCAAAGCCGGTGGGCCGCCGCAGGGCTTTTCGATGCCCGCCGTGAGCAAGGACGATCTGAAGAAGATTCATAGCCCGATTTTCTACGTGACGGGAACGAAGGGAATTGAGCTGGAAAACGCCAAGGACGACTACAGCAAAATCAACCAGGTTCCGATCCTGATTGCCATCCGCGATGGCGCGCAACACTATGAGGGGACGATCTATCGCGCTCCCAACGCAGGCGAGTATGGGCGCTACGGCTCGGCGTGGCTGGACTGGCAACTGAAGGGCGACAAAGAAGCCGCCAAGGTCTTCTCCGGCCCCGATTGCAGCATCTGCAAAGATCCCAAGTGGAGCGTGGAGAAGAAGAACATTCCGTAGACTGAGTCAACCCGCCGTTCCTGCCGCGACCGGCGAGATCGCGCGCAGGTGGGCGACGGCTTCGGGGATGACCTGCAAAGCGTAGTTGATGTCGGCGTCGGTGGCGGTTTTCAGCAGGCTGAAGCGGAGGCTGGCGCGGGCGCGGGTTTTGCTGAGGCCCATGGCCAGCAGCACATGGCTTGGCTCGGTTGCGCCGGAGTGGCAGGCCG
>CAZXVX010000254.1:0-3497 GCA_964644105.1 uncultured Occallatibacter sp. | reverse complement strand
GCGCTGATTGGCGAGGTTCTTGGCCTCATCCCATTCGAAACGAATTCCGTCCGCCGCGAGAATATAATTACATAAATGTAATTATAAATCAATGTTTTCTTTGGGAGACTTTCAGACGACTTTGTATTCTGTGCCGTCCATTCGAATCGAGGAAAGAGCAGGGCAATCGCATTTGGATTGGTAGTAATCGTTTTGAAAGGGCACGGCTTTAGCCCCTGAGGGACGATTGGTGAAGTTGAAAACCTTCCCTCAGCGGCTAAAGCCGACGCAATTTAGGCCTCGAAATCGGCACGGCTGAAGCCGTGCCCTTTCAAAATCGATCCGTCTCAAAACGTCGAATCCAAATGCGATTGCCCTGGAGGAAAAAGGGCAGTTGGCCGCACCTCTAACGCCAGGTAAGTATACTGGAATTGCTCTTGTTTTCAAGAGATTCTCTCTTCCGCCCGAGCCTGGCCATGGAATCGTTCTTTGTCCGCTATCGAAACCTTCTGGTGCTGCTGGCCATCTTGTTGGCTCAGATCATCGGGCTGGCGGTGCAGGTGCGGCGAACAGCGAGCGGACGCAACACGCTAGACGTGCCGGATGAACCCAGCGTGCGGCTGATTCGGCTGTGGGCCGATGCGGTGGTCACGCCTCCTGAACAGCTCTTCCATGCCGCCAAACAGGGTGCCGATAACCTATGGGTGGACTACCTGGACCTGCGTCAGGTTCGCGAGCAGAACAAGGATTTACAGAAGACCATTGACCGGCTCCGCCTGGAGCAGGCCGCGCTGCTGGAAGACGCCAAGCAGGGCCAGCGGCTGCAAGCGCTGGTCGACTTTCAGCAGAAATACATTTATAAGACTGTGGCGGCGCAGGCCATCGGCTCCAGCGGCACGGATTCTTCCCGGGTCTTTTACATCGACAAGGGCCGGAAGGATGGGGTTGTGCCTGACATGGCCGTGATGACCGCCGACGGCATTGTGGGCAAGGTGCGCGAGAGTGGCGATCATACAGCGCAGGTGTTGGCCATCAACGACCAGACCAGCGGTGCGGGCGTGATTCTGGAAACGACGCGCATCCGGGGAATACTGCGCGGCAACGCCAGCGGACGCTTGCAGATTGTGGGCATTTTGCAGGATCAGCGCATTCAGCCTGGAGAGAAGGTTCTGACGGCCGGCGGCGATCTAATCTTTCCACGCGGGCTTCCGGTGGGGGTGGTGGAGAAGGTGATTCCCGACCCGGAGCTTGACTCTTTTATTGATGTGATTGTAAAGCCGGCCGCGCATCTGGACCGGCTGGACGAAGTTCTGGTGATTACCGCAACCGAGCCGCGCTTTTCGCCGGAGCAGCAGCAGGACCTGGCCACCAGCGAGGCACTGAAGGGCGCGGAGGCTGAGGCCATCAAGGAGCAGCAGAAGGCCTCGCAGATCATGGCCGAGCGGCTTCCAGGACTCACCGACCCCAATGCTCTAGTCACGCCGCCGCCCGCCTCAACCCAGCCCGGCCAGACTCCGGCTGCGCCCGTTGCTCCGCCAGCGCCCAAGCTGCTGCCGGCCCGCCATCCAGACCGCTTTACACCGGGAGTCACACCATCGCCAACGGAGGGAAGCCCCGCGCCCGCCACCGAGGAGAGCAAGCCGCAAGCGCCTGCTGCGCCGAAGCCCGAATCATCATCCCAGCCGCGGAGGAATCCCACGCCATGAGTATTCTTGGCCCCGACCATCGCCGTGATTTGGGCATTCGCCATTATCCCTTTTTGATCTACGCCATGACGCCGATTGCGGCGCTGGTGCTGCAAGCCCTGCTGCCGCACGTTCTTCGAGGCTATGCCTGGTTTGACCTGCCGCTGCTGGTCACGATTTACTTTGCCCTGGTTCGCCGCGATCCCATCCAGGGAACGTTGATGGGCGGGAGCCTGGGATTGTTTGAAGACGCGCTCACCCAGCACGCCATCGGTATCAACGGCGTCGCCAAGACGGTTGCCGGTTTTCTGGCCGGTTCGGTGGGCGTGCGCATTGACGTCGAGAACCACACCATCCGATTGCTGCTCACCTTTCTGCTTTCGATCCTGTGCAGTGCAATTTACCTCTTCATCTACCGAATTCTGCTGGGTTTGAATCTGGAGTGGAGCTGGCTGGCGGAAGGGATGAAGGCGGTGGGCAATGCAGCCATTGCCGCAGTGCTCTTTCCACTGTTGGATCGTACGCAGATTCGGGAGTAAACAAGCTCTATCGGATTACTTTCAGCGCCCCGCGGAAGAGTTCGTCAAAGTCACCGGCCAGCCCGGCCTCCTTGGCGACAGCCTGCTCGATGGCCTTTTCGGCAGCCAAGCGCTGATAGCCGAGATTGACCAGCGCGGAGAGCACATCGTCCACGGCGGCTCCACGCACGGCGGACTGCACCGGCGCAACCGCAAAGTCGTCCAGCTTGTCTTTGAGTTCGACCACCAGCCGCTCGGCCAGCTTTTTGCCGACGCCGGGGATGCGCGTCAGTTGCGCGTGATCCTGGCCGCGAATGGCCTGTACGGTGCGCTCCGGCGAAAGGCCGCTGAGCATCTTGATGGCCAGCTTGGGGCCCACGCCGCCCACTGTTATCAGTCGCAAGAAAAGGCGCTTCTCCTGCAAATCTAGAAAGCCGAAGAGGGCGATCTGATCTTCGCTGACCTGGGTGTGAATGTGCAGCGCCGCCTCCGCGCCCACCGAAGGCAGCGCCGTAAAGGTGGGAATGGAGATGGTGACGTCGTAGCCCACCCCTGCGGCCTCGACTATGGCCTGGCCGGGCTGTTTGAAGAGTAGCTTTCCGCGCAGGTGAGCGATCATGATGCTTCTATCTTAGAGTCTCCAGCCGCCGCAGCCGCATAAACTTAGTAGCGCCGGCCTCCCGGTCGGCTGTAGCTTGGACCTCCCGGTCCACGCAGAATTCACGCCAAGAAAAGAATCCAGCCGGAACCTTTGCAAAAAGGCCGCTCCCACTCGGGAACGGCCTTTGAGGTTCACTACTTTGTCTGAAGCATCAGTCTCCGGCAACCAGTTCCGCTTCCTTCTTTTCGGCGGGCTTGGCGGGGGCGATGGAACCGAGCGAAACCAACCCCTCGACGGGCTTTTCGCCGAGCACGTGCTCGCGATAGAGCTTGGCCATGCGGGCGTTGTCGGCGGCGCTGAGCTGCTGCTTGGCGTCGCGGGCGCGGATGTGCTCTTCGCGGGCGGTCTTGGCGATGCCCAGATCGTCCAGCGTGTGGTTGCGGTCGGCGTTGACGTGCTCAGTGCGGAGGGCCAGGTCGTGGCCAACCACCTCCATCTTCACCTTGTGCCCGCCGGCAAAGATCTCATGCCGCCCATGCTCCTCATACCACTTGGTCAGCGTCGCCGTCATGTGCATCTTCTCGATGATGTTGCGCCAGCCGATGCCCGTGTTATAGGCGCAGAAGCTGATTTCGCCCTCTTGCGTGGCGTAGGGAATGATGCACTGCTCGGTGCGCCGGAAGTCGTAGTTGAACAGATCCTGGAACCACATGC
>CAZXVX010000253.1:0-3587 GCA_964644105.1 uncultured Occallatibacter sp. | reverse complement strand
GCATCGAAGCCTTTCCAGTCCTCCAGGATGAGTCCCGCTATACGTCTCCATCCAGAATGGGAGCCTGTCGCACGCTTCAGCAATTCGAGCTTTGCATCAGGACCAAACCTCTGTAATTTGCGGGCGAAAACATTGCTGATTTCCCAGCGTCCATCATCATGAGCAGGAACGACAGTATCGAGAAGCGCCAGGCAAGAATCGAGAGTGGAACAACGATCAAAGCTGCTTGGCACCTTGATCGCGAGAGCCGCAGGCGTCCACATGGTCAGAAAGGTCAAAACGACAACAGGATTTCTAAAGAGTGAGGAGATCCCCCGGCTCTGCCGGGGGTATTGACACCCAGCGTCACTAGCGAAGCGAAACGGTATGAGAGTAAAACGTAGCAGCCTTTTGTCTTCCACGGAATTCTACCTCTTATCCTTTAGAAAATTAGCCAGCAAACTCTGCACTACTGGATTAGACACCATCTTTAACTCGAATGTTCCATTCAATGATCTCTGCGGAGATTGCATTCTCTTCGCGAATCGTGATGCGCGGAATCAGGCGCGTATCCGAGATCCGTCGCTGGCTCATGCGTTGTTGTGACAGAGAGAAGCATTGGCATCCAGTGAAGAACAAGGGGAAATAAAGTGGATGGGGTACAGCGCTCGCTGACGCCAAGCATTCCGCCAAAGGAGAATCTTGACAAGCGCCGTCAATTGGTATACTTTGCAATGTAAAGTGATTTTCGCATGAATGAACTTTACAAAGCGCTTGGTGACATCAGCAGCATTCGCAGGCAAGTGGCTCATAGCACGGAGTTTCGCGGCTATGGACCAGCGACACTGGCTGCCACATCAGGATTCGCGATCCTGGCGGCGGGGGCTCAGGCGATATGGTTGTCGGATGCGGCGAATCATATTGCGGCCTACCTGACCATCTGGATTTCGACCGCTATTCTCTCGGCTGGATTGATCGGTGTGCAGATGGTTACTCGCACACATCGCGTCCATTCGGGTATGGCGGGCGAGATGATTCGCATGGCAGTCGAGCAGTTTTTGCCTGCGGCAGGCGCGGGCGCTCTGATGACGATTGTGCTGGTTCGAGCGGTTCCATCTGCACTATGGATGTTGCCGGGACTTTGGCAGGTGATTTTCAGCCTCGGCGTCTTTTCTTCCTGCCGGTTTCTGTCGCGTCCCATGCTCGCCGCAGGTGTTTGGTATCTGTTCACAGGGCTGATCTGTATCTCACTGGGAGACTCACATGCACTTTCCCCATGGGCAATGGGTATTCCGTATGGAGTAGGGCAGTTGTTGGTAGCAGGGATTTTGTACTTCACAGCAGAAAAGGGCGGCGATGAAAGCTAAATCCACAAGCAGTGAGGCTCGATTTGCATACGAAGGGCTGGATCGAGTGATTCATGAACGCGCGCGCCTCGGCATTCTGACTTCTTTGATTACTAATCCAAGAGGCCTGACCTTCGTTGATCTCAAGCAACTGTGTGCACTGACAGACGGAAACCTCAGCAGGCATCTGAGCGTACTTGAAACTGCAAAGATGGTGGTGATTGCCAAGGGGCACGATCACAACCGCCCTCAGACTCTTTGCAAGATCACGGCATCCGGGCGCAGGCGTTATCTTGAATACCTGTCCACGCTCGAACAAGTGGTCAAAGATGCGGCAAAGGTTGCTCAAGAGGTTTCTGCTTCAAGCTCAATCGGCAGTCTGGTTCCATCGCGGGCCTGACTATTTTTTGTGTACAAACTTTGTACTGCAAAGTGTTTTTCAGAAATTTTCCGTTTACCGGTGAGCCATTTCCAGCTCTCCACGCCAAGAATAACAATCTGAACTCAACCATCAACACTATTGTGCGAGGTAACTTTACAATGCAAAGTGTTAACCTTGAAGGATTGCACGTGGCCATCATCATGGATGGCAATGGACGCTGGGCTACGCGTCGTGGATTGCCACGCATTGCCGGTCATCGCGCCGGTGTGGCCGCACTACGGCGAGTTGTGGAGCGCGCGACCGACGTAGGCATTCGCTGCCTTACGGTCTACGCATTTTCTTCTAACAACTGGCGCCGGCCAACTGCCGAAGTTGAGAACATCTTCTGGCTATTGAAAGCTTTCCTGCGCCTTGAAACTGAGAAGCTCCGACAACGCGGCGCACGGCTCCAGGTCATCGGCAGGCGTGATCGATTGGCCACATCGGCGCTGCGCGAAATTGAGAAAGCCGAACGCGCAACCGCCGCGGGTCAGAGACTCCATCTGCGTGTCGCCATCGATTACTCGTCGCGCTATGCAATTGCTCGGGCTGCCGCAGGCGATAACACTGAACGTTTGCATGAAACACGATCTTCTTTCGACGAAATAGCGCAGGCACTCGCGCAGACGATGACTGCAGAAAGCAGAGATGTGGATCTGCTGATTCGTACCGGCGGCGAGAAGCGCCTCTCGGACTTTTTATTATGGGAGTCTGCTTATGCTGAACTTCACTTCACGGATTGCATGTGGCCTGACTTTGACGAAGCTGATCTCGAAGCAGCATTAAATGAATTCAGCCGCAGGGAACGTCGATTCGGCGCGGTTTCTGAACCTGCTGTGCTGCTAGTCGGAGGAGTGCAATGATCTTTCCCATCTCCCGGTTGCTCTCTCATGCACGCTCCATCAACGTCAAATTCATTCTGCCTGCTTTGTTAGAAGCTACCGATCCTTATTGGCGTCCGATCAAGTATTCGCTCTTTCCTCCGCTGGGACTGGCCACGCTTGCCGCATATCTTTCTTCCGATGACCGTGCTGTGATTGTGGACGAACATGTGGAGCCGTTGACCCTCAATGATACGCCGGATCTGGTGGTGATTCAGGTCTACATCACCAACGCATATCGAGCCTACAAGATTGCAGACCACTATCGAAACCAGGGCGCATTTGTCTGCCTCGGCGGACTTCATGTTACCTCGCTTCCCGATGAGGCAGCGGTTCATGCAGATGCCATCTTTCTCGGCCCCGGCGAACAGACCTTTCCGCAATTTCTGCAAGACTTTCGTGCGGGCACGCAGAGGCGGGTTTACGCTTCCACGGAGGGGCGCACGCTGGAGCGAGTTCCTCCTGTTCGTCGCGACCTCATCAAGCGCAACTACTATCTGGTGCCGAATTCCATCGTTGTGACGCGCGGATGCCCACAGCATTGCGATTTCTGCTACAAGGACGCATTTTTCAAGGGTGGTCGTGACTTTTACACACAGCAGGTTGACGATGCACTGGCCGAGATCGATCGCCTGCCCGGACGCCATCTCTATTTTCTCGACGATCATCTGCTTGGCGATCGGCGCTTTGCCGAATCGCTTTTTGAAGGTATGAAGGGAATGAAACGTCTCTTTCAGGGCGCGGCAACGGTTGATTCGATCTTACGCGGCGACCTGATTGAACGTGCAGCCGAAGCTGGACTGCGCAGCATTTTCGTCGGCTTTGAGACGCTCACTCCAGAAAACCTTCGCCGCAGCAACAAGCGGCAGAATCTGGGCCTCGATTATAAAGCAGTTGCCGACCGCCTACACTCGCTCGGCATCATGATCAACGGAAGCTTTGTCTTTGGCATGGATGATG
>CAZXVX010000252.1:0-3623 GCA_964644105.1 uncultured Occallatibacter sp. | reverse complement strand
AAAGATGAAGCTCGCATCCATCACCAAAATCCGTATTCCGATTTTGCTCGCGCTAGTATGTGGGGAGACTGCTTCGATTTTCATTCTTCGTGGAAATCCAGGTTTCTATAAATTTCTTGTAACTTCACTCGCCGTAGAGCTACTTATCCTTCCTCTTTTGTGGATTCAAGAATTTTGGCGGCGAAATATTTCATATTTCGCCGTGTTTTTTTTCGCGTTTGGAGTAACTGTATTAATTGCCGATCTTTTGGTAGAAAGAAGGCTTACAACTGATTCTTTGAATCTATTTCTCTTCTCGTTTATGTTTCAAGGTTTGCTTTGGAATAAACGCCAGAAGTCAAAGGAATTATTGGAAGAGCAATATCAAATCCTTAAAGTCGAGGATATTCGATTCTTATGGGTTTGTATCAATTTAGTTGGCATTGTGTCCTGTTTTATTTATCGCGCTTATTATCCGGATGGAAAATTGGTAAATGCAGCGATGCCTATTGCTTTCCTGTTCCTTTGCGGTGTGGTCTATTGTCTGTTTATCAAACGAACTTACACTGGTTCTGAAATTGATTCATCTCAAGATAAGATGGATTCAGGAGGCCGCGCATGACGGCACTAATCATTCGAGGCGGCCATCTGGTTGATCCGGCGGCCGGCGTGGACGCGCTCAAAGACATTCTGCTCAAGGACGGACGCGTCGCCGAGATCGCTGGACCGGGCAAGCTGAAATCCGCCAACGGCGCTGACGTACTCGACGCGTCCGGACTCACCGTCGCGCCCGGCCTGATCGACATGCACGTCCATCTGCGCGAGCCGGGGCAGGGCCACAAAGAGACCATCGCCACCGGCACGGCTGCGGCTGCGGCGGGCGGATTTACCTCGGTTGCTGCAATGCCCAACACCAACCCGGTAAACGATTCGCCCGAGACCACGCGCTGGATGCAGGCGCCTGAGCGCAATGCCGCCGTCCGCGTCTTCCCGATTGCCGCCGCCACGCGCGGCTCGAAGGGTGAAGCGATCAACGACTACGCGGCGCTGAAGGCCGCCGGAGCCGTGGCCGTCAGCGACGACGGTCTACCGATTCTGAAAGACAATGTGATGCGCGAGGCGCTGGCCGCTGCCGCGCGCGTGGGACTCACCGTCATCCAGCACGCCGAGGACACGCGCCTGACGCACATCGGCGACAAAGTGGCCGCGATGAACGCTGGACCGACAGCCTTCAAACTGGGTCTGCGCGGCTGGCCGAATGAGGCCGAATCCGGCATCGTCGAACGCGATATCCGGCTGGTGAGCGAGCTGCGCGAGGCCCGCGCCCACCTGCACGTGGCGCACATCTCGACTGCTGCCGCCGTGGCTGCCGTTCGTCAAGCCCGCCGCAACGGGCTGCGCGTAACTTGCGAGGTCGCTCCGCATCACTTTCTGCTCACCGACGAGCACGTCGGCGACTACCACACCAACGCCAAAATGTGCCCGCCGCTACGCTCAACCGCCGACCGCGACGCGCTGATCGAAGCGCTGCTCGACGGCGTCATCGACGCCATCGCCACCGACCACGCCCCGCACGCCGTTCACGAAAAAGAAGTCGAGTTCGACCGCGCGCCGAATGGCATTATCGGCCTCGAAACCGCTCTCGGCCTCTCGCTCCGCTGGCTGCACAAAGAGTGGAAGATGCCGCTGGGCCGGGTTTTGAATCTCCTAAGCGCTCAACCCGCCGCGCTGCTGGGATTGAAGGGCCGCGGCACCCTCGCCGTGGGCAGCTTCGCTGACGTGGTGGTCTTTGATCCCAAGGCTGAGTGGACCTACCACGCGCGCGAAGGCAAATCGAAATCCCGCAACACCCCCTTCGACGGTTGGACGATGCAGGGTAAAGTTCGCTGGGCAATATGTGAAGGCCGTGTGGCCTATGATGCGGAGAGGCAATAACGGAACGCCCTGACAGGCACGAAAAAAAACGCTGCCGAATTCGTTTGACCGGTGCAGCTTCGCGGGGCTAACATCCGATACGGTTATGCATTTTGCCAAGATGAATTCTTTCAAACCCCTTCACCGCCGTTGGTTGCGTGCTTTGGCGCTCGCCATCGTATGCGCCGTTCTGGCGCTCCTCCCTTGCGCCGCCTTCCAGCACAGCGGAATGCCCCGCACCGAGCGGCACGAGAGCCACCACGAGATATTCCAACTGGAAGAGGCTTGGCGGAACGCCGTGCTGAAGGCAGACATCCCCGCCCTTGACGCTTTGCTGGCCGACGATTACACGGCCATCACCTCCGACGGCGCCCTGCAATCCAAAGAGCAAACGCTGGACAGTCTGCGCAGCGGTGCTACCCACTTCACGGCCATTACCGTCTCCGACCGCAAGGTGCGCTTTTACGGAACCACCGCGCTGGTTACGTGCAAGGCAATCATGAGCGGCACTCATAGCGGGGCCGACATCTCAGGAAGCTACCGCTACACCCGCGTCTATGTGCGCAACGCGCAAGGTGTGTGGAAGATTGTCAGCTTTGAGGTTAGCCGCATTCGCGCGCCCGGCGAGGGCCGCTAGCCTCAGCCTCTTCCGTCTCTTACAATCAACAGATGCCTGAACTGCCTGAGGTCGAAACGATCGCCCGCGGCGTCAACCTGCGCCTGCGCGGCGACCGCATCCTGGAAGCCTGGTTCGGCAGCTATCCAAAGCTATTCAAAACGCCCGCGCCGCGCCAGGCCAAAAGCCTGGAAGGGCGCACGATTCTCTCCGTTCATCGCACCGGAAAGCACATCGTCTGCGAACTTGGATCAGCCGCCTGCAGCCCCTTGGCTGAAAGTGAAGTGCAATGGATTGTGCATCTTGGCATGACAGGACGTCTGCTTGTCACCACCCCGGAGGCTCCGGTTGCGCCGCACACTCATGCGCGCCTCTCGCTGGCCAGTGGACGCGAGTTGCGCTTCGTCGATCCGCGCCGCTTTGGCCGGCTTGACCTGCGCGATCTCGGCCGAAGCCCAGCTTTCAGCGCCGCCGGAGCCGATCCACTCACCGTGACGGCGGCTGAGTTTCCCCGGATCTTTCGCACTCGCAGGCTCAGCATCAAGGCCGCTCTGCTCAACCAAAATCTGCTCAGCGGCGTGGGCAACATCTACGCCGATGAAAGCCTCTTCCACGCTAGGATTCGCCCACGCCGCCTTTGCGCGCGGCTGACCCGCGCCGAGCTGGAAGCCCTGCGCCTGGCCTTGCGCCAGGTTCTGCAGCACGCCATCCAGCTAGGCGGCTCTTCGGTCAGCGATTATGTGGACGCCGACGGCGAGCGCGGCTTCTTTCAGTTGGAGCATTGCGTTTACCAGCGCGCCGATCTGCCCTGCCGCCTCTGCCAGACGCCGATTCGCCGCATTCTGCTGGCCGGCCGAGGAACTCATTATTGTCCGCAATGCCAGCGATAAAAACCGTCTTCTATGAAATTCTGGAGATGAATCACTGAAAGTCTCAAATCTTATAGGTTTATCGTTTTAGAGGATTCGCAACTCATTGAAAATAATAATTGCATAAAATGGCCCAGCAATTGCTAATAGAAAGGTGCCAGTGATGTACGGGCGCTGTAGAGATTGACCCGCCCAAAGAAGAGCAGACCCCGGCAAGAGCCACCGCCAACGAAGCGGCCCTCAAA
>CAZXVX010000251.1:0-3627 GCA_964644105.1 uncultured Occallatibacter sp. | reverse complement strand
ATGGACTTGTGCAGGCACAGGTTACATTGGGGGAGTTGCGCTCTGATTGGCGGGAGATCGAGCCGAGCGAGACGCTGCGCGGGCAAGCCGAGCGGCTGGTGGACCGTTTCCCGCTGAAGGCCGCGGACGCCCAGCAGCTAGCCGCCGCCCTGACCTGGTGCCTGGGCCGGACCAAAGGCCGCGCCTTGATCTCCGGCGACAGCCAACTGCTGGATGCCGCGCGCCAACTGGGGTTCCATGCGGTTGAGGCGTGAGAGCGGCGATTCACTTCAAAATATACAAAATGCGGAACTTAGCACAAGCGGTTTGGTTCGCAACTCATTCAACCCTCCATTCATTGTGACCATTAACAGACAGCGATACACGATTGTATTCCGTATCAGGGATGTTTGAGGTTTATGGACTCCTTGGCACAAAAAGTTGGACTTGGGTACTTGGAGCATCTGTGAGCGCCTCAGAGTTTTAGCGTCAATTTCAAAATTCCCATTTCGGGAATTTTGAAATTGAAATTGAGCGAAAATGAAATAAATATTTTCTTTCACAATTTTCTAGTAATTTGTCAACCAAAGTGTAAACTGAGAACGTCTAAACAACATGGAGGACTCCAAAATGGGAAAGTGGAAAAACGCGCCAGTCGTCTATGTGATTGTACAGGTTCGCTTTAGTCCAATTCTCAGCTTGCAAACCTACGTCTCGGAGATTCAAGAACATTTTCGTAGAAACAGTTTTCCCGCATTTGCTCGGCGAGTGAACTTTCAGTTAGGGCTTTCCGTACCGCCACCGAACAATGCAGAATCGGCCTCTCAGTCCATCCCACTTGAGCCAGCACAGGCGTACGTATTCTCAAACAGAGATAGTAGTCAAGCTTTTGTGCTTGAACAAAACGGACTCACGCTATATGTAACTGATTATGTGGATTTTAACTGGCTTCTTGATCTGTTCTTGAGACCGTTGGATCACATCAAGAAGGTCGTCAATCCGGATTCTTCCGAGAGGATCGGTCTGCGATATATTGACGCGGTTCTCCCTCGCGAAGGCGCAAATATTCCGGACTATCTCATTCCTTCGGTCCTTGGCCTATCTCAAAATCCGTTGGAAGGTATGCTGCAGCACTCTTTCTCGGAGACGATGTTTGTCGATGGCAATACCTCGACCGTGTCCAGAGTCCTGTGCAGAGAAGGCCGGATTGCATTTCCTCCAGACTTGGCCTTGTTTCCCATTACCATCAATTCCCGTTTTACGATTCATGACGGCCCTCACGCAACAATTGACACGGATTCCTCCCAACAAATCACATCCGAAATGGACATTTCAAAGGTCAGAAGCACACTCGAAGATCTCCACAAGAGTGTTAACAAGGCCTTTCGCGCCGTAACCACAGATTTTGCTCTCTCGGACTGGAAATAGAGGATCCGTATGGAACAATATTCAGTAGCTGCACCAAAACCAACTCGCGCACAATCAAATGTTTACCCACCTTCGTTGATCGATCAGGGGCAGTATATTTCGCGCGCGGAAAATATCCTTCCCGATATTCCCACTCAAATGAATTTTGGGAAAAGCACAGCACTTTCTCAAATCCGCATGGCCTCTACTGGAAGTTGCTTCTCCGCTGCAAGCATGACATCGGCAATTCTGCTTCTCGCTCTTTACGCCCCGACTGGAGTAGCTTCAGGAATGGATTTTGCCCGTACATCGCAACGCCTAAGCCAGATCCCGTACTACGAGATTATCTCCACGACAGGCGAAGTTGCAGAGACTTCTTTCCCATCACGCATTCGGATGATTCAAAAAATTCTGGCCGTTTCCATCTCTGATATTGCATCCGTACTTGGAGTTTCCCGTCAAGCCGTTTATAAATGGTTGTCAGGCGGGTCGGTTTCAGATCTTAATCGAGAGAAATTTGAAGATCTCACCGAGGCAGCTAATGTTCTTGCCCCTTACGCCAAATCACAAGCCTTGATGCTCAGTAGACGGCGGAATATAGGTGGTCTCACTCTTGTTGAATCATTACAATCTGGCGCACCAGCGCGGGTTTGGGCGGTTGAAGTTTCCCAAATGCTCATCCAAGGGGAGAATCAGCGTAAAATGATGAATCAGATGCTGGCCTCACACCAAAGAAGCCTACCGGGGCTGCGGGAAATGGGGGTACCTATACTGGATGAGCAAGACGACTGAGAAACCGAGAGAGAAAAGACGGGGACAAGTTCGTCTGAAACAAGGCGACATTATTACGCTTGCCCACACTCTACTCCCCTCAATTCCATTACATAAATCAGAAAAGTCAACAAAAGAAACACTCGTTATCGTGGTAAGTCACGACTGCGATATTGAAGCCGAGTTTTCAAAGGATCCGTTAGTTGAGGTTATTCCGATCGAGCTTATAAATAAGCTATATTCCAAAAACACACACTCACGAAATGCAAGAACACTAGACTTTGAAATCCATGAAGCATCCAGCGAGAATCGTCTTTTAGCCAGAATCGGAGCATCAAACAAGCAGCCGATCCCCAAGACAAGCCTCTGGGACAAAGATTTTATCCATACATATTTCCTTGACTCAGAATATCTTGCGGAACTGACTGATTGGCTGTCGTCCAGATACCGGCGGGCAGCCCTTCCCGAGGAGTTTGGCAACCGATTCAAGAAAATCGACGAAGATTTCTGGAACCTCGTGCAAGAATACAATCAGGATGTATTAGCAATTCTCTTTTTCTACGACGAGGGCCAGGAAAAGAAAGAGTGTGCCAAAGGTGAGCCATACACAATAAGCATCTCTGTCGTTATACGAAAAGGTAAAACTACATCCGAATTCGATGCTCTAATAGAGAAGATCTATGCGCTTTTCGAACCGGACTATAACGACCAATCGAGCGAAAATGCAATCGGAATCGAGATAAGGCAATGCCTCGCTATCTCCGAAAGTGATATTACGCTTGAAATGTACAAGTCTGGAGTCTATATGCGATCAGAGTGGATTAGTTACGGTACTAATCCGCGAGGTCCGATTATCAGCGTCTAGCATCTAGTCTGAGTAAATTAGTAAACTCGTTTCGTTCATCCTTCATGAATCTATCCACACAAGAACCTCAATTGGTGCCAACCGCACGAGCCGGTCAACCTTGAAGATAGTACAAGAAAGCCGCAACCCATGCGGATTGCGGCTCTTTGCGGTTGAATTGCTGCTGAACTACATCTCTTTGACGCCGTCTACGAAGGCCTTCAGCTTGCGCGTGCGGCTGGGGTGGCGGAGCTTGCGCAGGGCCTTGGCTTCGATCTGGCGGATGCGCTCGCGGGTGACCTGGAAGCTCTGGCCAACCTCTTCCAGGGTGTGCTCGGAGCCGTCTTCCAGGCCGAAGCGCATCTTGATGACGCGCTCTTCGCGCGGCGTGAGAGTGCGCAGAACCTGGCTGGTGTACTCCTTGAGGTTGACGCTGATGACGGCCTCCGAAGGCGAGACAGCCTGGCGATCCTCAATGAAATCACCGAGGTGCGAGTCTTCCTCTTCGCCGATGGGCGTCTCCAGCGAGATCGGCTCCTGCGCGATCTTGAGCACCTTGCGCACCTTGGCCACGGGAATGTCCATGCGCTTGGCGATCTCTTCGCTGGACGGCTCGCGGCCCAGCT
>CAZXVX010000250.1:0-3717 GCA_964644105.1 uncultured Occallatibacter sp. | reverse complement strand
GCCCACCGGGAAAGACCAGGATCTGGAAGTCCGGCTTGCCGTTCAGCCGGTCGATAGGATCGGGCGCGGAGGGGTCGCCGTTGCCGGGAGTGTAAGCCACTAGCGAAACCAGAGCGCCGCCGGCAGAGAATCCCATCATTCCTATGCGCTTCGGGTTGATCTTCCACTCGCTGGCGCGACTGCGCACCAGCCGCATGGCGCGATAGGCGTCCTGCCGGACGTTGTCCATCGTGTAAGGAGAATCCTTTTCGCCCGGCAGCCGGTACTTCAGGACAAAGGCTGTGACGCCTATGCTGTTGAAGAACTCGGAAGCGCGCACGCCCTCGTTCTCATACACCAGCTCGTGAAAGCCTCCGCCGGGAGCGATCACGACGGCTGTACCGTTGGCTTTCTCTGTTGGCGGAAGAAAGACAGTAATCGTGGGGTTATTGATGTTGCGCACCCAATAATCCCTGGCTTCTTCCGGGATGTCTTTGCGATTCTCGAATCCCGGCGCGCCGTTGGTCCAGAGAGGGATTACTTGGGGAGTCTGGGCACTGGCTGCAACACAAAGCGTCAGAAAGGCAGCGAAAACAACTGCAGATTTTTTCATAGGAGTTATTCTCCAAAAGCAAATAATTAGAACATCCCGGCCGAGACCCACATCATAAACAGCGTCGAGCAATCAGTGGCCTTCCGGTTCATCCTGATGCCCAGAGTGACAATCCAAATGCTGAACACATTCTTTCTTCAATTGTTCAACTGTTTCACGTAGAGCATTGAGTTGTTCTTCGAGAGGTTTAACAAAAAACCAGTTGAACAAGAATGCTCCGAGCAAAACAGCGGCCGAAAGATACCAAATGTTCATGACTGGAAACTCCCTTTGTTATCGTTAATCAGTCGAGGATCAAGAATCAATACAAACTCAGGGCGGGTGGCCCACATCTCGATCTACCACAATAATTGGGTGCCTCATGTCCGGATTCTCGGACTTGGGAGACGATGAACCTCAACTATGCGGCCATCGGATATTTCTTGATCTTGGGCATCTCTTTTTGGCTTGCTTGCCATAAATCATACTGCGTCTGCAGGGCCATCCAGATGGCAGGCCGATCCCCGAATGCCGCTGAAAATCGCAAGGCCATTTCCGCGGTAATGGATGCTTTGCCATTGGCAATTCGAGAAAGCGTGACGCGCGAGACTCCGATGTGCTTGGCAAAGTCGGTTAGCGTCAGGTTCAAACCTTCAAGCCATTCCTGTAACAGTTCGCCTGGGTGCGCCGGATTATACATCTCAGTCATTGTCCTTCTTCTGGCAGTCTATGGTCAAAGGCAGGTGGCCCGCTCATCAATTCCGAAAAATCACCCTGAACCTTGAAAAGCTGTGCCCCGTTCATCGCAGTTTTATCGCGATGAGCGGGCGTGGCCGACAATCACACCGGATTAACTTGATAGTGATGGCAGGATCGTTTCTCCATCCGTCATCACAATCGTCAGTGTACAGTAACTGAGAACTAAGAACTGAAAACTGAGAATTGTCAAAAAAGATTCAAGCCTTCTACGCCCAAGTCCACACTATACACGGCGTCGTTGGTGGCGAGAATGGTTGTTCCCAGCGGCGAGAAGGCAAGGCCGACGATGTTAGCGCCGGATAGAACCAGCGATGCTTCACCCCGCGGCGTGACGCGCACTACACCGCGCTGGCCGTGGAGGCAGGCGGCGAGATAAATGTCGCCCTCACGGCTGATGGCCAGGCCCTGCGGACGGCCGAGCCCTCGAAACCAGACGCGCGCCTCGCCGTTTGGCTCGACGGCATAAATCACATCATTGGAGGATAGCGTGGGGCCGGTGACGAAGAGCGTGCCCTGGGCGTTGACGGCCAGGTGATAGGCGGCGGCGCTCGGTTCGAGGGTGGCGTGGACGAAGATCTCGCGGCGGGTATCGATTTTGAAGATGGTTCCGCTGCGGTCGCCGACGAAAAGGTTGCCGTCGGCGTCAAAGGCCGCGCCGGTGGCCACGCCCATTCCTTCGACATAGAGAGTAGGCTCGCCGTCGTCGTCGATACGGTAGACGTTACCCTCGGCGCGGGAGGTGACATAGAGGTCGCCTTCCTGGCTGAAGGCCAGGCCGGTGGGGTTGAGAATGCCAGTGACAAAGGGGGTTCCGCGGCCGTCGGGGCTCACTCTGACAATAGACACCGGAGTCTGCTTGCCCCTCTGGCCGCTGATGGTGGCGTAAATCATGGCCGAGCGGCTGACGGCGGGGTTGGTAACAGGGTGCAGGCCCTCGGAGAGGCGGCGGGCAACGCGCAGCGGAGCAGCGTTACTCATGCCGAAGGCGTTGCGGACCTCGATCAGGCCGGTTGTTGCTTCGCCCGGAACACGGAGCGCGATTCGGTCAGGGCGGCACATCGCCAGATGCGCCAAAAGCCCGTCCACAAGGACGGTGGGAACTTCACCGTTGATCGGGCCGAGATTTGCGCCGGTCAACTCAATCTCGCCTCCGGGCAGCGCGGCGGCGGGGAGAATGTCGTCGATGCGCGGGAGGCATTCAGCAGCGGATTGGGTGTTGGCTTGGGGCATGGCTTATATCCATATACGCAACAGTGATGCTACACCCAAAGCATACATCCCCGCGCCCACATCATCGAGGACGATGCCCCAGCCCTCGGGCAGCTTTTCCAGTTGGCGGACGGGGAAGGGCTTGGTGATGTCGAATGCGCGAAAAAGGAGCAGCGCGATGAGTCCGTGGCGCAGGTCAAAAGGGCTGAAGAGCAGGGCGATCCACACGCCGGCGGCCTCATCTACGACCACGAACTGCGGGTCGTGCAAGCCGGATTCGCGGGCGACAATGGTGGCTGCGGGAATGCCGAGGATTAGCGTAAGAGCAATGCCGATGAGCAGCGCGATCAGCAGGGCTTGAGGGCTGGGATGGACGAACCAGCCATAAGCGGCCCAGAGAAGCACGGCTGCTACCGATCCCCAGGTGCCGGGACCGGGCTTGCCGAAGCCCGCGCCAAAGAATGTGGCGATGGTCCACGCCCAGAGTGTTTTGGGTGCGGCAGGGGGACTAATTTTCATAAGAGTCACCGCTACTGACGCTTTGACTGCCGAGGTCTTCGAGGACCTCCGGATCAAGGACGGGTGAGCTAATCTTATACACGCCCATTGCCCACTTGCCGAGGTCGATCTTGCGGCAGCGGTCTGAGCAGAAAGGGAAATCCTCGTCCTTGGGGCGGACGAGCGACCGGCAAGTGGGGCAGCGGAGGACGGATTTTTTCTTGGTGGCCATAGAGTTGTAGACTTCCAGATCTCGAAACCGAGACCTGGAGCACCAAAGGTTGTAGCAACCTGAAGGTGCATTCAATCTTTATGGTACAGCGAGGGGCGAAGGATGTGTCATGCCCGCGATGCTGGAAGGGAATGAATCAACGGAACCAAACCATTGGGCAACTGAATGGAGGGTTGGTGCGAGGCGGCGGGTGCAGTCTCCGCAAAAAAGTCTGCGCAGGCTGACTGAATCTGCTGTTTGAAGGTGCGCTTTTCTTTGGTTCTGAGTTTATGCCCATGCTTGATGATGGACAGCGGCTTCTCCTGAAACGGAAGAGGGATGTGGAAGAATCCGGCTGCGTCTTTAAGAATGCCCAGCCCGGCAAAGAACTCGTCATAGGCTTCCTCGAAGACCGCGGCAGCGCGGCGCGAGTAGTAACTTTGCCGGGTGGCGGAGACAGCCACGATCT
>CAZXVX010000249.1:0-3806 GCA_964644105.1 uncultured Occallatibacter sp. | reverse complement strand
ACGATTGTTATAACTCCAATCCGGAGGCATTGCGCTCGATGATTCGCACGCTGGCCGCGCGGCCGGCCAAGCGCCGGATTCTGGTGGCCGGCGAGATGCTGGAGATGGGCGAGCAAGGCCCGGCGCTGCACTCGGCCTGCGGATGCGCCGCCGCCAAAGCCGGCATCGATCTGGTGGTTGGCGTGGGCGGAAATGCCGAACACTTGGCCGCCGCAGCCTGCAAGGGCGGAGTCGCGGCGCTCTTTCTGCCCGACGCCGAAGCCGCCGGACGCTGGCTCAAATTGAATCTGCGCAAGGGCGATGTGGCGCTGGTGAAAGGCTCACGCGGCGTGCATCTGGAGCGCGCCATCGAAGCGGTCAACAAGTAGCCTTGATAGTCTTTGGCAGATGTTTTTTTTAAAAGGGCACGACTTTGGTTGTGTCGCAAGAGGCTCAAAATCAATGAGGGCTTTCGCCCCTGATGAAATCATCTCTGGCCGATTCACTTCGCTCAGAGCGGAAAAAGCGACCCCGTCAGCGTCGCCATCGACCTAACTTGGGTGCGCTTCCGAACCGGCTGTGGATCGGGCGTTGCCAGCAATTCTGCAAGCTCACGCAGTTCGGTGCGGGCGAGTTGGATTGCCGCGCCTACTGGCTCCGGCAGCCGGGCGGATTCTGTAACCGGCAAAGGCAGCCTGGTTTGCGGCTCCGGCTGCGCTTCAAACTGCAATGCGGAAGTTGCGTCGCGCGCCTGCTCCAACACCTGGCGAGCGCCGGCCAGGGTATAGCCCTCTTCATGGACCAGTTGCTTGATGCGCAAGGCCAGTTCCACGTCGCGGCGCCGGTAGAGCCGCTGACCGCTCCCGCTTTTGTTGGGCTTGAGCTGCGGAAACTGCGTCTCCCAGAAGCGCAAAACATAGCTCTCCACGCCGCACAATCGCGCCGCATCGCCTATCTTGAAGTACAAGCGGTCGGGGATCGAGGGCGGAGCCACTAAGCGATTTTTGGGCTTGGGCATGGCCATAGTTTGAACGCAGAAGGAACTCCGTGGCAAGCGGAAATCCTGTTCTTATAGCAGTATAGGCTACAAATTGCACCATTTGTGAAGCATTTTTCTGTTTGTTTTTCTACTCCGATTTTTACCCGGATATTATTGACATCTTATTTTTATCCGGGTATAAATAATCTATGAGTGAAATAGCCAGCTACACAGCATTTTCGGACCAAAACATTCTCGCATCGGGTGAGCTCGATGGCGTTCTCGCGGCGCTGAAATCGCACTTCGACCTGGGAAGCGCCGCCACGATTCTCGTCTTCCAGGATCAAACCGGCCGACAGGTGGACTTTGATCTGCGCGGAACGCTGGAGGAAGTGATAGCGCACGCCCAACCGACACCGGCGCGCAGCGGGCCGGGAAGGCCCCGGCTGGGAGTCATCGGGCGCGAAATCTCTCTGTTGCCGCGCCACTGGGAGTGGCTGGAGGAGCAGCCCAACGGCGCTTCAGCCGCTCTGCGCAGGCTGGTGGATCAGGCCAGAGCGCAGGAGCAGGGCAGCGGCCGGGTGCGCCTTGCGCTGGAGGCGGCGGGAAGGTTCATGTCGGCCATGGCCGGCAATCTGCCTGATTATGAAGAAGCCACGCGCGCCCTCTACGCCAAGAACCGCAGCCGCCTGGAGGCGCTGATTGCGCCTTGGCCGCAAGACATTCGCGGGTATGTGCTGCGGCTGGTTGGCGACTGCATCTGAGGCGAATAAGGCCGGCTACTGCTTTTTCAGCACCGCCGCGTTCTTCTCATCGGAGAGAATGGTGGACACCAGGCGGCGGAAGTCGGCGGCGCGGGCGGCCGGAAGCTCCACCTGGCGGACGACATACTCCCGCTCATAGTGCAGCACATTGCCCTTGGCCGAGACGGTCGCGTGGTAGCTGGCAAAGTCCAGATCCAGCGCCACCGGGTCGGGCGTCTCATCCACGATGTAGCCCGCCGGAATGGTGATGTCAAAGGAATCGCGCCAGCGGCCGGTCATCTCCAGGTCGATGGGGTAGACGCGCGGCTTGTCGTCAAAGGCCCGCGCGTAGCTGCCTACAACGCGCGGGCGCACCAGCAGCAGCGGCCCTGCCTGATGCGAGTACTGGCGCGCGGTCACCTTGTAGTGCAGTTCGATGGGCTTGTCGAGGGCCGAGGGTTCAACCAGATTAAAGGAGTCCAGCGTGACGCCGGGCAGGGTCTGCGCAACAACCTTCTCCCAGGTCTCGCGCCGCTCCTTCTCATCGGTTTGCTTGATCAGATAACGGATATTTGCGCCAGCCGATCCGCTATACGAGCTATCTACGGAACCGTCCAGCGTGCCGTCCACGGCCAGCGTGAAGGCGCCTTTGCTCTCTTTGATGCTGGTATCCGGCTCCAGCACCGGCAGCGCTACCACCTGGCTGGCCGCGCCCGCCGAAAGAGTTCCATAACTGCCCTGCTCGTAGTAAGGCAGATTGCCCACCGGCGTGCGTTCATTGGTGGGGTCAAAGATCAGGTAGCGCTTGCCGTCCTTGGCTTTGGCAATGGCTTTGAGCCGCGCATCCTGCACATCGGCGGGAACTTCAATCGCAGTAATCATGTGGTTACCGACCAGCGAAGGCGCGTCGGGATCGACTATGTCGCGCCGGTCGTCCACCGGCACATAGTAGGCATGAATCCCGGCCACTTGCAGCATGGAGATCAGCAGCGTCGTCTTGTCCTTGCAATCGCCGTAACGATTGCGGAAGATGTCGGCAGCGTGGTTGGCCTGCAATCCGCCAATGCCGCGCATCACAATGAAGTAGCGGATGTTCTTCTGGATGTACTCGGTGATGCGGCTGAGCTTGGTGTAAAAATCCGGCGCGCCGGCGATCAGGGTTTGCGTCTCGGCGGTAATCTCCGGCGAGGGATCGGGCCGGTTAGCCTCCAGTTTGGTCACCCACTCGCCAATCGCCCGCCACTGATTGTCTTTGCCTTCCACAGCGGCATCGCCCCAATCAACCGACATGCGCGCGGCCAGCGCTCCCCACTCCGGTCCGGACCTCAGCTCGCGCAGGTCCAGCGCCGGCATATCCTTCACCTCCCAACGCCAGTTGTTGGGAGCAACCTCGACCGGCTTAACTGGCGGATATCTGTGCCATGCCTCGGTGTGCGCGCGACCGGCGGGCAGATCCACTTCCAGCGCCTGAAAGACAATGGGAATGCCGCTTTGAATCCCCCACACCGTCTCCTGCAGATACGGCTCAAGCAGCTCCTCCGACTCGCATATCACCACCGCGCCCACATCCGCCGCTGGGGGGCGGACAACCCGCGCCTTGCGCGTGGAGAGCATGATGGGGACGCCCACATCGCCCACATCCACAAAGTCCGTCTCCTGCGCCTGATACTGCTTGCCATCGGCGGCAATCGTCCACTCACGGAAGTAGTTGATCTTCTCATCCACGTCATACGAGACGCCACATTCGTCGTGGCGCCCCTGCGGTTTAAGGATGCGCGTGGCTTTGCGTTCGCGCTCCGTGGCGCGGCCATCGGCGTCCACCGTCTCCACGTACTCATCAAAGAGCACGACCGAGGCTGCGTCCTTCACATACGCGGGCGTAGGCGTCTTGGCCGCGTCCAGCGCCCACTGCGGCGCGGTATCTTTTTTCTCACTGCTGAACAAGCCTGCGTGAGCGGGAAGGCAAGCCGCCGCAAGCAAGCCGGCAACTATCATGCGAAACGAAAAAGCCAGAGTAAAGGTGCGCATCATCAATTTCCCTTTTCTGTTTGGACGCGGGTGAGGACAAGTTGCTGCTGGTCGGCCGCGGCCAGCTTCAGATAAAA
>CAZXVX010000248.1:0-3808 GCA_964644105.1 uncultured Occallatibacter sp. | reverse complement strand
TCTTTAGTGCCGACGCCTCCGCGCGCGTGAAGCCCAGATCATCAAGTACGTCGCCGATGGTGATATGGCTTGGTTTGGTGGTCATTGGATTCGCCCTCCATCCCGCAATCGCTGGTGAACTATTTTCAGTCTATCTTTCGCTATTTCAATATCTCGCCGGTCCGTCTTCGTGCTGTCCTTTTCAAAGGCATGAAGTACATAAATTACTCCGTGAATCTGCGACAAATACATGACCCGATACCAGGTGCGATCATCGTCGGTTTTCAGCTCCCATACGCCCTTGCCAACCGAAGCCATCGGACGCACACCGCAGCGTGGCAACTCGCCATTCTGAAGCCGGCGCAGGGAAAAGCCGAAGGTACTCTTCACTTCGGAAGGAAATTCGCTGAGAACATCCTTCGAGTCGCCTTCCCACGCGATTTCAGCCAGCGGCTTGCTCATCTTGCCCCCGCTTCACGAATTATACAACATTTTCTATAACCCGCAATCGGAACCTGGTTTCTTCGGTTTTTCCGCCAGAAATTGGTGGTCCCCACCCTTTCGCCAGAAAAAAGCGAAAGGATGGGGCATCCCGGCCGGTTGTTCTATAAGTCTTTACTTTTTTGGCGTTGGAACTTGGTAAGTCGTCGATCGGATCTCCTGCTCTTTTTGATCCCCTTTCATGCCATCTTTGATAAACAGGGTGAATCCGTGGATTTTTCCGCTGTTTGTTGTGGAATCCACTTCGTTCCATTCAATGAATGAATTTGGCTTTAACGCTTCCCATTTTCCTTCACTTCCCGAAAGCAATTTCTTAATACCAGGGCTGGATGTTGGAAAATCTTTTTCGGCCATTCCAGTTCGCCATCGGGTAATGGGTCCAGTGCAATCAATTGCATAAGTTGCCGGTTGTTTTCCAGAATCCCATTTATAGTAGCGAATTCCATTGGGTCCTGCTGTGAGCCGCACTCGAACCATCAGATCGGAACAACCGATGCAGTCTTGATTTTCATAGGCCCATTCCTCCGGAGTTTGGAAACGCACAGAGATAACTTCGAATTTTACCCCGTTTCCGGGAGTCTCCTGCTCCCACGAGATGGAGAGCACCGTGAGCATAAGAGCGGCAAGGGCTATGAAATTTCTCATTCAGCTATTACCTCTATTCTTCTCTGACTCAATGCTTCACAGGCACTTCCAATCAACTATTTTTGGACCCAAGAAACCGCAATTCAGGTTCAATTGTTCAACGGTGCTTCTTCATCTTCTGAACGATCTTGATGGTTCCGTCCACATTCACTTCGTAAACGGCGATTTCCGTTCCAATGTATTCGGGCATTAACGGTTTCCTGGACAAAACATGAAATACGTCTGTGTCTTCCGGTACATTGCTGAGAAAATGAGAATGCATGCCTGCGGCCACTGTTGTACCAGCGGGAATCGGCCCGCCGCCGGGTATAATTCCTTTATGCAGTTGGCGTTTCTCAATAATTGTTCCGCCGTCTGCCGAGACCAGATAACGAACATCTGCTCCAAGCGGGTATAAGTCAGCATCGGTGGGTGCGGGAATCAAATAAATATAAAGTTGATTCTCGGGCGCAGGAAGAACCGCCACGTTGTATTGTCGGTTTACGCCTTGAAAGACTTTGAGGACGTTGTCGATACCTTTGGCGGCAAAGAGATAAAACCCCGTGTCCTGTTGCGGCGTTTCAAACGTCTTGACGGAAAACTCCTGAAGCGACTTACCCTGCGTCGCCAGGGCCGCGATCAAAAAAGCATCATGACTTTCATTCAAACGACCAAATGCCACTTCCCAACCAGCATCTGTTTTGCGCGCAATGTACCGTCCCATACTCTCTTTGGCAGGATGTGTCGCCATCACTGCATCGCTTGCATGCCACGCTGCCTGGTCGCTTTCGTAGAGTAAGCGGCCACGCGCGGTGATTGCGGCCAGTTCACTGTCGGTTGGAAGTTGTTCTTCCTTGGCGAATGCTGAAACAGCGAACAATACGACGAAGCCGATGAAAGTGAATCGTCTTACTCGTGACATGATGGCTCCCAAACGTCTGATTGGCGTTTGAGGAAGTATATATCGAAGCACTTGTAGTCCGCCTGAAGCGTCCTACCCGGTCAGCTTGGCGCTGGCCAGACGGTTGAGGCTGATGCCTTGTTCAGCCGCTTCCAGCGTCAGCGCCCGATGCACTTGCGGAGGAATGCGCACGCGGAACTCGCCGCTGTAGCGCCTTTCCGCCAGCGCAACGGGAGGAGCTTCGCCGTTGGCAATCATGTCGGCCACGGAATCGGCAACGACTTTGCGAATCCCGGCAAGAGCCGTCTCCGGAGCAGCCGCCAGCCATCTCAGCGATGGAAACTCTGCGCAGAGTGCTAGATATTCGCCGTCCTCCTGCGACCAGGTGACGCGATAGGTGTAGTGGTCAAGATTCTTGTGGCTCATTGCAACTTCTTCATTGTGTTCTTATCGACCATTCTGTCCACGGCCAGCAATACTTGCCGAACTTGATAAGGCTTCGCCTTGCCCTTGTTGCGCTTCATGAAAATGCCGCCAGATCGTCTCCGCCGTCTTGCGCGGGACGACGGCGGCGAGCGACTCGACTGTCGCCTCGCGCACCTCGCGCAAACTGCCGAAGTGAGTGAGCAAACGCTGGCGGGTTTGCGGGCCTACGCCGGGGATCTCCAGAATCTCTGACTCACGGTCGCGCATCGAGCGGCGCTGGCGATGATAGCCGACGGCGAAGCGATGGCTCTCGTCGCGGATGAGCTGAATCAGGTGCAGCACCGGCGAATGGCGGTCCAGCACCACCGGCTCGTCTTCGTTGCCGTAAAGGTAAATGACCTCTTCGCGCTTGGCAATCGAGGCCAGCGGCTGCGTGGTCAGGCCGAGGGATTCGAGCGCCTCGGCGGCCGAGTGGAGCTGGCCGAGGCCGCCATCGACCAGAATCAGCGACGGCATCGGCTGCTTTTCGTCTTGCAGCCGTTTGTAGCGGCGCGTGATGACCTCGCGCATCGAGGCAAAGTCGTCCACGCCTGCAACGGTTTTGATCTTGAATTTGCGATAGAGCTGCTTGTTCATCTTGCCGTCTTCCCAAACGACCAGCGAGGCCACCGTCTCCGCGCCCTGAATGTGCGAGATGTCAAAGCACTCAATGCGGCGGGGGAGTTCGGCGAGCATGAGGGCCTCGGCGAGCGCCTCCTGAATCGCCTTGCGCGATGGCTCCAGGACGCGGAAGCGCTGGATGTAGGATTGCTTGGCGTTTTGGCCGGCTAGATCGACGAGGGAGCGCTTCTCGCCGCGCTGCGGAACGGCGATCTCGATGCGATGGCCGGTGCGTTCGGTGAGCAAGCGGGCGAGGGCCTCGCGGTCGTCAAAGTCGGCGGGCAACAGGATCGAGCGCGGGACGTATTGCCGGTCGATGTAGAGCTGCTTGAGGAGGGACGAGAAGACTTGGCCGGCTTGGAAGTGGGGTTCGGGGTTTCCCACCCATTCCGCTGAAGAGCGCGGAATGGATGGGGCACGGTGATTCATTTCGTCGTTTCCAACCACTTCCGATGAAGACGAACCGCAGGTCCTTCGACTTCGCTGCGCTTCGCTCAGGATGACAGAGTTAAGGAGAGTTGTCGTCTCCCCGGTCTCAGAATCGAGACCGGGGGCACCCGCTTCTCCCTGTTCCCTGTTCCAGGTTCCCTGTTCCCTGATCCCTGACCCCTGTTCCCTGATCCCTGACCCCTGTTCCCTGATCCCTGACCCCTGTTCCCTGGTCCCTGACCCCTGTTCCCTGTTCCCTGTTTCCTGTTCCCTTTCCGCCGCCTCCAG
>CAZXVX010000247.1:0-3841 GCA_964644105.1 uncultured Occallatibacter sp. | reverse complement strand
TTATCGGCAACCTGACCGCCGTGCCGGAGATCGGCAAGGTTTATCTGGGCAAGGTGGTTCGCCTGGCCGAGTTCGGCGCATTTGTCGAGCTCTTCCCCGGCACCGACGGCCTGCTGCACATCTCCGAGATCGCCGAACATCGCGTCAAGGAAGTGAAGGATGAGCTGAGCGAGGGCGATCAGATCATGGTCAAGGTACTGGCTATCGAAGGCAATCGTATTAAGCTCAGCCGCAAGGCGCTGATCCGCGAGCAAAAGGCCAAGCTTGGCATCTCTGCTCAGGCACCGGCCACTGTTGAAGAGGTCGAAATCTCTGCCTCCGAGTCTCTTGCTGCTCCAGCAGCGCCCGCTCGGCCGCGCCACGAGTTCGACGAGCGTCAGCCCAAGTCCAACCAAAGCACCATTCTGATTGAAGGCGGAGACGACTTCGATGAGGATACTGAAGAGATCGACGAAGAGAACGAGCCCAACTTCAATCGCGTGGATGGCGCGCCAGTTCCGGTTGCCGGTCAGCCGAATCCAGGCCGTCCCAAGTCCGCCGACAAGAATCGCCGCCGCCGCCGCCGTCCCGGAGGCGGAGGTGGTGGACGCGGATAGTTGGACCAGCGATTAGCTTTCAACTAAAAGCTTCCGACTGCTCACGAATTAAGCGAAAGATAAACAGAAAGGCCCGGATGCTATCCGGGCCTTTTCTTATGCTTCGACTTTCATGAAATCAATCTCTTTTGTATGACTCCAAGCATTTAACTCGGCAGAGGCTTTGCAAATCGCGCGGGCTCAGAATGAGCCTGAGCCGCCCGGCGCACCTTCTCCTCGTACATCCGTTTGTCCGCGGCAATGCACAAGGCATCCATCTCCGCGGCGTCGTCGGGAAAGATTGCAACCCCGATACTGGCGCCGATGCGCACCGTGTGATTCTCCAATTGCAATGGCTCATGAAGGAGTTCCAGCAGCGCCTGCGAGACGTTCATCGCCTCGGAGCGGCTTGCCGGTTCTTCCAAAATGATGGAAAACTCATCGCCGCCGGTGCGCGCCACCGTATCCGAGCGTCGCACCCTGCCCGCAAAAATTGCCCCCACGCGCTGCAACAGCAGATCTCCCACGTGATGCCCATACGTATCATTCACGACCTTGAAGCGATTCAGATCAACAATCAGCAAGGCCATCTGCGCGTTAGTGCGACGGGCTCGGTCCAGCGCGCTCGTGAGCCGGTCCTCAAAGAGCCGGCGGTTGGGCAGACCGGTCAGTACGTCATGCAGCGCCAGTTGCTTGTTGTGCTCAATCTGGTCTTCCAGCAGCAGCAGGATCATGCCCACGGCAACAACGTATTTGGGCAGATTCCAGACCTCGGATTCGACATGAATCTGAGGATAATAATAGGCCATCCAATCTCCCACCACAAAGACCAACGCCCATGCCAGGAAGCCGGCAATGGTGATGAAGGCTCCTGCCGTGGCCCTCCGGTACACATAAAAAAAGTGCATACAGCAGCCAAAGTAGACCGTGAACAGCACGGCATTCTGGGCTAGATCCAAACCGCTTTCCGGGCGATGCTGAACAATCAAAAGGAAGACCGCAAGGCACCCGTAAAGCGCAACGACTGCCCAGCGCAAAGGGTGATTGATCTGTTGCATGGCAATCAACGCCAGCCCCAAGGGCAGGATTAGGAAAAGCAGAGCGGCGGGAGTTAGAGCCCAAGCCATCACGGGATCTGCAAGTGTGACTGCGAGGTAAATAGAGTTCGCCAGCAGCAGCATCAGTAGCATTTCCCTGCTGGAGCATTGCCTGCGATAGGGAATCGAGGCCCACATAAAAAGTACGCCGGCCCAGGTAAGCGAGGCAAGAGTCCCAAAAACCGCCAGATATCCCCAGATACCTGGTAATCCCATGAACATGCTGATAAAAAAATGAAATACGATCATGACCCACGCCGTCAGCCAAACCCTGGAGACAGGAGTGTGGTTGCGGCGTGCAACCGCCGCGAAAGCGCAGGTCAGCAGCGCCACTGCCCCTATATCCGGCAATTTACTCCAATCGACCAATTTCGCTCCTGGCAGGAATTGAAGGCTAATAACCACATCGGCAGCGTAGGGCTTATTGTATGTCTTTTTTTCGAATCGGGCAAAACTCTAGTTACCTGCGGGTAATCGATTTGATGCCCGTGCATCTTTTCGAATGATCGTATCTGGGAGGGCGAATCGATCAATTCGCGTTTGCTTCGTTCTCTCTGGCTGGAAAGACGTTGCCCATGCGGCGAATCTGCGCTCCCACGCCGCGCAGCTTTTCCTCAATGCGCTCATAGCCCCGATCCATATGGTACACCCGATCCAGAATCGACTCACCATCGGCCACCAGCGCAGCAAGCACCAGCGATGCCGATGCGCGAAGATCGGAGCACATCACCGCCGCCGCCGATAGTTTGGCCGAGCCGCGCACCGTGGCTGTCCGCCCGTCCACCTTGATGTTCGCGCCCATCCGCACCAACTCCTGCACGTGCATGAAGCGGTTCTCAAAGATGTTCTCCCGCACCACGCTCACCCCTTCGGCCTGCGTCGCAAGCGCCATGTACTGCGCCTGCATATCGGTGGGAAAACCAGGATACTCCTCGGTCGAGATGTCGGCCCCGCGCAGCTGTCCGTCGGCCCGCACCCTCACCGTATCCGGCCCCAGAATATCCACCCGCACACCAGCCTCTTCCAGCTTGGCAATCACCGCGCTCAAGTGCGCCGGATTGCAGTTGGCCACAATCAGGTCGCCGCCGGTGATCGCCCCGGCCACCAGAAACGTCCCCGCCTCGATGCGGTCCGGCTGAATGCGGTGGCGCGCCCCGTGCAGGCTGCTCACCCCCTGCACCCGGATCGTCGATGTGCCCGCCCCCTTGATCTTCGCTCCCATCGCCGTCAGCAGCGCCGCCAGGTCGGCCACCTCCGGCTCGCGTGCGCAGTTTTCCATCAGCGTCTCGCCCTCAGCCAGCACCGCGGCCATCAGCAGATCTTCGGTTCCGGTTACGGTGATCTTGTCAAAGACCAGATGAGCACCCCTTAGTTTGCTCGTCCGTGCCTCCAAGTAGCCGTGCTCCTGGGTAACCACCGCGCCCATCTTCTCCAGGCCCCGAATATGCATGTCAATCGGCCGTCCGCCGATGGCACAGCCGCCCGGCATGGCTACCCGCGCCATGCCCGCGCGGGCCACCAGCGGGCCCAGCACCAGCGAACTGGCGCGCATGGTCTTCACAATCTCGTACTTGGCCTCCGGCTCGGAGAGCGTCCGGCAGCACAATCTCGTCCGATGCTGCGCCCGACCATAGCCCAGCTCGACCTCCGCGCCCATCGACGCCAGCAACCGCCGCTCGGTTTCAATGTCCCGCACCTGGGGAATGTTCTCCAGCGTGACCTCGTCTTCGGTCAGAATCGCCGCCGCCATGCAAGGCAGTGCCGCGTTTTTTGCGCCCGAGATGCGCACCGTGCCCACCAGCGGATTGCCGCCGCGAATGACAAATTTATCCATGAATGCCGTGTGACTCCTCATTCAAGTGTAAATCCGCAGGCTTGCAAGCTGGACCATCGCATTCTTAGAACGCGCAGTCCACACTCCCTGAAAAATTCATCTGGCATTTAAGATGTTTTTACCCCATTTTCATGAAATTTAGCCCGGCACATGGTGTTCTTCAAGCAGAGATAAAATCCCAAACCGGTTCATGAAAAGGACAAACAACATGATTCAAGCTTCAAACTTCCCCAAATATCACCGCACTGCCCCAAAGTTCCTCCTGCATTTGGTTCCGCTGGCTGCCGTTTTCTGCCTCAGCGCCACCGCGCACGCCGGCAATATCGTACTCGACA
>CAZXVX010000246.1:0-3842 GCA_964644105.1 uncultured Occallatibacter sp. | reverse complement strand
CGTGCAGCGCGTTGAAGGTGTGGAAGAACTCCTCCTGGGTGCGCTCCTTCTGGGCGATGAACTGAATGTCGTCCACCAGCAGCACATCCACCGTGCGAAAGCGGTCGCGGAAGCTGGTCATGCGGTCATTGCGCAGCGAGGTGATCATCTCGTTGGTAAACTTCTCCGCCGAGACATAGCAGATGCTTGAAGACGGCTGTCGGCGCTTCACCTCGTGGCCAATGGCGTGCATCAGGTGAGTCTTGCCCATGCCCACACCGCCGTAGAGGAAGAGCGGGTTATAGGCCTTGGAGGGCCGCTCGGCAACGGCCAGCGAGGCGGCGCGGGCAAACTGGTTGCCGTTGCCGATGACGAAGGCCTCGAAGGTGTAGCGGGGGTTGAGTTGCGCCGCGGTGGACCAGTCAAAGCGCGCCTGCTCGGGGGGGCGATTCGGCGTCTGCGGCGGGGCCGTGGGCGCATGAGCGGGCACCGGCGCAAAGCCGCCGTCCTTGCGCACCGGAGGAATCGATGGATCCTCCTCGGCGGTCACAAAACAGACATCGTCCAACTCCAGCCCGTGCTGCTCGATAGCCTCCTGGATCAGATCGCTATAACGATCCCCCAGGTGCTGAAACTCCGGAGAAGGCACGCGGACGTAGAGCGTTCTGCCTGCTATATGGCTGTAACGAGTAGGTTTAAACCATGTTTCAAAGGATTGGCGAATCACCTTCATCTCTAACGCGGAGAGAATCTGGAGCCAGGGATTGATTGCCGGAGCTGAGGAAACTGCGAATGCCATCGTGCCGATCCTTGCTTGCGCCTTCTGAGTATTGCCCGAAGGTTTATCCGTTCATTGGAGACAAACAACCCCCGGCGACGCAAAGCGCGAAGCTTTGCATCCGTTTGCAACTTGCCGAGTGCCTGATTGCTGCTGTTCGGCTCCTGATTCAACCCTCGGAGCCTGGGATAAAAATCCGGTTTCGTGAGACGCTTAAAAAACTTCTCGAACGGTCCCAAGATTAGCACATTTGGGAGTGGTTGTAATAGCCCTTTCACGGAGTTTTTTAACAGTCGCAATAAGTTGCACCAACTATGGTGAAACCTGCCGCGAATGTTACCAGAGTTACAGCTCAGGACTGTGGAAGGCTGCATTTTTCTTCACCTGATTCCCGTTTTGAACCCTACGTCTTTCGACGTAGAGCGCAGTGTTTTTTCCGTCCCGGATGCAACAAAGCACGGTTGCGCTTTCCTCCATGGCCTGTTTTGTGGCACACTTGCAGGTATGGGAAGCAAAGACAAAGGCAGAAAAGAAGTCAAGAAGGCGCCCAAACCGAAGCCAAAGCCCGAACCCGCGCAAAGGCGCGAAGGATTTGCTCCGGCCCCGCCCAAGTAAAAGTTCCACCTTCACCAGCTCAAGCACGCCGTGCTCGAGGCGCGGAAAGGCTTTCTCTGTCTGAGAAGGCCTTTTTTCGGAGAGTTGCGCAGTTGCGCAGGTTGCCTTCTCTGTGGCCGTTTTTCGTAGCTGTTTCAACCGATTGGCTCATCAACCATCTCTTGAAGGCGTTACTGTAGGAGGAGGGTTCTTCTCTAGGAGCGTCTGTGTCTCCACGATCTGCCGCAGCCCTGATTGCCGTCTTCCTGCTTGCCCAGGCGCCCGTTTTGGCTCAGAGCACGCCCTCGCCAGTGCATGCGCCATTGCCCGCCATTCAGCCGCCAGGCCGCCCGATTATCGGCGTGGCACTCGAGGGCGGCGGCGCTTTGGGACTCACGCATATCGGCGTTCTCGGATGGCTGGAGGAGCATCAGATCCCCGTCGACCGTATCGCTGGAACCAGCATGGGGGCGCTGGTGGGCGGCTTTTATGCCGCCGGCAGCACGCCCGCCCAGATGCAGGCGCTAGCCGAGAGCGACGCCTTCACCAATGTCTTCGCCCTGCAATCACCCTATTCCAGCCTGAGCTTCCGACGCCGCCAGGATCGCCGCGAGCTTCCCGACGCAATCACCATCGGCCTGCGCCATGGAATAACCTTTCGCAATGCCCTGCTCAGTGACCGCGCCGTCAACGAGTTCCTGACCGGCAATCTGCCTGCGTACAACAGTCAGGAGTTGGATTTCGACCGGCTTCCTATACCCTTTCGCTGCGTGGCTACGGACTTGAACTCTTTGGAGCCTGTCACCTTCGCCTCCGGACCGCTCCCCCAGGCCATTCGCGCCTCCATCTCCATCCCAAGTGTCTTTCCGCCTGTTTTAGCGCTGAACGGCCATTACCTGGTGGATGGCGGGATTCTGGACAATCTGCCCACGGATGTTCTCAAGCGCGATCTGCACGCCGATGTGATTCTGGCCATTCATCTGGAGGATGCGCCTCTGGCCAAGTCCGACACTCGATCTATCGTCGGCGTGCTGAACCGTGCCTTTGATGCCGGCATTCAGCTCAATGTTGCGCAGTCGGAACGGCTGGCCGATGTGGTGATCAGCGTGCCATCCGGCAGTTTTTCTTCCACCGATTACGCTCATGCCGCGCAACTGATCGACCTTGGCTACAAAGCCGCCGAGCAGAATCGCGCCGCGCTGCTGCGTTACGCTCTGGACGCCGACAGTTGGAAGGCATACCTGCAGTCGCGCGAGAGCCGCCGCCATCCTCAGCCCGGCCTGATGCGCGAGCTGCGCGTCGAGGGCCCTCGGCGGGCCTCAGTGCCGCCAAAGGAAACGGGAGCCGTCCGCCAGGTACGCAGCGACTTCAAGCCTCTTGAAGGCAAGACGATTGAAGCGACCAGGACGATTGAAGCCCTGCGCCCGGTTCAATCGAACGGCGGCATCTTCGCTACATGGGAGACCTATACACCGGTGCCTGAATCCGCGTCGATCGCGCCCAACCCGGTTTCACCAGCTTCCGGCGAGCCGGTTCCAGACACCGGCCTGCTGGTCCGCCTCAGGCAAGATCGTGAAGGCCCGCCTTATCTGCTCATCAGCCCTGAACTGGCTTCCACCACATCGAACATCAGCCGCGGCGAGTTGACCCTTCGCCTGGTTGATCAGAACTTCGGCGGCTATGGCTCCGAACTTAACGCCACCGCCCGCCTCGGCTATGAGACCGATCTCTCCGCCGAGTACTATCGCCTGCTCACTCCCGGAGGCTATTTTATTGAGCCGCGCTCGGGCCTTCTGCGCGCGCCGGTTTATCTTTGGGTCAATCAAAAGCCTGTCGCCGAGCGCTTCCAGCAGAATCTCGATGCGGGCCTCGAAGCAGGTCGAACCTTCTCCAATCAATTGCAGATCTCCACCGAATGGCGCGCCGAGAACACGCGCTGGAGCCTGGTTACCGGCACGGGCGGCGGACCTTATCTCACTGGCGGCGCGCAAACCGGCCAACTGCGCATACGCGTAGACCATGCCATGGCCGGCGAGATTTCACCCAATGGCTTCCGCCTGGACGCATCGGCCGGCGCTCTCTATCACGCCGTTTCGAGCGCCAATGCGCCGCTCGTCAAACTCACTTTCAGCGCCTCACGATCCTGGAAGGAGAGCAACATCTTCGGCCTGAGCGCAGAGATCAACTCGTATCTGCGCGCAAATGTCGCCCAGCCCTACCGCTTCACCTTGGGCGGGCCGATGCGCCTTTCCGCCTCGTCCTTCGACGAGTTCCGAGGCACGGACACCTATCTGGCCCGCACCGGCTATATGCATCGCCTGGCTGTTCTGCCCACCGGCATGGGACAAGGGCTATACGGCATACTGGGCTATGAGGCAGGCGAGATCTGGTCCCCGGAGACGCAGGCGATCCTTCGCCAGGATGGCCTGGCCGGCCTGCTGGCCAATACCCCCATCGGCCTGTTCACCTTCGGGGTCTCAGCCGGCGACGC
>CAZXVX010000245.1:0-3867 GCA_964644105.1 uncultured Occallatibacter sp. | reverse complement strand
TTGCGCACACCGAAGAGCAGCTAGGCGTCTACGTCAGCGCCGCCGAGACGCAGCGGCTGACCACGCTGGCCGAGGAGTTGCGCGCGCAGTTGGAGGCCTTTACCGCCGAGTGGGAAGAGCTGATGATGCAATTGGACGGCGGCTAACTTCGTTATAACTTGAATAGAGGTTTATTTTGACCAACCCACGCCCAACCCGCAAATTTATCAAGCGCCCCGCCCGCCGAGCGCCGGTGCGGAAGCGCCGTCTGGGCTGGCGTGGTTGGCTGATTCTTTCGTCGGTCTTGTTGTTTTTCGTTCTCTACGCGTGCGGAGCCATCGCCCGGATGGTGGCGCCCACTTCGAACACCGCGCTGACTCGCTTTGACGCGATCATTGTGCTGGGCAATCCGGCGGACAGCGACGGCAACCCTACGCCGGAGCTGCTGGCGCGGGTTACGGAAGGGGTGCATGAGTATGAGCGGGGCGTTGCGTCGCGGCTGATCCTGACCGGAGGCCCAGCGCACAATCAGTTTGTGGAGGCGCGGGTGATGGCGCGGACCGCCGAGGCACAGGGGATTCCGGCGGCGGCGATCTTTATTGAGCCAGAGGCGCGCGACACGATCGAGAACGCCTGCTTTTCCGAGCGGATCATGAAGGCGCACGGCTGGCGGTCGGCGGAGGTGGTTTCACGCGCCAGCCATCTGCCGCGCGCGGCGATGATCTTCAAAGAGCTTCCGTTGGAGTGGCGCACCCACGCCGCGCCGCTGCTTGAGCCGGAGTCTCCGGCTTACCAATGGGGGGCATCCGCCGTCGAAGACCTGAAGGCTGTACGCTACCTAATCTGGGCTCGATGGACGGAGCAGTGCGAGCCGTGAAAAGACAGGGATCAGAGATCAGGCAATCCCCGAAGATTGCGCCACAGTGCATTGTCCCTCCTTGGTATCGTCCTGTAAGCTGAAAATGATGCGTCTAATTGTAAGAACTACCGCCGTCTCTGCCACATTGGCCGCCCTAGCCGTTCTGGCTTTGAGCCTTGCCCCGCGCGCCTTGGCGCAAAGCACCGCCGCGACCCTGGGCGTCAATGGCAACTACATCGCCATCGATCCGCTGGCCAAGGTGCGCTACGACAACCGCTTCGATCTTTCGCTGGGTACGGCCTACGGCCACATCCATGCGGGACCGGTCGCACTGCAGGGAGCCAATCTGGGCGGGCTGGATCTCTCCGCTTCTTACTGGCTCTTCAAGCATTGGGCCCTTGAGGGTACTGGGCGTTACTACCTGGGAACGAGCGGCGTGGCGAATGTCTATCCAAACACGATTAAAGGCCCCTTCGTCAGCGAACAGTTTTTCACAGCCGGTCCGGAGTGGCTGGGCCCACACAACAAGCACGGCGACATTATGCTTCATGTACTGGTGGGCGGAGCGCATTTTCTATCGCACGATTACCCGGAGACGCCGGCCCAGGTGGGCTTTTATTACAATCAGATCGCTCCGGCCGCGGTTTTTGGCGGGCACATTGACCTGAATCGCTCCGAGCATTGGGTCTTCCGCATGACGCCGGATGCGCTTTATACCCACTACAGTTACAGTGGTTTCACGACGGTTCCGGCGACTACCAATCCGCACAATAACTGGAATGCGGCCTTCTCGGTGGGCGTCGAGTACAAGTTCAGCAAAAAGCGGTAAGAGATCCGATATTGTTGCGTTTGGAAAGGAAGCGGCGTGGACCAATAGGCCCACGCTTTAGCCGACCGGAAGGCCGGCGCTACCGTTCAAGCCGCGCGCTTCGGCGAAGCCAGTAGGGAACCAAACGGCAACCTTCCCATTCCGGGGCATTCTTCGATGAAGATTTATCAGCGGCTGCTCCGGTCTTCTTTCTCCACGCAGTTCTCTTCGGTACAGTGAAGATGGCTGCATCCCATCGCGGCTTGTGGTATTCTCCATCTTCAGCGATTCCATGATTGCTGTGTCGTTGGAATATGCTGGAGTGGAGAGCGGCTTCGGTTTGCCTGAGGCAGGCGGGGCCAGAGTCAGGCTTCAAGGCAAATTACGCATAAGGCAGGGTTCAATCGCTATGAGAGACACACTGGGAGTCTTGCTGGCAGGCGGGGCGGGAGAACGGCTCTTCCCCTTGACGCGGGATCGCGCCAAGCCGGCGGTGCCCTTCGGCGGGCACTATCGCATCATTGACGTGACGCTTTCCAACTGCATCAACTCCGGCCTGCGCAAGGTTTTCATTCTGACGCAGTACAAGGCTCTCTCGCTGAACCGGCATATCCGCGAGGGCTGGACCGGGATTGTGGCGCAGGAGTTGGGCGAATTCTTCGAGTTGCTGCCCCCGATGCAGCGCACCGGCGCCAACTGGTATATGGGCACCGCCGACGCGGTCTACCAGAATATCTATTCAATCGGCAGCGAGCAGCCCAAGTACATGATCATCCTGCAGGGTGACGCCATCTACAAGATGAACTATAGCCGGATGCTCGATTATCACAAGGAGACCAAGGCCGAGGTTACACTGGCCACGCTGCCGATTGCGCCCGACGAGTCGAAGCGCTTCGGCATCGTCGAGGTCGCCCGGAGCGGAGAGATTCTCGGCTTCCAGGAAAAGCCCGTGAACACGAGCGTGCGCTCACCCTTCAATCCCGGTTCGGTTGATGCGTCGATGGGCATCTACATCTTCAACACCGAGATTTTGCTGAAGGCGCTGATCGCTGATGCCGAAGATCCCACATCGAAGCACGACTTTGGCCACGACATTTTGCCCAACATGCTGGGCAAGAAGAAGATGATGGCCTATAACTTTGTGGATGAGAACAAGCAGCAGGCGCTCTATTGGCGCGACGTGGGCACGCTCGACGCCTATTACGACGCCAACATGGACCTCTGCTCGGTTTCGCCGACCTTCAACCTTTACGACAAAAGCTGGCCGATCCGCACCCGCGTGCGGCAGTATCCGCCGGCCAAGTTCGTCTTTGGCGAGCCGGGGCGCTCGGGCATGGCCGTCAACTCGGTGATCACGGCCGGCGTTATCATCTCAGGCGCGTCGGTGGCCAACTGCGTGGTTTCGCAGGATGTGCGCGTCAACTCCTATTCGACGGTGGACGCCAGCATCATCTTCTCGCACGTGAACATTGGCCGTCATTGCCGCATTCGGCGCGCGATCATTGATCGCCACGTGCATATCCCGGAGGGGACCATCATCGGCTACGATCCGGTTGAAGACAAGCGGCGGTACTTCGTCACGCCCTCCGGGCTGACGATTGTTACGCGCGACGCCTCGCTCTTCGAGAATCCGGTCGAGCCGGAGTTCTCGCAGCCGTATTGATTGAATTTCATTTTCTCTGAGATTTGGGCGACCCCGGGTCCCGCATTTGGGACCTGGGATCGATCCAATTTTATTTGGACACCGGCGCGCCCAACGGTACAACCGTCCGGCCGAAGGTCGCGTTCACGACCAGGGCAAAGCTCGAATACATGGCCAGCAATCCGCAGACCAGGCCGAGCCAGCCGCCGGCTTGATGCACCAGAGGCATGCCCAACAATGCACCAAAGCCGAGCAGGAAAAAGGTGACCCAAAGGGTGAGGAAGACCCACCACAGGGCCTTGGCCAGCTTGAAGGTGGCAATCCACATATAAAGCGTAAAGACGCCCCAGCCGATGAGCGTGACGGCAATGGTGCTGCCCGCCTGAGTCAGATCCAGCACGCCGTGCGAGCCCAGCAAAACCAGCAGGGCGAACCACCACCAGAAGGCTCCATAGCTTAGAAAAGCAGTTGTGCCGAAGGTGTTTCCGGTGCGGAAATCCATCAGCCCGGCCAGCATCTGGATCAGGCCTCCAAAGGCGAAGGCCAGCGGCAAGACCACCGGCTCGCCGCCTTTCGGCA
>CAZXVX010000244.1:0-3903 GCA_964644105.1 uncultured Occallatibacter sp. | reverse complement strand
TGGAGTCGGACGACGCGCACTCGCTCAGCGAGCGGATTCTGGTCGAGGAGCATCTAGCTTACACCGAGGCGATTGCCCGTGTGGCCAGCGGCGACTATGAGATGCGCGGTCGGCGGTTTGTGCAGCGCGAAGTCTAGAGCTTTTTCCTATGGGTGTAGAGTACGGCGCGGACCGGGAGGTCCACGCTACAGCCGACCAGGAGGCCGGCGCTACACCATTCCTTGTTCCCTGTTCCCTATTCCCTGGTTCCTGCTGTCAGTCTCCCGGAGCTTCTTCCAGTTCCACGCCGATGCGGCGGAGCTTCATGACGCGCCATTGCAAGCGGTCGAAGGCCAGATAGACGACCGGTGTGGTGAAGAGGGTAAGCATCTGCGAGACAATCAATCCGCCGACGATGGTGATGCCGAGAGGCTTGCGCAGCTCGGAGCCCACGCCCATGCCGATGGCCAGCGGCAGTCCGCCGAAGAGCGCGGCCATGGTGGTCATCATGATGGGGCGGAAGCGCAAGAGGCACGCCTGATAGATGGCTTCGACGGGCGGCAGGCCCTGGTCGCGCTCGGCCTGCAGGGCAAAGTCGATCATCATGATGGCGTTCTTTTTGACGATGCCGATCAGCAGGATGATGCCGATCAGGGCGATGATGCTCAGCTCGGTTCCCATCAGCATCAGGGCCAGGATGGCGCCGACGCCGGCGGGTGGAATTGTGGAAAGAATGGTGAGCGGGTGGATAAGGCTTTCATAGAGGATGCCGAGAACGATGTAGACGGCGGTGAGCGCGGCCAGAATCAGCCAGGGCATATTGTTCTTTGAATCCTGAAAGGCCTGCGCGGTTCCCTGGAAGGTGGGGTGAATCGTCGAGGGCATGCCCATCTCGATCTGGACTTTTTGGAGGGCGTTGACGGCGTCGCCGAGGGCTTTGTTGGGAGCCAGATTAAAGCTGAGGGTGACGGCGGGGTACTGTCCCTGGTGGTTGACCTGGAGTGCGGTGCGCTGGTCCTGGAATTTGGCGATGGTGGAGAGCGGAACCATGGAGCCGGTGGAAGACTTGATAAAGATGCCGTTGAGAGAGTCGGGGCTGAGCTGGTATTTGGGATCGACCTCCATGACCACGTAGTACTGATTGAGCGGAGTGTACATGGTGGAGACTTCGCGCTGTCCGAAGGCGTCGTAGAGGACGGCGTCAATGGCGGCGGCAGAGATGCCCAGGCGCGAGGCGGCGTCGCGATCGATTCGCAGATTGGCGGCCAGCCCCTGATTCTGCTGGTCGCTGTTCACGTCGCGCAGTTCGGGCATGGCTCTCATGCGGTTGAGCAACTGCGGCGCCCAGAAGTTCAGCTCATCCAGATTCTCGTCGGAAAGCGTGTATTGATACTGCGCGGCGCTGCCACGCCCGCCAATTTGGAACTCCTGCTGCACCTGGAGGATGAGCTGGGCGCCGGGCACGCTGGTGAGCTTGGCGCGCAGATCATTGACAACATCATCGGCGGATACGTGGTCGGGATGAAGATTCAGTTTCTTGCGCAAGCGGCCGATCCAATCATCGGAGTAAGGGCGGTAAGGGCGCTCGCTGAGGGGTTTGAGCGCGACAAACATATTGCCGATGTTGGAGCTGCCGCCGCCGGGTCCGCCGCTGCCGACAAAGGCCGTGACGGAGAGAATCGCTGGATCGTCCAGCACCATCTGCGCAAGGGTCTGCTGTTTGACCTTCATGGAATCAAAGGCGATGTCTTGCGCGGCGCGGGTTTGCCCACCCATGCGGCCTGTGTCCTGCTGCGGGAAGAAGCCGAAGGGGACGATGGTGAACAGGTAGATATTCAGCGCAATGGTGCCGACTACGATACACAAAATCAAGGGCTGATGGCGCAGAACCCAGCGCAGACCGTGCGCATATTCGGCGTGCAGCCAATCGAAGGCGCGTTCGCTGGCGCGATAGATTGGGCCGTGGCGGTTCTCGTCGCGCGACTTGAGGAAGCGGGCGCAAAGCATGGGCGTGGCGGTGAGCGAGACGAGCAGCGAAACGGCAATGGCGACCGAGAGGGTGACGGCAAACTCGCGGAAGAGCTTGCCGACAATGCCGCCCATAAGCAGGATGGGGATGAAAACAGCGATCAGCGACAGGCTCATCGAAAGGACGGTAAAGCCGATCTCTTTGGAGCCTTTCATGGCGGCTTGGTAAGGTTTGTCGCCCATTTCGAGGTAGCGGGTAATGTTCTCGATGACTACGATGGCGTCGTCCACAACAAATCCGGTGGCGACGGTGAGGGCCATTAGCGACAAGTTGTCGATGGTGTAGCCGAGCAGCCACATCACTCCGAAGGTTCCCAGCAGCGAAAGGGGCACGGCGATGGAGGGAATGATGGTGGCCCAGACCTCGCGCAGGAAGAGAAAGACAACCAGCACGACCAGGCAGACGCTAATGATGAGCGAGATTTCTACATCGCGCACGCTGGAGCGGATGGTGGTGGTGCGGTCCACCGCAACATCGATCTTGATGGTGGGCGGGATGGCCGCTTGCAGGCGCGGCATTTCAGCCATCACGCTATCCACGGTGGTGATGACGTTGGCGCCGGGAATCTTGAAGACAATGATCAGGATGGCGTCTTTGAGCCGGCTGCGGACGCCGTCCGTGTTGATGCCCGAGAGGCCGGCTGTATGGATGTCAGCAATGCTGTTGGTGACCGTGCCCAGATCTGCGACGCGTACCGGCGCGCCGGTCTGCGGGTTGTAGCCGGCGATGATCGGGGCGTAGTCGCTGGCTTTGAAGATCTGATCATTGTCGCTGATCTGCCAGCGCCGGCTGGCGTCCTGAAATGCGCCTTTGGGGCGGTTGGCGTTGGCGTTCGAGAGCGCCGTGCGCACGGCTTCCAGGCCCACGCCATTTGCGCCAAGCTGCATCGGATTCAACTCGACGCGCACCGAAGGCGAAGAACTGCCGCCCACAAAACATTGGCCTACACCGTTGATCTGCGAGATCTTCTGCGCCAGAATCGAGTTGGCCAAGTCGTAAATCTGCGGCTTTGACATCACATCCGAGGTGAGGGAAAGAATCAGGATGGGCGCTTCGGCGGGATTGGCCTTTCGGTAGCCTGGATTCTGAGGCAAGTAGGAAGGCAACTGGCTGCGGGCTGCGTTGATGCCGGCCTGCACGTCGCGGGCGGCTGCGTCGATATCGCGACTGATGTCGAATTGCAAGGCCACGGAGGCCGAGCCCAGGGAGCTGGCCGAGGTCATCTGATTGACGCCGGCGATGCGTCCGAACTGGCGCTCCAGCGGCGTAGCGACGGACGACGCCATCGTCTCCGGGCTGGCGCCGGGCATGCCCGCGCTGACGCCGATGACCGGCAGATCAACATTGGGCAGCGAGGCCACGGGCAGGATCGAGTACGCCACCGAGCCGGCCATGAGAAGAGCCAGCGAGAGCAGCGATGTGGCTACCGGCCGCTGAATGAATGGTGCGGAGAGGTGCATGGACCTTAGCTTTCAGCTTTCAGCTGTTAGCTGATGGCTGTCTTTACTTCCGGTTGAGGTTCTTGGCATCCCCGGTCTCAAAATCGAGACCGGGGGCACCCAGTTTTAGCTGATAGCTGATAGCTGAAAGCTAATAGCTATCAATAGTTTTCTGATCCCTGTTCCCTGTTCCCTGATCCCTGATCCCTGTTCCCTGATCCCTGATCCCTGTTCCTTGTTCCCTGCTTTCAAGCTCTTTCGGTTTCAAATACTGCGCGAGCTTGTCGAAATAGAGGTAGATGACCGGCACAGTGAAGAGCGTGAGCGCCTGCGACATGATCAGCCCGCCGACGATGGTGATGCCGAGCGGCTGGCGCAATTCGGCGCCCACGCCGCCGCCCAGCCAGAGCGGCAATCCGCCCAGCATGGCGGCCATGGTGGTCATCAGAATGGGCC
>CAZXVX010000243.1:0-3909 GCA_964644105.1 uncultured Occallatibacter sp. | reverse complement strand
GGGCGCGACCTGGGCGACGAGATCGAAGACCTTGAGCATGATCTCGCTTTTGCCGACGATGTTCTGGAAGTTGTAGCGCTGCTTGAGGGCGCGCTTGAGCTGCAGATTCTCTTCTTCGGCCTTGCGGCGGGCGACTGCCGAGCGGATGTCGGCCAGCAGCTTTTCGTTGTCCCAGGGCTTTTGGACGAAGTTCTCCGCACCGGCGCGCACCGCGTCCACCACGTTGTCCACGGTGCCGTAGGCGGTAATCATGATGACCGGCAGGTCGGGGTGGCGCTCCTTGATAATCGGCAGCAGTTCCAGGCCGCTCAGTCCGGGCAGGGCCAGATCCAGCAGCAGCAGATCAAAGCTATTCTGATCCAGAGTGCGCAATCCCTCCTCGCCATCGACGGCCATGGTGACCGCGTAGCCCTCCAGGGTGAGCAGCACCTCCAGCGACTCGCGAATCGCCGACTCGTCATCGATGACAAGGATGCGCGCCAGGCAGGTGTCGCCGGCGGCAGTATAGACGGAAGAATTTGCGGACAGATCAACCTCAGGCATGTATGGAATTCCTCAAAAATGGAAACTCAAGATGAAAGGTGGTGCCGGCGCCAATCTCGCTTTCGACGTGAATCTTGCCGGCGTGTTCCTGGATGATGCCATAGGAGACGGAGAGTCCCAGGCCGGTTCCGCGGCGGTCGCCCGGCTTGGGGGTGGTTTTGGTGGTGAAGAATGGGTCGTAGATGCGCTTCAGATGCTCAGGCGCAATGCCGGAACCGGAGTCGGCGACCAGCGCCTCGACGCAGTTTTCTTGCTCGTTGACCGAGGTGGAAACGCGCAGATGACCACCGTTCTGCATGGCTTCTTTGGCGTTTAAAAGCAGATTCAGAAAGACCTGTTGCAGCTTTCCGGGATTGCCGAGAATCTGCGGCAGCTCCGCATTCAGCTCCAGATCGACGGTGACCTGTGCGGTTTTGAACTGGTGTTCGAGCAGGGAAAGCGTGTCGTGGATAACCTGATTGAGGCTGGTTTCGCGGAACTCGGTGGTCGAGGTGCGCGAGAAATTCAACAGGCCATTGGCGATCTCCGCGGCGCGAAAGCTCTGCTGGATAATCTTTTCCAGAACCGGCGTCAACCGGGCATCGCCCTTGAGCTGCTTGGAGAGCATCTGCGAGTACGAGGAGATGACGGCCAGCGGAGTGTTGATCTCATGGGCCACGCCGGCGGCCAGCAAGCCGATCGAGCTGAGCTTGTCCGCCTGCGCCAGTTGCGTCTCCAGCGAGACGCGCTCGGTGATGTCATCCACCAGAACGATGCGTCCGACGGAGACGAAGTCGCGCGAGAGCAAAGGCGCAATGGCGATATTGGCGGTGCGCTGCTCACCGGAGCGGCTGGTCAGGCGGAACTTGTACAGGTGATGAACGCCCTGCTCGGCTTGGAAGCTGTCAATGGCCTCGACAAATTCAATCGGAAAGACCGAACGCAAATCCTGACCGATGGCCTCGGCGCGGCTAAGCGCGTACATGGCCTCCATCTGCGCATTCCAGCTCTCGATGCGATCCTCGAGGTCCACGGCCAGAATGCCCACGTTGATCGACTCGACGATGTTTTCGTTGAACTCCTTGAGGCGCTCGAACTCGCCGATCTTCTCCTCCAGCCGGGCGTACAGGCTGGCGTTCTGCAACGCAATGCCGATGTAGCTGGCCAGGGATTCCAGCAACTCGACATCCTCGCTGGAAAGAAAGTCGCCGCCCAGCGTGCGCCCCAGACCGATCACGGCGATGGTTCGGCTGGCGCCTCTGTCGTCCTTGCTCTGGCCTTGGGCGACGCGGCAGGGAAGATAGTAATTCAGGTCCAATAGCGAAGCCGTCCGCTGTTGCGCGTCCGGCAGATGCAAGGCGGCCTGTGCGTTTTCCAGAAAGATATGCGAGTGATCAGGCGCTTGATCGAAGTCCAGAAAGCCCAGGTCAAGCACTCTTTGACCGTGGCTGTCGCGCGCCAGTTGCGCCTCGGCGGAGAGCCCGTGGGCGGCGGCCAGATAAAGGCCGCCCGTCTCTCGCGCCAGAAAAACCGCCACGCGCGCCACCAGCAGCGTGCGCGGCAGTTGCTCGACAATCGAGACCAGCAACCGCTCCAGATTGGTCTCCGAACTCAAACCGCTGCCAAACTCGATCAACGCTTTGCGGTAGTCGTAACGCTGCTGGTCAAAGACGCGGTCCACCCAGCTCTGAATCCGCCGTTTGATGGGGTCGAAGAGAGCGGCTGTAATCAGAATCGTAAGCACCAGCGCCCAATCGCGGAAGGCGTCCGGAAGCCGTGTGTGGACGATCAGCGTGGCCAGCGCAATGACGCCGAAGTAGCCGCCCAGAATCAGGCTGGTCGCCAGCGTATAGGCCACGCCGCGCTTGAAGATCAGGTCGGTGTCCATCAGCCGGTAGCGAATGATCGCCCAACTGAATGTGAGCGGCAAAAAGACCATCGACAGAACAGCCAGATCCGTGAAGAGGCTGGCTGGGCTCTTTTCCAGAAGAAAGGGAATGGCGTAAAAGGCCGTGTAGGGCGCCACGGCCAGCAAGGCGCCGCGATAAAGCCACTTCAACTGCTGACGCTGCAATGGCGTGTTGGCCAGGTAATAACTGCGCACAAACAGCGAGGCAGCCAGAACGTAATAGATGGCGTCGTACAGGGTACCCAGCCACTCCAGCTTGTGCTTGAGCAATCCGGTGGCTTGCAAAAAGTTGAAGGCCCACAGCCAGAGGCCGAACAGCAGCGCCCCAGGGGCGTAGATCAGCGGCAGCCAGCGGCGGCGCAATTTCTTGAAGCGCTCCTCGGGAAAGCTCAGGGCGAAATGCAGAAAGAGCGCCGGTTGCAGGGATTCCGCCAGCACATTGATCCAGAAGACGCTCCAGTCCAGGGTGTCGAATGTGCCGGTATTCTTGAGCGCATAGAGGGCGAATGAGACCAGGCAGAAAAGATAAAAGTGCGTGGCGCGCGGCGCCGTCCAGCGGCGCAGAAGGACGTAGATGCCAATGGCCAAATAGATGAGGCCGATCACGCGCTGGCCCATCTCCAGGCTGCGGTCGGCCGGCTCTGGAATCACATCGATGGGCGTGGAGACGCCGTTGCGGGTGATCGTGTAATCGACCTTGATGTAGCTGCCGGTCAGCGAGAGCGCATGCTCCAGATCCGAGAGCCGCCGTATCTGCCTGCTGGGAAGCTGACTGACCGACTTGCCCTGAACGTTCAGCGTGTCCAGTTGTGCTTCAGGCTGCACCTCGGTGGCGCCTGAACTGCCGCTGGACGTGCCGGGTTCTTTGAGCGCCAATCCCTTGTGCTGGGAGGAATTGTCCACCGGCTGCTTGATGACCGTCAGCAGGTCGCCTTCATGAATGCCGGCGCGCTTGCCGGGGCTGTTTGGCAAGACTTTATCGGCCAGCAAGCCGCTGCCGTCACCAGCCTCGCGCCACCAGACGCCGTCGTCGGGCTGCTGGAAGTTGTGGTCCTGCCAGAAATTCAACACCGCAAGCGCCACCAGGCCAAGTGTGACCAGGGCCAGCACGGTTAACTGCAAGCGGTTGTTGAGATTCTTTTCCATGCGATGTTAGACCAGGATTCTCTTTGCGTCCATTGCTGCGTAGCACGTTCGTTGCCAGCCGCGAGGATTTTCTCGTTTTGCCGGAAATAAAGGGGCAATCAATTGAGAATACGAAAGTTATAAACGATTTGTTCTCGGAAATGCGGCCAGTAGTCGAGGCGGCATCTCATAAATATATTATAAACAACAGATCGCCTACCGAGAAAGGGATGCATGTATTAAAAACCGTATGTAGAGTTTAGCTAGGATTACAGCTATCATTGACTGCTCACTCCACGCCGAAGCACTTGGTCACGGTCAATTCAGCCTACGGCAGGGGTCTCTCATTACGA
>CAZXVX010000242.1:0-3928 GCA_964644105.1 uncultured Occallatibacter sp. | reverse complement strand
ATGTTCGTTTGGTCGCAGTGAGTAATTACGTGATTCTTTTTCGCATCCGATACGACGTGGTTCGAATCGAACGAGTCGTGTATGGTGGTCGGGATCTACTTTCAATCATGGATGAAACCGAAAACTAGAGATAGATGATTTCATCCTCGACAGTCAAATTCTAGAAAAAAGACCACGGCCCTCCGATGCAAACCGGAAGGCCGTGGCGTTTCTGCAAATGCGTTGCAACTACGCCTCGGCGCGCGTCGGCTTGTAGCCCGAAAAGCCGTAGTAGGTGATGAACAGATAGCAGACGACAAACAGCACCAGGGCGTTCCGCAAACCTGTGCAGTCTGTAAGCAGACCAAGCAGCGGCGGAATTGCGGCGCCGCCCACGTTGCCAATGGTAATCACACCGGAGCCCTTTGAGGTCAGCGGCCCCAATTCGGCAATGCCGAGGGCGAAGATCGTCGGATACATGATGGCGTTGGCCAATCCGAGGAGCACCAGGCTGGTGATCGCTACGACGCCTGAAGTGAGCATACCGATCAGCACCAGCACGACACCTGCGATGCCCATGGCCGCTAGCAGTTTCTGAGGCTTGATCTTGGTCATGACGGCGCTGCCTATAAAGCGGCCAATCATGGCCAGTAGCCAGAAGGTCGTAATCAGATAACCGGCCGTCTGTTCGTTGCTAAGCCCCTGCGATTTGAAATAGTCTCTGCCGATGGCCGCCGTAGCCTGCTCCACACCAACATAGAAGAAGATTCCGACCATGCCGAGCACGACATGGCGATAGCTCCAGATGGAGCGCTGACTGGACGCACTCTCGCTCGATGCGGGAGCCGCAATCGAAGGAAGGTGCAGGCCCATCACAATAAAGCCAAGCACAAGCAACGCGATAGCGATCACGATGTACGGGGTGATCAGCATGTGCGCCTGTTCGGCTGCTGTTCCGCTGTTGGACGCGCCTGTGAGGATGAACGTGGTGGCTACAACCGGGGCCAGAGCCGAAGCCGCAGAGTTGAAAGCCTGCGCCAGATTCACGCGCAGGGCTGCGCTATGCTCCGGGCCCAGAATAGCCGCATAGGGATTGGCCGAGGTTTGCAGAGCGCAAACACCGGTGGCCAACAGGAAGATGGCACAAAGCGTTAATGGAAAACTTACCGAATTCGCCGCGGGGATGAAGGCCAACGCACCCAAGACCATGATGAAGAGCGAGATGACCATGGTCTTTTTGTAACCGACCCACTCGATCAGCTTGGAGCTGGGCACTGAAAAGATCAGATATGCCAGAAACCAGGCTGAGGTGGCCAGCATGGCCTGTCCGTAGCTCAGTTGAAAGGTCGCCTTCAGCTTGTCTACCAACTGGTTGTTGAGGCTGGTCAGAAACCCGAAGATGCCGAAGAGCGCGGCAACGATAGTGAACGGAATAAAGTAATTGGGCGTGCTGGAAGCCGCCGGTTGAGTGGACTGCTGCGCCATCGAAAATTCTCCTCTTTTCTTGTTAAAAAGTGCCAGTTTTGGCTGATTCTCCCTGATCCGGACGCTTATCCAGAGTCTTCCAATGCGCAAAATCGCTTGCCGCGCAAATCGGAAGCCGGAAAAATCGTTGCAAAACATTCCCCAACCACTCTACGCATCGGGACCAAGGCAAGTCCAGCGAAAATTGGAAACACCTGTTGTGCTTGCGATTTTCCTGCTTCTTGATCCCTGACCCCTGATCCCTGCCGCACCATTTAAACTAGAGTTGCATGATACCCACGCTAGCATGGACGCCGGAAGGCGTTCGCTTTATCGATCAGACCCGGCTCCCTCTTGAGGAGAGCTATGTGCTTGCTACAACTTACGAGCAAGTTGCCGACGTGATTGTCACCATGGTTGTGCGCGGCGCGCCGGCCATCGGCGTCTCGGCAGCGTACGGGGTAGCCCTGGGCGCGTTGCGATCCACGGCTGCCTCCACACATGAGTTCGCGCCGGAGTTCGAGCGCGTTTGCGCCTGCTTGGCCGGCACGCGCCCGACGGCGGTGAACCTCTTCTGGGCGATCGACCGCATGAAGCGGTGCTTCGCAGCACTGCGTGCGGCGGACTCTTCGATGGCCACGGTCAAGGAAGAGCTGCTGGCCGAAGCGCACGCTATGTACGAGGAAGACATTGCGGCCTGCAAGACGATGGGAGCCTTTGGCGGCGCGCTGCTACCGGATGAGGGCGGCGTGTTGACCCATTGCAACGCCGGCGCGCTGGCCACCTGCGGCTATGGGACGGCGCTGGGCGTGATCCGCTCAGCCATCGAGCAGGGCAAGAAGATCAACGTCTACGCCGACGAGACGCGGCCCTTCCTGCAAGGCGCGCGGCTGACCGCCTGGGAGTTGATGGCCGACGGCATCCCCACCACGGTGATCTGCGACAACATGGCCGCCAGTTTGATGCGCGCTGGCAAGATTCAAGCGGTTGTCGTGGGCGCGGACCGCATCGCCGCCAACGGCGACGCAGCCAATAAGATCGGCACCTACAACGTGGCGATCCTGGCCAAAGAGCACGGCATCCCGTTCTACGTGGCCGCACCATGGTCCACCATCGATATGGCGACGCCAACTGGTGACTTGATCCCTATCGAAGAGCGGCCGGCGATCGAAGTAACCCACCACGGCGGCAAACAGCTCACGCCCAATGGCGTCGGTATTCGCAACCCGGCCTTTGACGTGACTCCAGCCAAGTACATCACGGCGATCATCACCGAGCGCGGGGTGCTGCGCGCGCCTTACTGCGAGGCGCTCAAAGCGATGGAAGCTACAGAAAAATAATTGGGATAGTGAATGATTCCCAGCTCCCAAAATCGGGGCATGGGGCACCTGCAGCAAGAATTGAAGATGAATCCCCGGTCTCAGAATCGAGACCGGAGGCACCCCCATTAAAAGACAGAAGTCTCCCGGCTACCAAGCCAGCAATTCATCGCCGGTGGTGGAGGAGAGAAAGGCAACCGGAGCGGCGCATGGCTCCGGGAAGTCACCGGCGCACTGGATGGACTCCGGCCCAGAGGCTTTGGCCACCAGCAACGCCTGCTCAGCCTCGCGCAGAACGACCACCGGCGAGCGGCCTCCGCTTGAGGCAATTCCAAAACAGGCCGAGAGGCGAACCGAATCCCCGTTTACGCGGAAGGGCGAACAGAAGACATCCACGCGCAATCGCTCGGCCAGCATGACGGCGTTCACGCTCGAGCAGCCGGGCAGGGCGATCAGAAATTCATCCATGCCAGGCCGGCCCAGAATGTCGTAGCTGCGCAGCAGGCGCGTCGTGCGACTGACCACTTGACAGAGCAGATCGTCGCAGGCGTCGGTACCGAGGCGCGAATTCCAATGGCCGAAGTCGTCGATGTCGAAGAGAATCATGCACAAGGAACTGTTCATGCGCTGCACGCGGTCGGTCTCGCGGAAGATCATTGAGAGCATGGTCTCGCGGTTGTATACGCCAGTGAGCCGGTCGGTCTGAGCGTTGAGCTGGGCGGCTTCGCGCAGCAGTTCCAGTTCGCGCAAGCGGCGATGCTCGCGCAAGACCGTCTCGATGCGCAGATGCAGAAAGGCCGGGTCAATTGAATGCGGCAGCAGATCGTCCAAAATGCCTTCTGCCAAGCGATCAATCCACTCTTGGGTTATCTCGTCTGTAATGAGGATGATTGGAAAGTGCCTGCCCGTGGCTTCAGCCCGCGCAGCCGCCAGCAATCGTCCCATCTCCATGCCCGGCAGATGGAGATCAATCAGTGCCAAGGTAGGCGCATGGGCAGCAATCAGCGCCGGCAGAGCGGCTTCGGCAGAGAGAAAAACCTCCACGCGCGCTCCATCCGAGGCCAATACATGTTCAAAGGTGGAGAGCAGAGCGGGGTCAGCCGAAGCCAGAAGATAGACGGAAGTGGAGTTGGCAAGCATCCTTATTTGTCCTCACTAACGGATGC
>CAZXVX010000241.1:0-3928 GCA_964644105.1 uncultured Occallatibacter sp. | reverse complement strand
TGGTGGTGTAGGCATAGCCTCGGTTGCGCATCTAGTTTGAGTGTAAGCGATGGCATCTGTCTCAGTCATTTGCCGAATCACGTCTTTGGAGTTGCCGATTCTTCGCCTCATTCATGGATAAAGGAACTATGTGAAGAATCGGCTGTCTAACCAGACAACTGGATCAATGGAGATAATTGTGTTCGGCTTCCCGGATTACAGTCTTGGGTCAACCGGTTCGCTTTCCAGTGCCAGCACACCGAATACGCACTCATGAGTGCGGCGCAACGGTTCGCGGCGGTTGAAGCGCTCCAGCGATTCGATGCCCAGGGCGAACTCGCGGCTGGCCAAAGATCGTTTGGCGCCGACGCCTCTGGCGCGAAGGCGTTCCAGATTCTCTCGCAGCAGGTATTCCGGTCCATAGATGATACGCAAATACTCCGGCCCGCGGCACTTGACCGCCGGTTGCACCAGGCGATGCTTCCCCTTGCAGATGAAGTCGAGCGGCTTGACGACCATGCCTTCATTGCCAACCGCTGTCAGCTCCACCCACCATTGAGTTGCTGCCTCACAACTGGCCGGATCGTTGAGGTCAACGAGACGGAACGGCGTGGCAAGTAGCAAAACGCTATCGGCAGCACACAGTTTGGACAGCACTTCCATGTGCCAGGTGTGCTGTTTGTCCGTGTGGACCGCGCCCTCTGAGGCGAGCAGATGGAACGGCGCCAACTTCAGATCGTTGATGGACGCCACCGGCCAGCAGTAGCGCCGATAGGAGTCGCGATACTTTGCCAACGAATCCACCCGCGCAGTGGTCCGATCAGCCAGTTCGTCGAGCCCAGCAATATGCGTCCGTGCTTCATCAAGAACCAGTTTTGAAGCAGCAAGCGCATGAATGCCCGCCGTGCCTGTCGGCGCGTATTGCACATGCAGCAATTCCTGCGCTTTGACAGACCACGGCATCAGTTCGCAGTCCAGGCAAAGCCAGTCTGTCTTCAGTTCCTCCCACAGTCCACTGGTCGTGATGGCCAGTCGTACACGTTCCAGGAACTCGCGCTCCAGGGAAGCGTCTGAAAAGAAGCGACGGCCTGTACGCGTATAGACCACGCCAAGTGCAGGCTCGATGACGCCGAATCGTTTCACGGAAACAGATTCGTCGCGGCAAACAATCACCACGGCGCGCGAACCCATGTGCTTCTGCTCGCAGATTACATGCGGCACCCCCTCGTGCCGGTAATAGGCAAAGGCCTCCTGCGGATGCTCCAGCAAATCCGGCAGCTTCGACGTTTCAGATGGCGACATCGTCGGCGGCAGATAGATGAGCCACTTGGGATCGACCGCATAACGGCTCATCACTTCGAGAGCGGCGATTGCATTCTCTTCGCGAATCGTAATGCGCGGAATCAGGCGCGTATCGACGATGCGCTTGCCAATCACATCTTCAATGTCGAGCACGTCATCGGCCGTCTGCTGCAAGGCACGCGGAGCGAGCTCCTCCACAGGAAGGAATGGCTTGCGCGCTTCGTAGTAGGTCGCTCTCGCAGGCACATCAACGATCTCGCGTTCCGGATAGCGAAGCGCGGTCAACCGGCCACCATAGACGCAGCCGGTATCGATGTTCACCGTGTTGTTGAGCCACACAGCCTCAGGGACGGGGGTATGACCATAGACGACCTGCGCCTTGCCCCGATAGTCGGCGGCCCAGTTGTAACGCACTGGCAGGCCGAATTCATCGGTCTCGCCTGTGGTCTCGCCGTAGAGCGCAAAGTCGCGCACCTTGCCCGAGCCACGGCCCTGCATGGACTCCTTCATACCAGCATGAGCGATGACCAGCTTGCCATCGTCGAGAACGTAGTGACTCACCAGTCCATCAAGAAACTTGCTGGCTTCGGCGCGAAATTCGGCAGACTCACCGGCTAACTGCTCCAGCGATTGCGCCAGTCCATGCGCGATCTGCACGTTTTTGCCTCTAAGCGCCTTGATCAATTTGATGTCGTGATTGCCAGGCACACAGAGCGCCTGACCGGCATTCACCATGGTCATCACCAGACGCAGCACGTCGGGCGTTGCGGGACCACGATCCACGAGATCGCCAACGAAGGCCAGCTTGCGGCCATCGGGAGGCGTTACTGTGAATGCCTTTTCGGCGCGCTCCACCTGATACCCGAGCGAAACCATCAGTTCCAGCAACTCATCCAAACAACCGTGAACGTCGCCAATAATGTCGAAGGGACCATGCTCGTCGCGCTTGTTGTTCCAAAGCGGCTGGCGCTCGATTATGACGGCTTCAATCTCCTCCGGCGAAGAGAGTTTGTGTACGTAGCGAAAGCCTTCGCGCTCCAGCCCGCGCAGTGACCGGCGCAACTGCTGAATCTGATTGCGCACGACGTGTGGACCAAACTGACGATCCAAGCGCAGAGTATTGCGATCCTGACAGAGCCGCTCCGACAGATCGAAGACAATTGCCACAGGAAGCACGTGGTATTCGCGCGCAAGTTCAATGATCGATTTGCGCGACTCAGGCTGCACGTTGGTGGCATCAACCACAGCAAGCTTGCCCCGGCTCAGGCGCTTGCGCACGATCTCATGCAGCAGGTCGAAGGCATCTCCGGTTGCGGTCTGGTCGTTCTCGTCGTCGGAAACCAACGCGCGGCAAACATCCGACGAGACAACTTCAGTGGAAAGAAAGTGCTTGCGAGCAAACGTGGATTTGCCGCAGCCGGACGGGCCGATGAGTAGGACGAGCGACAACTCGGGAATTGATATTTTCATGCGCCTTCCACCGTCCTAGTAAAGATCCCCATCTGTGTTGGCGCTCCGTGAGTTGCGTCCTCGGTCCCGACTGGTTGAAAGCGCACTGAGTAGCCAAACCTGGTCGCAATGGCCTCCGCCCACTTCGTAAACTCCGCTCGTGTCCACTCGAAGCGATGGTCGCGATGGCGCAACTGGCCTGCTGGCAAAGTCGGAAATAGATAGTTGTATTCCGCATTAGGCGTGGTTAGCACAATGCTGGTTGGCCTTGCGTACTCAAACAAGACACGCTCAAAGGCCGCTAGCCTCGCTGCATCCAAGTGCTCGATGACCTCAACGACGGCAGCCGCATCAAAGCCTTCCAGACGCTTGTCACGATACATCAACGATCCCTGAATCAGTTCAATTCTTGCCCGCTGCTTTTCGCCGATCTGCTCCAGTTTCAGGCGTTCGCTGGCAATCTCAATCGAACGCCAGGAGACATCCATGCCCAGAATCTGCTCGAATTGATGATCGGACAAAAGAGAACGCAGCAACTTGCCTTCACCGCAACCCAGGTCCAACACACGCTTGGCCCCTACTCCGCGAAGAGCCGAAAGAACCGCGCCCATGCGCTGCTCGTTCAGGTTCAGAGGCCGCTCGACCTTCTGTTCTTCTTCATCGCGGTCGCTGACCTTTGCTTCCTCTTCGGGCAAATCATCCTCCGTCAAACGCACCAGAGCTTCGCGCGTCAAACTGCGCTGGCGCTTCAGGTAGCGTTGGACGATCAACTCCTTCTCTGGATGCTGGCTGAGCCAGCCTTCGCCGCGCTTGAGCAATTTCTCGATCTCGTCCTCGCCCACCCAATAATGCTTTTCGTTGTCGAGCACTGGGATCAGTACATAAAGATGCGTCAGAAGCGTTTGAAGCTGGATGTTTGCCGATAACTCAAGCGAGACATAGGGCGACTCGCCCCACTCCGGGAACTGCTCATCGAGCGGCAGAGTTTCAACGTGAACGGCATATCCCAATGGCTCAAAGAGCCGGCGCACAATCGCCTCTCCACCGCGCGCTGCGATCACCGGCAGATTGGCTGTGAGCGGAAGAGCCATTTCCGCAAGCTCAGGCCGCTCCTTGCTCTTGCCGCCCATGGCGGTGGTGAAGAGCCTGCCAATCGCCACGCTTAGGAAGGAGTTGGCCGCGTAGGGACGGTCATTCA
>CAZXVX010000240.1:0-3970 GCA_964644105.1 uncultured Occallatibacter sp. | reverse complement strand
AGCGCGGCTTTACCAACATCTTCCGCACCGAGTACACGGTGGTGAATCTGGACCGTCTGGTCGAGCACCTGGAAGGGATCGCACTCACCGAGATCAAGCTGGAAGACTTCAAGAAGCTCGGCTTGGCTTCGAGCAAAAATGCGCTCATCAAGATCCTCGGCTCCGGCGAACTGACTGCTGCGCTCACCATTCACGCCCACAAGTTTTCCAAGTCGGCCGTCGAGAAGATCGAAAAGGCCGGCGGCAAGGCCGTGGTGCTGGGCGGCGAGACTGAAGCTCCCAAGGGCAAACTGGTCGCCAAGGCGAAGAAGTAGATCTTGGTTTTCCCGGTCTCAACTTCGAGACCGGGGCGCCCGGCAGGATGGAGCAGGACAGAGAGCGCCCTGCGCAAGTAAGATGGTCAGAGCACAGTTCATTGTCAAATGAGTATTTTCAAATGAGAATTGACAACTGCTGTTCAAAGACTCAAGCGGCGGCAAACGCCCTGAAGCGGATAACCAATCATGGTTGAGAAATTTCTTAATATCTTCCGGATCCCCGACCTGCGCAAGCGGGTGCTTTTCATGCTCGGCATTCTGGCCGTCTACCGTTTTGGCGCCTTTGTTCCCACGCCGGGCGTCGACCCCCACATGCTGGAGCGGATGTTCGACGCGCAGGGCGGTTCCGCGCTGGGCCTGTTGAACCTTTTCGGCGGCGGCAATCTGCGCCGCATGACGGTCTTTGCCCTGGGCATCATGCCCTACATCACCGCCTCGATCATCTTCCAGTTGCTCACCGTAGTCTATGAGCCGCTGGCGCGCATTCAGAAGGAAGGCGCTCTGGGGCAGCGAAAGATCACCCAGTGGACGCGCTACATGACCATTCTCCTGGCGGCCTTGCAGTCGGTCGGCATCGCCTTCATGCTGCAAAAAGGCGGCATGGTGCTGAATCCAGGCTTTGGCTTCGTGGCGATGACGGTGCTGACGCTGACCACCGGCTCCGCCTTTATCATGTGGCTGGGCGAACAGATTACCGAGCGCGGCATCGGCAACGGCATGAGCCTGCTGATCTTTGCCGGCATCGTCGCCGGCCTGCCGCGGGGCGTCATCGACCTCGGCGAAAAGGTGCAGACCAACCAGTGGGGATCGTTCACCATCGTGGCGATGATTTTGCTGGTGATCGGCATGGCGGCCGTAGTGGGCTTTATCGTCTTCGTCGAGCGCAGTGAGCGGCGCATCCCGATTCAGAGCGCGCGGCGCATTGTCGGCCGGCGCATGATGGGCGGACAGGCCAGCCACTTGCCCATCAAGGTCAACTCCGGCGGCGTGATGCCGGTCATCTTCGCGGCCTCGATCCTTTCAGCCCCGATGATGCTCAGCCGCACCGATACGGTGCAGAACAGCGCATTCCTGCGCCCACTCTTCGACGCGCTCACCCCCGGTTATCCGTGGTACGAAGCACTGTATATGCTGGCGATTATCTTCTTCGCCTACTTCTACATCTCCATCGTGATGAAGCCGGACGACATTGCCGACAACTTCCGCAAGTCGGGCTCGTTCATTCCCGGCATTCGCCCCGGCAAGCGCACCTCGGACTTTATCAACGACATCCTGACCCGCGTTACCCTGGTCGGCGCCCTGTACCTGATTATTATTTCCCTGGTGCCCACCTTCATGATTTCGGGCATTCGCTTTGACAAGATTTGGCTCATCGGCAGAGTCTTCGAGAGCCTGCCGGCGTGGGTCACGCACGGCTTGGGGGTCAACTTCTACTTTGGCGGCACCTCGCTGCTGATCGTGGTGGGTGTGGCCATGGATACTGTTAACCAGATCGAATCGCAGTTGATTATGCGCCATTATGACGGATTTTCGCCGCGCTCCGGTCGCATTCGCGGAAGGAAAACCTGGTAATGTCTTCATCGGATTCAAAGATTCAGGGGCAGGGAGCGGAACGCAAGGCCGCTCCAGGCCCCATTCTATTGCTCGGCGCGCCTGGAGTTGGCAAGGGAACCCAGGCCAAGGAATTGATCAAAGTCTGGGGTGTGCCGCAAATCTCCACCGGCGACCTGCTGCGCGGCAACGTGGCCCAGGGTACCGAATTGGGCAAGACGGCCAAGGCGATCATGAGCCGCGGCGAACTGGTTCCCGACACGCTGGTCAATGAGATGGTGGCGGTCCGGCTGACGCAGCCCGACACCGCCAACGGCTACATTCTGGACGGCTTTCCGCGCACGCTGGTGCAGGCCGATTGGCTGGATGAGCGCCTGGCTGCGCTCGCGGGCACGCTGCCCGTGGTTGCTGTCAGCATCAAGGTGGACTATAATCAACTCTTGCGCCGTATTACCGGGCGCAGGAATTGCCCTGTCTGCCAGACGATTTATAACCTCTACGGCAAGCCTCCAGCGAAGGAAGGCTATTGCGACGTGGATGGAGCAGCTCTGGTTCAGCGAGCCGACGACACGGAGAAGGTCTTCGAGGAGCGGATGCGCGCCTACGAGGCCTTGACCGCGCCTGTGGTCGAGCATTACCGGGCGGCGGGGCGCTTTGCGGAAGTGGATGGAGACCGGCCGATCCTCGAGATCGCGGCCGGTATTGTTGCTGCTGTCGATGGGTTGAGGAGCTAGTAGACAGTGGACAGTAGACAGTTGAGGCCGGATCGGCATAGCATCTGTTAACTGTCAACTGTCAACTGTCAGCTGAAAGCTGGGTTAGTGGCTGTAATCGTCAAGTCGTCCAAAGAGATCGAGAAGATGCGCCGCGCCGGTCAGGTAACCCGCGAGGTGCTGGAGCTGGTGCGAGGGCTGGTCAAGCCAGGAGCTACCACACTCGATCTGGAAAAGGCGGCCGAGGCGCGCTGCAAGGAGTTGGGCGTCAAGCCGGCTTTCAAGGGCTACCACGGTTACCCGTGCTGCCTCTGCACCTCGGTCAACAGCGAAGTGGTGCATGGCATTCCGTCGGCCAAGCGGGTTCTGAAGGAAGGCGAGATTGTCTCGGTCGATTTTGGGGCCTTTGTGGACGGCTACTGCGGTGACTCGGCAATCACCGTTCCGGTGGGCCAGATCGATCCGGATACGGAGCGGTTGCTGAAGGTGACCGAAGCTTCGTTGCTGGCTGCCATTGCGGTGGTTAAACCAGGGGCGACTCTGGGCGACGTCGGCTACGCGGTTCAAAATGTGGTCGAAGCCGAGGGGTTCTCGGTGGTGCGGGATTTTGTGGGCCACGGCATCGGCTCGCATATGCACGAAGATCCGCAGGTGCCGAACTTTGGCGTCGCCGGACGCGGCATGAAGTTGCGCGCCGGCATGGTAATTGCCATCGAGCCGATGGTGAATGCGGGCAAGCATGAGGTAATGGTTCTGCCCGACGGATGGACCGCGGTAACTTCGGATGGCAGCATGAGCGCTCATTTTGAGCACACGGTAGCGGTGACCGCGACCGGAGCAAGAATTCTTACCGAGTAGCACGCTCGGAACAACAGGCCGGAGGGCGCTCAAATGCGCGCTGGCGGAAGCGGGATGCGGTTTGTCAAAAGAAGACATGATTGAGGTGATGGCAGTGGTTGTTGAGACCCTGCCCAATGCCATGTTCAAGGTCAAGCTCGAGAACAATCACGAGGCTCTGACCCATGTCTCGGGAAGGATGCGCAAGAACTTCATCCGCATTCTGCCCGGCGACCGCGTGGCCGTCGAGCTGAGTCCCTACGACTTGAATCGCGGGCGGATTGTTTATCGGTACAAGTGAGCTTTCAGCCTTCAGCTTTCAGCTATCAGCTAGTTGATTGGAAGTTGAGAAAGAAAGTAACTGCAAGAAATGAACTGAAAGCTGATAGCTGATAGCTGAAAGCTTTAGGAAGGGCAACAAACAAATGAAGGTTCGTGCATCAGTGAAGAAGATTTGCGTAAAGTGCAAGGTCATCACCCGCCGCGGTGTGGTGCGTGTGATCTGCGAGAACGCAAAGCACAAGCAGCGCCAGGGCTAGTTTGAGGCTGGCA
>CAZXVX010000239.1:0-3983 GCA_964644105.1 uncultured Occallatibacter sp. | reverse complement strand
GAATCGCTGGTTCTGCAGCGGGAGCAACTGCGGGCGCTGGCCGAGCGCCTGCAATGGGTGCGCGAAGAGGATCGCAAGCAGGTAGCGCGCGACCTGCACGATCAGATCGGTCAGATTTTGACCGCCATCAAAATGGATATGGCATGGATCACTCGTCATCTTCCAGAGTCAGAAACCAGCGCGCTTGCCCGGCTTGATGAATCGATTCATCTCATCAACGATGGCGTCAAAGCGGTGCGCGCCATCTGCAGCGGGCTGCGTCCCGGCGTCCTGGACGACCTGGGACTGGCGGCGGCCATTGAGTGGCAGGCCAACGATTTTGCCGCTCGCAATGGCATCCCCTGCGAGGTTTCAGTTCCGCCCGTCGATCTGCATCTGGATGGCGACCGGGCCACCGCGACCTTCCGCATCTTCCAGGAGTGCCTGACGAATATTGTTCGGCACTCGCAGGCCAAGTCAGTGCGCATTGCCCTCTTCCAGCAAGAGGAGAGTATCCTTTTGATAGTTGAGGACGACGGAATCGGATTTCACGATTCGGGTTTTTCCAGCGCGCTTGGCTCCCTGGGGCTGCTGGGCATGAAAGAACGAGCGCAATTCTGCGGAGGCGACGTGCAGATCTCCACTTCCCCCGGCCACGGAACGACCGTTACGGTCCGCGTTCCTATGGATATTCCCCGCGCCGAGAGGAGCGAACCATGCGCATCCTGATCGCCGATGACCATGCGGTTGTTCGCCGCGGCCTCAAAGAGATCCTGACGGATGCTCTACCCGGCGTTGAATTCTCTGAAGCCGGTAACGGGGATGAGGTGCTCAGCCACCTGGGTAAATCCACCATCAGCCTGCTGGTGCTGGACATCAGTATGCCGGGGCGCAGCGGGATGGACGTGCTGCGCGAGGTCAAGCACAGCTACCCGCGCTTGCCAGTCATTATCTTGAGCTGCCAACCGGAGGAGCAATACGCCATGCGCTGCCTGCGGGCTGGGGCGGCTGCTTACATCAACAAGGAAAGCGCACCTGAAGAGCTGGCCCTGGCCACCAGGAAGATCCTGAGCGGAGGCCGCTACGTCAGTGCGAGCCTCGCCGAGAAGTTGATCGACAATCTGGATGACGCTGCCGGCAAGCCATTGCATGAATTGCTCTCGGACCGGGAGTTTGAAGTGATGAAGATGATTGCAGCCGGTGTTCCCTTGACCGAGATCGGCGACCGGCTTCATGTCAGCGTAAAAACCGTCAGCACCTATCGCGCCCGCATCATGGAAAAGATGCAGATGAAGAGCAACTCCGAGCTTACCCGTTACGCGATGACGCAAAGCCTGATCGATTAGGCTGGCGGCGTAGGAATACCCCTACAGAAATTCCGGAACGAATCTTACATCAATCTCGGTAATTGCTGATAGGATTCCCGCTTCGATTTCGTTAGATTCAATTCAGGCCAAAAGAACAGCATGGTCAGCGGGCGCAAAGATGAAAATCCTGATCACCGACGATCACGCAAATGTGCGGCGCGGCCTTCGAGAGCTGTTGACCGACTCGTTTTCCGGCACGCGCTTTTCCGAGGCCGCCAACGGAGTTGAAACGCTGGCCCAATTGGTTCTCTCCCTGCCCGATGTGCTGCTGCTCGACATCAATATGCCCGGGCGCAGCGGCTTTGAAGTGCTGAAGGACGTCAGGCATATCTACCCTTTGCTCCCGGTGATCATGGTGAGCGTCCAGCCGGAGAGCCAGTACGCGTCGCGCTGCCTGGGGGCTGGCGCATCCGCCTATGTCAGCAAGGACAGCGCCTCGGAAGATCTGGCGCCGGCCATTCAGAAGATACTGGATAGTCGCGCAAAGCTGCTGTTGAACCCGAATTGATAATTAGGCAATAATCGGGCAAACCTGCGAGCACTATGGTCCATGCCGAATCGGCCACATCGCCATCCACCGATGTTTCGCCTGCGCTTCAACAACAAGCACTTATCGAAACAGCGCATGGGATAAGTGGATATTGCATGCCCATGCCCCCGCGGCGGCGCAGGCATCGATTGATCCAGGCGCAAATTTGGCGCAAGGAAAAACCCTACAACATCGGCATGGAAAAGACTACATCAATCCCAGCTTTCGCCGATGTTCACCCTCATTCAATCCCGGTACCTTGGTTATATCGACGCTGCAAGGGATGACGTTAATTCATACCATTGCACCCTCTCGGTTAGTTTGAAAGGTTTCTATCATGGCGACTAGCTTTGCTCCAATGACAAATATGGCGCCCAGGATTCCGCTGGGACGCTCGTTCCCTTTGCCTACGGTTGCGCAACCAGGCTTGAAGCTGGTACCGAATCCGGATGTCGCTTTGCCTCGACAGCTCCCTGCCATCGATCTTCAGAGTCCTTTGAACAGGTTTATGGCGGGAAAATCGCGGCGCGATTACCAGACCGGAGAATCCATCTTTTCGCAGGGCGATCCGGCCAATGCGGTCTTCTACATTCAGAGCGGCAAGGTCAAGCTGACCGTCGTCTCGATGAGCGGCAAGGAAGCTGTCATCGCCCATCTTCCCACCGCCAGCTTCTTCGGAGAAGCATCCTTGGCCGGCGAGCCGCTTCGCACGTCTTCCGCATACGCGCTGGAAGCCAGCACGATGGTTCGCATCGACAAGCAGGCCATGCAGGACTTGCTCCATCGCGAACCGGAGTTTGCCAAGCAATTCCTCGCCTGCCTGCTCGCTCGCAACAATCGCATGCAAGCCGATCTCGTCGATCATTTGTTCAATTCCAGCGAAAAGCGCCTGGCCCGCCTGCTGATGATGATGGCCAACTTCGGCCAGGAGACGAAGCCGATTCCGGTCATCGCCAAGATCAGCCAGGAGACTTTGGCCGAGATGGTGGGTACCACACGGTCCCGCGTCAGCTTCTTCCTCAACCGCTTCCGCGAACTCGGCTACATTGACTACAACAGCAGAGGCATGCTTATTCATGGTTCATTAGCCAATGTTGTTTTGGTCGACTGAGCAACATCCTCCAGCTCTTGCCCGTGCGTGGTAATTGGAACTGGTTACGCAGGCATTGGAACTGCCTGTACGAGTCTGCTGCAGCCTAGACCAGCAGCGTTGAGCACAAACTTTCATCTGATTCGCAGAGATCGCTGAAACATGGAAGGCTGAGTTCATAGACCTTTTCCTTTTGAAAGCGCTTGTTTTGATTTTGCGGCACATCTGTTGCATCTCCACCGATTCGATCAAAAACGAGCAAAACTGACCAGAGTTTGTTTGCAACACGGTTCATTTTGGTAAAAGGAGGAATCAACAATGGCGGAACAATCTGTGAATCCAGAAGAGTCAAAGCTTGAAGACGAAATGATCTTGAATAAAACAGCACAGAAACACATTGATCTAATTGCCGAAAAAGCGGCGGAGAAAGGTTCCAAAACAGAGCAGAATTTCGACCGTGGATCGAACGATCTTTTCAAAGTGAAATAACGCCTTGTCCTTTACTTGCGGGCACCGGAAGACCAGGCTGAATGGCTGCTTGCACTGCTTGCATAGCGGCAATTTCCTGGTCAGTGGAGCAAGAACAGGAGACGATACATCGTGAACGCAAATACAAATAAGCCCGAGACGAATGCGGAATCCAAGCAGGCTCCGAAAGATAATATAGACGCTCTGAAGACGCTCGCCATGCCTGAGTTGATGAACAAGCTTGGCGCATCGGCGGACGGACTTACGCAGGCCGAGGCCGTGAAGCGCCAGACGCAGTATGGACCAAACCAGATCGAGGAAAAGAAGACCAACGAATATCTAAAGTTCCTCTCCTACTTCTGGGGTCCGATTCCGTGGATGATTGAAGTCGCCGTGATTCTCTCCGGGGTCGTTCAACACTGGCTTGATTTCATCGTGATTCTTATTCTGTTGTGCTCCAACGCACTGGTCGGATTCTGGGAAGAACACCAAGCAGGGAATGCCATTGCCGCTCTGAAGGCGCGATTGGCGGTCAAGGCCAAGGTCAAGC
>CAZXVX010000238.1:0-3993 GCA_964644105.1 uncultured Occallatibacter sp. | reverse complement strand
TCAAGACCTGGATCTATCGCGGCGACATCTATGAGGCCAAGAAGCGTCAGCCGGCGGCCACGGTAGGCACGAGCGTGTTTTAACAGTTGTCAGTTTTCAGTTTTGCGGTTGTGAATTTTGAAACAGTTGGTTGGCGGTTCTTTGTTGCGGATAACCGGAATGCTCGATCGGGCGGCGGGAACTGACAACTGAGAACTGACAACTGACAACTAAGTTTGAGGTTTTCATTATGTTGATGCCAAAGAAGGTGAAGTTTCGCAAGCAGCAAAAGGGCAAGAGGCGCGGCAAGGCTTGGCGCGGCTCGGCAATATCTTTTGGTGAATACGGCTTGCGCGTGATGGAGTGCGGCTACATTACCGACCGGCAGATTGAAGCCAGCCGTATCGCGATGACCCGCTTTATCAAGCGCGGCGGCAAGATCTGGCTGCGGCTGTTCCCGGACAAGTCGATCACCAAGAAGCCGGCCGAAGTCCGCATGGGCTCGGGCAAGGGCGCTTTGGATCACTGGGTCGCGGTGGTGCGGCCGGGCAAGATCCTCTTCGAGATGGAAGGCGTGGACCCGGCGACGGCGCAGGAAGCGATGCGCCTGGCCTCGAACAAGCTGCCGCTCAAGACCAAGTTCATCATGCGCCCCGGCGCGGTAATGCCCGAAGCGGTGGCCAAGTAAACAGCCTCTAGCTTCTAGCTACTAGCTTCTAGCTGGAAGCGGCCAGCGAAAATGATTTACACCAGAACCGGCTAGTAGCTAGAGGCTAGAAGCTAGCGGCTGGTTGGAGAGAGAAACAGAGATGGAACTCGCAAAGATTCGCCATTTAAGCGACGAAGAACTGGCGCGGTTGGAAAAGACCGACGCCGAGCAGCTCTTCCGCGTTCGCTTTCAGATCGCCTTGCAGCCCAATGAGGGAGTGAAAAAGCTCCAGCAGTTGCGCAAGGAGATCGCGCAGATCAAGACCGTGGCCAGGGAGCGCGCGCTGGGCATCCGCGGCGCCGCCCAGGATACCGCGGAGAGCAAGAAGGGAGCCCTTTAATGACGGCGACTCAAGAGGCGGTACAGGCGCCGGCAAGCGCAGGCGCGCGGCGCAACGAGAAGGTTGGCGAAGTGGTTTCGACCAAGATGCAGAAGACTATTGTGGTCGCGGTCGAGATGCGCAAGGCTCACCCCAAGTACAAGAGGATTGTGCGCACCACCAAGAAGTTCTATGCCCACGACGAGCTGAGTTCGGCGCGGCTGGGCGACGTGGTGCGTATTCGCGAGACCCGCCCGCTGAGCAAGCTGAAGCGGTGGGCTCTGGAAGAGATTGTTCGCCGCTCGATCCTCGGACAGCTCGAGGATGCGGCGCTCAAGACTGAAGTCAAGGCTGCCAACTAGGCTGAGCTTCTAGCTTTTAGCTACTAGCTTCTAGCTGGATTGCGGGCAAGTCGGGCGGCACAGGAAGATTGAAGAGCTAGGAGCTAGCAGCTGGAAGCTAGGAGCTAGTCGAGGAGAAGAACTCATGGCTGTGCAAATGAGAACCATGCTCGCGGTGGCCGATAACTCCGGCGCGCGCAAGCTGCAAGTGATTCTGCCCCTTGGCGGCGGATTGGGCAAGAAGGCTGGCCTTGGCGACATTGTCACCGCCGCGGTCAAGGAGTCTTCGCCCGACGGCACCATCAAGAAGGGCAAGGTGGTGAAGGCGGTCATCGTCCGCACCCGCTTGGCGCATCGGCGCAAGGATGGCAGCTACATCCGTTTCGACGAGAATGCCGCCGTGGTGATTGACGATTCGCATGAGCCGGTGGGCACGCGCGTCTTTGGGCCGGTGGCTCGCGAACTGCGCGATAAGAAGTTTCTGAAGATCGTTTCGCTGGCCCCCGAAGTGGTGTAAGAACAGCTTTCAGCTATTAGCTATCAGCTTTCAGCTCGATAGTGGCGAAGCAGGCAGCGATGGCGGATGCGAAGAGTTTGATGTGGCAACAACAAAGCTGAAAGCTGAAGGCTGAAAGCTGTTTTTTCGGAGAAGAAGATGCCGAGTTTGAATATTCATCGCAATGATACGGTCAAGGTTCTGACGGGTTCGGACCGCGGCAAGACGCAGCGCGTGCTGCGCGTATTCCCCGACAAGGGCACGGTTCTGGTGGAGCATGTGCGCATGGTCAAGAAGACGATTTCGGGCAAGTCGGGCAAGCGGACCAAGGGCGGCATCGCCGATCAGGAGTCGCCGATTCAGGTTTCCAACGTGGCTCTGGTCTGCCCCAACTGCGGCCCGGTGCGCGTGGGCTACAAGCTGGAAGGCGACGTCAAGGTGCGCGTTTGCAAAAAGTGCGGGCAGACGTTGCCGACGAAAAAATAGGGGTCAGAGATCAGGGGTCAGGAACTTCCGACAATGACTCCCAGATTTTCTGACATTTGTACGATTGAACGAAGCAGGCCGAGAGGCGGGTTGAGAGAAGGGTGAAATCTGATCCCTGATCCCTGACCCCTGATCCCTGAAACTGAGCACCTTCCGTAACGGTATACGGCAATGCCAATCCGGGTCCGGAAGAGAGAGAGCAAAGAAGATGGCAGCAAGATTGAAAGAGAAGTATCACAAAGAGATCAAGCAGGCTCTGCAAAAGGAGCTGGGGCTTGAGAATCCGATGGCGGTTCCCGCGTTGAAGAAGATCGTGGTCAACATGGGTCTGGGCGAAGCCACGCAGAACACCAAGCTGTTGGATCCGCTGGTGGCCGATCTGGCGGCGATTACCGGGCAGAAGCCGGTGACCACCAAGGCCAAGAAGTCGATTGCGGCCTTCAAGGTGAGGGCTGGGATGTCGATTGGCGCGATGGTTACGCTGCGCAACGAGAAGGCCTACGAGTTTTTGGACCGGCTGATCTCGCTGGCGCTGCCCAGAGTGCGCGACTTCCGCGGCGTTTCCACAAAGAGCTTTGACGGGCGCGGCAACTATACGCTCGGGCTGCGCGATCAGCTTATCTTCCCGGAGATTGATTATTCAAAGGTCGAGAAGATGAAGGGCATGAACATCACCATCGTGACCACGGCCAGGGACGACAACCAGGCGAAGGCGCTGTTGAAGCACTTCGGGATGCCCTTCCGGCAAGGCGCGTAATGACAGCTTTTAGCTGCTAGCTTCTAGCCTCTAGCTTGATCGAGGTAGAACGAGCGCTAGAAGCAAAACAAGATTGGCTTTATACCTAGCCAGGAGATCAATTCCGGCCAGGTACGAGCTAGAAGCTAGTAGCTAAAAGCTGGAAGCTGAATGCTGTTAGCTGAGGTTGAAGAGGAATATGGCAACCACTGCAAAACGAGTGAAAGACGCGCGGAAGCCGAAGTTCAGCTGCCGCAAGCACAACCGGTGCCAGCTCTGCGGGCGTCCACGTGGGTTCCTGCGCAAGTTCGGCGTCTGCCGCCTGTGTTTCCGCGCGCTGGCGCTCAAGGGTGAGATTCCCGGCGTCGTCAAGTCGAGCTGGTAAATGCAGCTATCAGCCGTCAGCGATCAGCTATCAGCCGTTTCAATCCGCACATGGCTGAATGGCGAAAGAACAAGCTGAAAGCTGAGAGCTGAAAGCTTAAAGCTGTTTTACATTCCCGCTGGTTCTCCTCGAAAGGGAGCGAACGGGGAATGAAGGAGAAGGAATGAGTCTGACCGACCCAGTAGCCGATTTTCTGGCGCGCATCCGGAATGCGATCCGCGCGCGTCACCAGAAGCTGGATGTACCGGCTTCCAAGCTGAAGACCGAGATCGCCCGCATTCTCAAGGAAGAGGGCTACATTTCGAATTACAAGACCCAGGAAGAGGAAGGCAAGCTGGTGCTGCGCGTGTACCTGAAGTACGGCGGCACGGAAGCGGCCATTCGCGACCTGGCGCGCATCTCGCGTCCCGGATGCCGTGTCTACATCGGCCGCGACGAGATCAAGCGCGTGCAGGGTGGTTTGGGCATTTCGATCCTGACCACACCCAAGGGCGTGATGACCGGCAAGCAGGCGCGCCGCGAGGGCGTGGGCGGCGAGTTGC
>CAZXVX010000237.1:0-4023 GCA_964644105.1 uncultured Occallatibacter sp. | reverse complement strand
CTTTGATCTCGACGGCGGGAACTTCGTTGATGAAGTTATAGTAGAAGGCCATCAGAACAATGGCCAGAATAAAGTTGGCCACAGGGCCGGCGACGCCGATCAGCATCTGCTGCCAGCGGGGATGAGAGGTGAGCGCGCCGGGGTCGCTGACGGGCGCAATGGTCGCCGTACCGGCAGCAGCATCGCTCAGCTCGCTGAACTGCTCGCCGGCCATTTTGACGTAGCCGCCCAGAGGCAGCGCGCAGATCTTATAGTCCGTGCCGCCGTGAACATATCCAATGAGCCGTGGGCCAAAGCCAACCGAGAAGGCCTCGACGCGGACTTTGCAGAGCTTGGCCACGGCAAAGTGGCCGAACTCGTGGACCACCACCATCACGCCAATCAGCACGATGAAGGCGACCAGGGTGATCAGAAAGTCGAGCAGATTGATGGCGGCAATTTCGGCCAAAAGTCGATGAAAGATCATAGATTTACGGCGTTTCCTTTAAGAAGGCGACCTGCAACGTTGCATACTCTTTGGGGCAGGTCGTGTTTTGAAAGAGCACGACTTCAGTCGTGCCGTACATGCAACAAAGATTGGTGGGCTTTAGCCCCTGCGGAATCTCTCTCACCAACTTCGTCCCAACCTCAGAGTCTTTCCGATTTTATGAAACCAGCAGTTCACGCGCCTTTTGCCGAGCCTCGCGGTCGGCGCCGAGTACCTCGGCGATGGTGGCGGGGTGAGCCTCGGATGTGGCTGCCAACACTCTTTCAATTGTACGCGGAATGCCCATGAAGGGGATACGGCGGTCAAGGAATGCCTCGACCGCGACCTCGTCCGCGGCGTTCAGTGCGATGCAGTGCGCACCGCCTTTTTCCGCGGCCTCGAAGGCCAGACGCAAGCACGGGAAGCGCTCCATGTCGGGCTGCTCAAAGTCCAGGTGCGAGAGCGCTGCCAGATCAAAGGTCAGCGTGGAGGCCGGCCGCTCCGGCCAGGCCAGCGCATAGAGGATCGGCAGGCGCATATCGGTGACCGAAATCTGCGCCAGAATCGAGCCGTCCACGTACTCCACCAGCGAGTGGACGGTGGACTGCGAATGCACGGTAACGCGCACCTGAGAAGGCGGCACATTGAAGAGGCGGCAGGCCTCGATGATCTCCAGGCCTTTGTTCAGCATCGTCGCCGAGTCGATGGTGATCCGCCGGCCCATCACCCAGGTGGGGTGCTTGAGCGCCTGCTCAGGGGTGATGTTTGCAAAGTCGGCCAGCGGCAGCTTGCGGAATGGCCCGCCCGAGGCCGTCAGCCAGATTGTCTTGACTTCATGGTGCTCGCCGACGCGCAGGCACTGATGGACGGCGTTATGCTCGCTGTCGATGGGCAGAATCGGGACGTTGCGCTCGCGGGCGGCGCGGGTGAGGATTTCGCCGGCCGCAACCATGCACTCTTTATTGGCCAGGCCAATGGGCTTGCCGGCCAGGATCGCCGCGTGCGTGGCCTCCAGGCCGGAGACGCCGACGATCGCCGAGACGACGAAATCCGCCTCGGGCAGCGTCGAGCAGGCGACGGTGCCGGCGGTGCCGTAAACCACATCGATGCCGGAGACGCCTTCTTCTTTCAGCCGCTTGGCAAGTTCTCCGGCCAGCTCTTCGGTGGCCATGGAGACGATCTTTGGCCGCCAGCGGAGGCTTTGCGCCGTGGCTTCATCCAGGTTGCGCCCCGCGGCCAGCGCAGCCACCGAGTAGCGCTCCGGGAACTGCTCGACGATGGAGAGGGTGCTTGTGCCGATGGAGCCAGTGGAACCGAGAATGGCGAGTTTCTTCATAGGATTCAACTAAGTTTACTAAATGGACTTGGGCCAGCGCTGCTTTCCATGGAGTACAGAAGCAATTTGCACTTCTTCGCCCTGAATTCTGTACGCGGCAATGTAGGAAGTTCCAGGAATGACCAGTTCGCGTGTGCCCGGTACACGTCCAACTCTGCCAGATAAAGGAAAGTTGATTAGGCGGTTTACGGACTCCTGGATTCGGCGCGTGATCTTGCGCGCAGCTAAGAAACTGTCCCGAGCAATGTAGTCGCGGATTGAATCGAGATCATTGATTGCGGTAGGCGACCAAAGAATCTTCATTTCGGCGCGGGTAACTCATCCTCTGTGCCCCAGCTATCCATCCATTCCATTACGCGTTCATTTGAGATTCCCTGTCCGGCCTCCAACTCCGCCAGACCTTGGCGGATGCGCTTGTGTTCCCAACTATCGGGCGCAAAATACATGGAGATGACCTCTGCGGCCACGTCGGAGACAGGCTGCTGACGATCATTCGCCAAGGCCGCTAGACTCGCTTGAACCGCTGAGTCGAGCTGAACAAGAATCGATGTTTGCGGCATAGAAAACCCTCTTTAGACATTATGCGCCAAATCGCTATTTTCCGATCACTGACCACTGCACTTCACAGCCACGAATGAATCACCTGCGCATACCAGAGCACCGGCGCGGCCAGCAGCAGGGCGTCGATGCGGTCGAGCACGCCTCCGTGGCCGGGCAGCAGGGAGCCTGAATCCTTGACGCCGGCTGAGCGCTTCAGGGCGGATTCGGCCAGGTCGCCCACCTGCGCGGCGAGGTTGATGATGATCGCCAGACCGAGCCAATACCAGACGTCCTCCGGATAAGAGAGCCACGCCTTGTCCCAATAGGTAAGAAACAGATGCGCCAGCCCAAGCAGCACTCCGGTGGCCACCAAACTGCCGGCGATGGAGCCCAGCACGCCCTCCCAAGTCTTGTTGGGGCTGAGCGAGGGGGCCATCTTGTGCCGTCCCCAGGCGCGGCCCACGTATAACGCACCCGTGTCTCCAGCCCAAACAACGCAAAGCAGGAAGGCCACCAGCGAGGGTCCGTTGGGCTCCTCGCGCAAGCTGGTCAGGGTGATTAGCGTCGTGCCAATGTAAAAGAAGCAGAAGATGGCGGTCGAGGCGTCGGCCAGCATCGAATCGACGGGCCGGAAGAAGGTGCAATAAACCAGCAGCGCCAGGCTCAGAACCACCACAATGGCCGCGGTGTGGTCCTTCTGGTCCCAGATCAGGTTGCAGGCAAAGAGCCCCAGAATGGCTACCAGCACCGCGATGCGCGGCGGATGCGCTCCGGAGGTCTCCGCCAGGCCCAGAAACTCCCATGCGGACAGCGCGGCGACAAAGGCCACGGCCAAGGTAAAGAGCCAAGGCGTCTGCGGCCACAAGAAGACCACAAGCAACGCCAAAGGAATCAGGATGAAGGCGGTGAGAATACGTTTCATTCAGGATTGAGAATACACCGTCAGGGGGCGGGTTGTGTGGACGCATGGTGAAGCAACACGCTGATTCCAGTGTGAATGAGAGATCAACGGGCGAGGAAGGCCCAGCTTACTAGCGTGAACTGCCTTCCGCATTCAGCCAATGGCTGACGGCGCTTGTGCTTCCGCGCTGCCTCATCGCCTCTTTCACTTTGGCGCGCATCTGCTCGACGGCGCTTTGCTGCTCGGCCCGTTCCTTCAGGCGCATCAAAATCTTTTCCGCCAACTGCCTGGAGCGCGCAGCAGCATCCTCATTGCCAGAGGATAAGTTCTTCTCTGTCATGGCCTTCCCCTTTGTAGTCCAGGAATCTTTCCGCGCTCAGGCGTGCCTGCCGCCATGTGTGCTGAGCCAGTGGAGAAAGGCCTCTGAGCCTCCGCGCTGAGCCATTGCTTCCTTGAGCCGGAATCGCAACTGCTCGGCCGAGCGCTTGGCCTGGATTGCTGGTTTCGCTTGCCTGGGCGCCTCTTCCGCCACTGCCGCCTTCTGTTCCAATGTAGAGTTTTCCAATGAAAGATCCCTCACATAAACCACATCGTCAGAAGCTACAAGCGAGGCCATGCCTTCGTCTACAAAAACTTGCAGAAAAATGTACCGAAGTAATCAACTCGCCACCAGCGTGTTGCGCTCCGGGTTCTCTTCCACCTGGCCGACCTTCTCGCTCAGACCACCGAAGCGGCGTTCGCGGCGCTGGTAGTCGGCCATCGCCTCCAGCAGATGAATGC
>CAZXVX010000236.1:0-4045 GCA_964644105.1 uncultured Occallatibacter sp. | reverse complement strand
TGGCTTCAAAGATTCTGGCCACGCGGGGGCGCATCTACCCGGTGACCACCTCCAATGCCACGCTGGTGGCGCACATGGACGACGGAACGCTGGTGCGCGGCGAGACCAACATCACCGCCAGCCGCAAGTGCATCGCCGAATTGGTGCTGGATCCACCCGATGCGCGGCCCCTGCCGGAGACGCTGGAGGCCATTGAGCGCGCCGATCTGATTACCGTGGGGCCGGGCTCGCTGTACACCTCGCTGATCTGCAACCTGCTGGTGCAGGGGATGCCGGCGGCGCTCGCCCAGGCGCGCGGCGTGCGGGTGTACATCTGCAACCTGATGACCCAGGCCAACGAGAGTCTGAACCTGACTGCCTCGCAGCACATTGAACGGATCTATGAGCATACTCATGCGCCGATCTTCGACTATGCGCTGGTGAACACCGGAGCCTTGTCAGCGGAGACCAAGGCGCGTTACGCGGCCGAAGGCGCCGCGCCGATCGAGGCCGACATTGAACGCATTGAGGCGCTGGGCGTGCGCGTGATTCCCGGCCACTTTGCCATCGAAGAAAGTGTGGTGCGCCATAACTCTGAGCGCGTGACCAACGCTCTTTTGGCGATGGGCGGAACATTTCTTGGATAATCCAATTATTTTTTCATCTCCTGAGAGGTTTTCTCTTCCCCATTGATTGCGTGCTGCGATATAGTGTGGGCTTGCGCGGCCCCGAAGTTCGCGCCATTTCCCAGGAGGTTCCATGAACAAGAGACGAATTTGGGTCACACTGAGCTGTTGCCTGTTTACTGTTGCGCTCTTCGCCTGGGCGCAGTCGGCAAGAAAAGCCGGCCTTTGGGAGGTCACCACGACGATGAATATGGCGGGCATGCAAATGCCCCAGATGCCGCCAAATATGCAAATGCCTGCGGGTATGAGGATGCCATCCGCAGGTGGAGGATCTCCCTTTGGCACCCACACCAGCCAGGTTTGCGTCTCACAGGAGATGATTGACAAATTTGGAGGACCTACGGGCAATCCGCCGAGCCATAACAGCGATTGCAAGATGACCAACGTCTCCATCATGGCCAACGGCATGACGGCGAAGATGGTCTGCACCGGGCAATTGAACGCCACCGGCGATGTGAAGTCCACCTGGACAGACGGCAACACCACCCACACCACCATTCACTTGGAAGGCACCATGCAGCATGGGCCGAATACGATGCCGGTGAATATGACGATCCAGTCCAATTCGGTTTACAAGGGTCCGGATTGCGGCAGCGTGCAGCCTGCTCAGTTGCCGAAAGACTGAAGGAATTCCTTCATCGGTATTGAGCCTGAGCGGCCCACCCTCGCAGCGTTTTTGTTTTTGCGGCCAGGGTGGAATTCGAGCTTCCATTCTATCTGCGGCGCTCGGTGTGGGCGCGTCTCTCCTCAAAGGCGGGACGCGGATCCGGCATCTGGCCGCCGCGCCGGTCTGAGATCGTCGGTCCGGAGCCGCTGGTGAGCAACTTGCTCAGGTTGGGCTGATTCTGGCGCTGTGTCTCTACAAAGTCCACACCCTCGGCGGTGAGAGTGAGCGCGGAGTTGTCGGATTTTGTAATGTATCCTTTCTTCATCAGATACCAGACCGTGAAGTCCAAATAATCACGGGGGAAGTTCATCAGGCCTTCCATTTCGCCAAGGCTAACCTCGGGTTTGTGAGAGTTGGTCCGGCGGCGCTTGTAGAGCACGGCCATCACGGCCAAACGCCTATTCAACTCTCCGTCGATGCTGTCCAGAAAGTCCATCGTGTCCGGGATCGGAATCGCCTCGACCGTCTCTTTTTCCCGCTGAGCATCATATTGTGCGCGAAGAGAGGTCACAGAAAGGACATCATAGGCCTGCTTCAGCAGGGCGAACTTGTCCGAGTCGCCGGATTCCGGGTTGTCCGGGTGGAAGCGAGCTGCCAAAAACTTGTAGACGCGATGAATGGTGCTTGGCTCGGCGTTGGGGCTGATTTGCAGGAACTCATAATAATCCGGCTGCTTCAAAAGAATCTCCCTGGGAAATGCTTCCCTTTCATTAAGATAGTTCCACATTCACGTGAGATTCATGGAAAAGAGCAGAATTGGTTACTGACGTTCTCTTGTGGGAACGGGGAGAAGCTGGTGCCGAAGGCGAAACGACTGGGAAGGGAAGCAACTCGCGGCTTGAATCCCTCCCGAAGTTGTTCGTGCGCCACTCGGATTGAAGATCACGTCTATGGCGCGGTAAAGGAGCCAGAGTTACTCACCGACTGAATGCTTCCGCTGGGCGTGCTTGCTAGGAAAGGATCGCCTTGAGAAAACCCGGCGGTCCATACGACAGTTGTGCCGGTAGACGCGGGAGCCAGAAATCCTGTCAGGCTGGATAAGTCGGGAACAGTCATAGTAGGCGACCCATTCTGATAGTGAGCGGTCGCAGACATCGTTATGGAGTCAAGATCCGCGGCAATCCCCCCTCCCGGCCACGTACCCACACCCCAAAAAATAGCTGCTTGCTGTGAAACATTCGGCATGCCGTTGAATCCAGAGTACGTAAAGTTGAACGTGGGCAAGGCGGCAGCGGCAGGACCAGCATACAAAAAAGACGCGGGGAAGTTAAATGTTTGCGGGTCACCGCTTGTCGTGTACCTGACTATCGAAGTGCTTTCGCTTCCAGACGGATTGCTGGCCTCGACACTAAACTCGTAGTAGTCACCACTCTGATATGCGCCTGACGGCATGGCCATGTATTGCGTCGCTACGGGTAGGGTCCAAAGAGCCAGTGGAACAAAAGTTCCATCGGCTGTGTAATACGTGACATTACCGCCATTTGGAGAATACCCATTGGGAACATTGCTGTAGGCCAAGGCTTGCGGCACTGTTTCATCGGCGGTTTGAAAGACCACCGGCGCGCCACCGTTCAGAGTGCCTGGAATGGTTTGATTGCGCAGAATCTTGGCGGCAAGAGTGTTGGCATATAGCCCTCCGGCGCCAGTTACGTAGATGGGAAGGTCGTAAGTCCCGTCAGCCAGGAACGCACTGCCGTTGAAGGTGTCGCAAGCCGAACAGCCCCCTCCGGAGCCGACATCAATATCTTCGGCCCCTGGAATCGCGGCGGCATTCACCTGGACTGTTGCCATACCTCCCAGAACGGCTTTGGGGTTGCACATCTCGGAAAAGGCCGTGTCATCCAGAGTGCTCGCCTGATTAATGTACTCGGTATATATGAATGGGCCTGCCGTAGGCGAAGGACAGAGATAGGCGATGGAAAAATTGGTCTCGCCACTCGGAACAGAGAGGGTCAACTGGCCGGATGCGAGCGTCGCTTGAGTGTATGCGCCCGAGCCGATCTGCGTGGCAACGGCCGTTGGCGCTGGACCCGTGAAGGTGTAAGTCACAGTGGTCGGTTTGCCGCTGCCGGAACTTCCACCGCAACCGGCAAGGCACGCCAAGAGAACAAAACAGATGGACAAACGTAGAATGGATGCAGGCATTTAGCCACCTCTCTCGAGGTTAGACGGCACGGATTTCCCGTGGTTAGAGGTCACTCAAAATTTTATTTTGCGCATTTAAGATTTCAGGCAGCCTTGGTTCGCTTCCATTGTGCCAGCTTCCGCATGCGCCCCGCATCTGTTCCTCCTCGATACATTGCGGGCAAGCCCGCGAAAGTCGATCTCCATTCGGATACAAAACAGGACTTTACTTAAGCTTTCCGTGGTCTATGAAGGTCTCTGTTCACTCCGAAGTTGCATGGCCAGGATTCAGGAAGCCGCTCATGCCTCATCGCTGGCCGAAGTTTGGAGACCGGGGCCAAAACCAGGATTACCGGGCTTTACCTCTTTGCCCCGGCTCCGATAGTATGTGAGTGGTTGGTTGCACGTTTACGTACGCCCATCGACACGGTCTTGAAGAACTGGACTCATGGCGAGGGCTATTTTTTTGGGAGTTGCCCATGTCCCGCGTGGTTGAGATTACAGAACTTGCACTTCGTGACGCACACCAGAGCTTGCTTGCCACCCGTATGGGTTTGGACGACATGATTCCGGCGTGCGAAGAGATTGA
>CAZXVX010000235.1:0-4061 GCA_964644105.1 uncultured Occallatibacter sp. | reverse complement strand
CTGCCACGCCGTTCCCGGCCTCTGGCACGTGATGGGCGTGACGCAATCGGCGGGCTTGAGCCTGCGCTGGCTCAAGGAGACATTCTTTGCCGGGCAGAACTACGACCAGATGACCGCCGCCGCCAGTAAGGTTCCCGCCTGCAGCCAGGGCCTCGAATGGGCGCCCTACCTGCAAGGCGAGCGCACGCCGCATCTGGACCCCAAGGTCCGCGCGGCCTTCAGCGGCATCAGCACCACCACCACGGCGGCGCATTTTGTCCGCGCCGTGCTCGAGGGCGTCACCTACTCGCTCCAAGACACCTTCACCCTCTTCGCCGAGCTGGGCATTCCGGTCAGCGCCGTGCGTTTGAGCGGCGGCGGAGCCAAAGGCCCCCTCTGGCGCAAGATTCAAGCCGGAGTCTACGGCCTGCCGGTCGAGATCCTCACCGCCGAAGAGGGCGGCGCCTTCGGCTGCGCCATGATGGCCGGCGTCGGCGCAGGCCACTGGGCCAATCTGGACGAAGCCTGCGCCGCCGGCATCGAAGTAGCCCAGCGCATCAACCCCGACCCCGCTGATCTAGCCGCCTACAAGCAAGGCTACGCCCACTGGCGCAACCTCTACCCAGCAATTAAAACGCTGGAGTAGCCACCTGCGGTGGGGCAGCCGCTCGCTGCTCGCTCGCAAGAGCTTTGTTGCTTCCCATCCTTGCGCCAGTAAAATAGCGCAAGGTGGGGAACCCAGTATCACCAGTACATCTGGCGAACATTATTTCAGTTTTCGTTATCGTTTGAACTCCATTAGGTTTCTAAGTAGTTGGCGTCTCTTTGCAGGATCAAGGTGATCGTGAATTTCGCTTACAAATAATCTCTTAAGTTCAACGAGATCTTCTCTTACTGCAAGGTTCGGAGCTTGTTTTGCGTAGTCAAAACGTCCAACTATCCTGTAGGCGCTTGTCAAGTGATCAAGAATGGGTTGGCGATAACCCTGAAAGGCCCCCGCTTTTTCGGTGCCATGGAACTGTCGTTTGATATTTGGATAGAACCATCTTCCGCGATCAATTTGAGATGAAAGCCGACAACGAAGATCATGTTTCCTTTCAAAGAACTCACTTCCCATCTTAGTTGGATCAAGATCACACATATGGACTGCTTCTGAAAGAGTTTCACAAGCCTCATCAGCCCATTTACGCAACTCTGAGAAATACTGGCGTCTTTGCCCGGTTAGCGCCACCGCACTTGATGCAATAGCAGAAATCACTGAGATTAGTGCACCAATCGAAGCCACTATTGGGCCAGGATTATTGGCTAACCAATCCCATATAGGTTCTTTACACAATGCGATAGAGGTCGAAAGCGAGGTAAGATTTATCAATTCTTTCGCAATCAATGTTTGTTCCATCCTATTCACCCCCAATTCTCACTCAATGGTTTCAAATTATATCGATGCGGGATGAGTTGCAAATGGTATTTATCTAAATCTACTAAGATTGATCCGGCACGATCAAAAAGCGATGGCGCCGGGTGCCCCAGCTCCGGATTTTCGAACCTGGGAACCACAACCCTCAATTCCCCACGCCGAAGGCCGCCAGCCGCACCGCAGGTGCCTCTGATCTTTCTTGAGACTTGGAACCTCGGCTTCAACCGAGTTGTCCCTTTCGATATTCGTCAAAGAGAGATTTCTGAAGCGCGCCGGAGACTCGGAAGCCCAGATTGCTGAGCCGCTCGAAGGCAGTAGGAAAATGAAGATAACCCCGCAGGGACGCTTGTAATAGAATGGCGAGCGTTCCTCGGGCCACGATCTGTCGTGATTGAGCATCTTAGCGTCCGGCGAAATCGTCGATCAGCAGAGCGTCAGCGCGAGTCTCCAGCGCCAAGCTGATCGCCTCCCGCTCTCCCTCGCCAAGGGATGGAGCAAAATCCTTGGCCATCTGATTCACGGTTCGGCATTCCAGCCACAAAGGCGGCGTGCTTGCAAAGGAGCGAACTTCGCTGGGGGCTTGCGGATGGAGCATTTCCGTCAGCACAGCTTTGGGCACAAGAACTTTGCCAAAGAGTTCCGGAAGAATCCAGACATCACCTGAGCGGATAAGATAGTTCAGCGGACTGGTATCGGCAATGACGATCATGCAATCTTGCGCTTGGAACGTGCGCCCAGCAATTCATCCAAACCAGCCATATCCTGCTGGAGATCCTCGACGGAGTAGTCGTAGATTTCATAGCGCTGGAGGAAAGGATCGACCTCCATGCGGGTAGCGAAGCCGAGAAGTTGGCGAACTTGCTCCATGGTGAGACGGCGCTCACGGTAGGAGGCGGCTACCGTGTCTTCTAGCAGACGCCGCTCCGCATCCTTGCCCTCGGGCAAGAGGAAGGGGACAAACTGATCCGGAATTTCGACGGTAACCTGCATGAATGAATTGTAGCGCGAAACGAAGGTTGTGAGCGAGTCGTTGCGCAGGTTTCTGGGGTTGTAAGGCAGGTGCCCCGGTCCTATCTTTTCACTCTGAGTTCAACCTTGAAGGACTGTGCCCTATTCAAAACGCGCTCTTTGCGTTTTGAGTGGGAGACCACGAACCCCACCCGCCCGCTCATCGCAACAAACGCAATGAACAGGCCGCAGTCCCGGTTATTGAGACGACCGGGCGACCTGCCAGCCATCCCGCGCCGTAGGCGCAGTGGTGATTAGCCCCGCGTTTCAACGCGGGGTAAGCGCAATAAGAAATCCTTCAGAGTCCCGTAGGGACGGCGCTCAAGCATTGCGTTTATAGAGTATTTTTCCAATCGGTGTGGAATGCAAAAGCCTCAACGTGTATTTGTATCCATAAAAACCGCCATCAACAATCCGCGCCCATCGTAGATGCATCCCCGGTCGATTGCCTCATTTGCAAGGTTGGAAGGCGCCACGGCCCATCGTCTACCGCCATGCAGATAATTTCCCCCCAACGGCGCACAATGAAAGCAATGAACAGTCAATGCCGCACCCGATCTTTGCCCACAAAACCTTGCTCCGCAGACAGCGAAAGCGACATCTTTTTGCACTCAGTGTCCTTAAACTGCCCATAAAAATAAAGCTACCGATACCGCAGACGCGAACTGCAACAAAATATTCTCCCAATTTCGCCTTTTTATCCAACAACTAAATTCAATAAAATGTTTTATTTCAACAATATAACAGTTTTCCCCAGCCCCAAAAAGGCGAAACCAAAGCGCGGGGTTTTCACCAAATATGTTGCACCCATGTGCCCCGGCGATCTTTATTGAGACGATCAGGCGTTGGCGCGGGGCGGCGTTGTACAAGTGGTGCTGCGATGCGTTAGGCTGATTTCCGGTTCTCGATTGTACGAGGAAGTGCCCATGCGAATCCGCTTTGTTTTCTTTCCAATGATTTTATTGAGCGCCGGAGTGGGCGCGCCCGCTCAATCCGCACCCACCGCGCCCACCTGCGCTGACCTGCATCTGGTTCCCGCGGTGCGGGAGTGCCAAAGTGTTTCAGAAATATCGATTCGCGATGGAGTTAATATCGAATTTCTTGAACGCGATGAGAAGGAAATCAAAAAAGCAGCCGATTTATCCGGACCAAATTCTCATCCGGTTCAAATCCCTTTGTCACGCGCAGAAGCCGAATCTGATCAATTTACTGTGAGAGACCTGCAATTTGCGTTTACGGCAAAAGAAGTTAAAAGAGGATCCATTGAAAACTCAATACACGTTTGGCTATTCAGGAATCGTGATGGCGGATCAAAGGGCCTTTTGGCTGAACAGAAGCTAACATTTGATCCTCAAATGCAGGATGAAGGCTATGCTCTGATTCCCTACGATTCAGGACTTGCCATTATTGCCGATACTTCCGCAGGCCTCTTCTATGGCGCGCAAACGGTGAAGCAACTGATTCGCGGCACGGGCAAGGACGCCGTGCTTCTGGTTCCCACTATCCGCGACTGGCCGGCGATGGCGCATCGCGGGCTCTCCGACGACTGGTCGCGCGGGCCGCTTCCGAATATGGAGTTCCTCAAGCGCGAGATTCGCACGTTGGCGGCTTATAAGTACAACACATTCTCGCCTTACTTCGAGCACACCTTCGCTTA
>CAZXVX010000234.1:0-4078 GCA_964644105.1 uncultured Occallatibacter sp. | reverse complement strand
GCAGGCCCACCAGCGCAAAGGCCTTGAAGATGTCTCTCCAAGTGAGCGAGCGCCCGCCCAGATTGGCAAAATAGCGGGCCAAAAGCAGAATAAGAATCAGCTTCATCCACTCCGAAGGTTGAAAGTGCATGGGGCCGATTTTGATCCAGCGCTTGGCGCCCAGCGCGCTGTGCCCCACAAGTTTGACAGCCACCAGCGCCAGCAGGAAGACGGTATAGGCCCAGGGTGTCCAATCCAGCAGCCGGTGATAGTCGATTTTGGAGAAGAGAAACATGGCCGCCACTCCGGCGGTGATCCAAAGAATCTGCTTGGTGTGGAAGCCTACGTATTTGGTGTGCAGCGTAGCCGAATAGATTTCAAAAACGGAAATGGTGCACAGCAGCAGCACCATGGAAAGCAACGCCCAATCGAATTCGCGAAAGCTCAGGAAGCGGCGCATCAGGGCAAGCCTTCTTTGAAGCGCAACGGCATGGCCAGCAGCCAGGACGGCAGGCGCGGCTGCGCGCTGGCCATGGCCTTGGCCGGGCCAAGCGGAGCCGGATCAATCATGAAATGGCCGAGATGGAGGACCGAATCCTCTCCCGGAAGAACGGCGGCGTGCTGACGACCGACCGGCGCGGGCTCGCTCCAGACCGCGCCCATTTCAACCGGTTTGCCCGTTGCTGCCTGATCGAGGACGTTTTTGTCCTGCGAGCGCTTTTTGTTCACGTAAGCGATGGCGATTCTTTGCGCAATCATGGCCGAACCCGAGCCCCAATCGCCGTGCTCCTGCAAAACCGTAATGACAATCTCCGGGTTGCGCCGGGGAATCATGCCCACAAACCAGGCGTTGGGAGTCTTGAGGCCGCCTTTGGTGTGGGTATCGCCGCCACCCACCACCTGCGCCGTGCCTGTTTTGCCGGCAAAGTCCACACCTTCCAAGTGCGCCGCCGCCGCAGTGCCGGTGGTGGTGGTAGCGGCCATGCCGTCGGTGATGATCGCCCAGGTGTCCGGGTTGAGGGGGAAGTCCTTATCGCCGGAGCCTGGAAAACTGTCTTGAATCGCTTGCTTGAAGTCGGCTGGGATATTTTGATCCGGCATGACCACGTGAGGGCGCACAAAATGGCCGTCGGAGGCGATGCCGCTCAAAGCGCGTGCGAGTTGCAGCGGGGTCACCTGCGTCTCACCCTGGCCGATGCCGACGGAGATCGTATTGCCGGCGTAATACTTTTGATGGAAGTTCTTCATCTCCCACTGCGTCGACGGCATGATGCCGGCCATTTCATTGGGCAGGTCGATGCCCGTTTTCTGTCCCAAACCAAAGGCCGTGGCGTACTTGGCAATCGTGTCGATGCCCAGCTTTTGCGCCAGCGTGTAAAAGAAGGTATCGCAGGAAAGCGGAATCGCCTGGCTGATGTTCAGGACGCCGTGGTGTTTGTCGCACTTGAAAAATCGCCCGTAAAATGTGCCGCCGCCCACGCAGTTGACGTGCATATCCTGCGCCACGCCCTCCTGCAAGCCCGCCGCCGACATGATGATCTTGAAGGTTGAGCCGGGAGCAAGCTGGTCCTGAATCGCCTTGTTCATCAGAGGATGGTTGGGATTGGTGATCAGCGCATTCCAGTCGGTGCGATTGATGCGCACGGCAAAGGCGTTGGGATCGTAGCTGGGATGGGAGACCATGGCCAGAATCTCGCCGTTGCGCGGGTCCATCACCACCACGGCCCCATTGGCGTCGCCCAGGGCCAACTCGGCCGCGCGCTGGATGTCAATGTCGATGGTCAGCTTCAGATCCTGGCCGGGCTGCGCGTGCTGCGTGCGCAGAAAGCTCACCTCGCGCCCATGGCTGTCGACCACCACATCGCGCGATCCGTCCTGTCCGCGCAGCAGTTGGTCGTAGGTCTCCTCTACCCCCGCTTTGCCCACCACGTCTCCAGGCTCGTAATAGGCAAAGCGCGGATTGTTCAGATCCTCTTCGCTCACCTCGCCCACGTAGCCAATCAGGTGCGCCGCAAAGCCGTCGCGCGGATAGAGCCGCCGCTCGACGTCGATGGTCTCCAGCTCTGGCAGCTCGTTGCGGTGCGCTTCAATAAAGGCCTGCTCGTCGGCGGTGACCTCGCCTTTAATGGGGATCGGCTCGTAGACCGGTCGCGAGCGGTAGCGGCGCAGGGTCGAGCGCAACTGCTCCAGATCCAGATTCAGCCCTTTGGCAATCAGCGGCAGATCCTGGTCCACATTCCGATTTGCCTCGCGCACCAGATAACAGGAGACCGAGGGGTAATTATCCACAATCAGCCGGTTCTCGCGGTCAAAGAGCTTGCCGCGGGCGGCCATCACCGGCTCCTTGCGGATTCGGTTCTGCTCGGCCTGCAGGCGGTAGTCGTCCACGCGCAGCACCTGCAAGCGCCACAGCCCAGCCGACAACCCCAGCATCATGAACAGAATGCCGTACTGCACCACCGTCAGCTTGACGGTGGAGAGTTTTTCGCCGCGTGTGCCCGAGGAAGAAAACATCGCCTGAGCCTTAGCATACAACCAATTCGGTCGCCTCTGCCGAAGGCGCGCCGGAGCCTCGTGTTTCATCGACTTCCAGGCCAACGCAATAAGATAGTTCTAGTACAGACTATGCCTTTACTTGATCCGATTCCGTCGCCGGTGGAGTTTGCCGACTTTGCCGCCCTTGAGTGGGAGCCGCTGCTGGCGCTCGTTGCCGGCTTTGCTGCTTCGCCCGTGGGCCGCCATGCGATTCTCGCCCTCCAGCCCTCCACCGATGAAGAGTGGATCGCCCGCCAGCATCAGCTCACCGGCGAACTGCGCTTGCTGCTGGAAGAGCAGACTTCGATCCCCGTCGGCGGCCTCTTTGACCCCACGCAGCACGCGGCCAAGGCGCAGATTCCAGGAGCGGCGTTGGAGGCCAGCGAACTGCAAGCCATCGCCCGCCTCGCCAACGATGTGGCCGCCTGGCAATCGCTGCTGCAATCGCCCCCGGCGCGCCTCGTGGGCAAGCTCTTTGGCCTCAGCCAGCTCTCAACTGCGCTCACCACCAGCCTGCGGCCGCTGGCCGAGTCGATTGAGCGCACCATTCAGCCCGACGGCTCGCTGGCCGACAATGCATCGCCCGAGCTGGGCCGCATCCGCCGCGAGCAGGAGCGCCAGCAGCGGCAGATCGAAGAGAGCCTGCGCGCCGCGCTGCGCAAGCTGGCCTCGGACGGCGCAACGCAAGATGAGCTGATTACCATTCGCGGCGAGCGGTTTGTGATCCCCGTCCGCGTCGAGCAGAAGCGGCGGGTCGGCGGCGTGGTCCACGGCGTCAGCTCGTCGGGGCAAACGGTCTATATCGAGCCGCTGGAGACCATCGAACAGAACAACGAACTGGTGCGCCTGCTGGAGGAAGAACAGGCCGAGATTCATCGCATCTTTGTGGCTCTCACGCGGCAGGTAGGCGGCTATGCCGTGGCGCTGGTTGAAGGCGCGCGCGTGCTGGCGCTGGTGGATAGCCTGCAAGCCCGCGCCCGCTTTGGCCGCGCGTTTGATTGCGTCGCGCCAGCCCTCACGCCGCAATTGCTGCATTTAGGAGCAGCTCGCCATCCGCTGCTGGAAAAGCGCCTTCGCGCAACGGGCGGCCAGGTTGTCCCGCTGACCCTGGAACTCACTGCGGAGGCTCGACAGCTCATCATCAGCGGCCCCAACACCGGCGGTAAAACGGTCACATTGAAGACCGTAGCTCTATTAGCAATGATGGCTCAGGCCGGATTGCCGATCCCCGCGACAGAGGCCAGTTTTCCCATCTTCACGGCCTTCCTCGCCGACATCGGCGACGCGCAATCGATCGAGGCAGCTCTCTCTACATTTTCTGCGCACATCACCAATCTCGACCGGCTCTCCCGGCTGGCGGGCGAAAAGTCTTTGGTTCTGCTGGATGAGTTGGGCTCTTCGACCGATCCGGAAGAAGGTTCCGCGCTGGCCGTGGCGATTGCCAGCCACTTTTTGACGGCAGGGGCCTGGTCGCTGATCTCTACGCACCACACCTCGCTCAAGGTCTACGCCGCCAACACTCCCGGCGTGCTGAATGCCGCGGCCGGCGTGGATGAACTGACCC
>CAZXVX010000233.1:0-4135 GCA_964644105.1 uncultured Occallatibacter sp. | reverse complement strand
TCCAGGAATATTCAAGGGGTCAGGCGATAACAACGTGCCATAAATTCCAGGCTGTGCGCCTCCATTTGGATAAGCAAATTGGGTCCCGCCCATCCAGGCCCATTCGTTTTGGCTGGGAATAAACTCCCATAAATCATTCATCGCGACAGCCGTTGAACCAAAATTGCCGCCAAAAAGCCACAGATTGCCGTTTTTATCGGTCCAAGTGATAGCCTCAGCGCGGCCTCCCGGAGTGTTTCCAGAGGCGGGAGATCCCAATGTGCCGTAAACTCCGGGGATGTCCGTATAGAGGGCTGGCGTGCTGCTTCCTGCAACCCAGGTCCATTCATTGGGTGCAGTCGTAGTCTGCGCGGCAACTGGAGATGCGAGGGAGATAACTCCGAAGAGAAATCCAGAAAGGGAGACCGACAACAGGCGGGCACAACTGGGTTGCATAGAGTTCTCCATGAGAAATGGGCTGTGTTGAATTAGAACAGGATTAGAGAATGCATGTCCAGCAAATTTTAGTTCTATACGTTGAGAAAATGCTGTGGTAAAAGCTTTCAGCACCGTTTTCCACGACTTGTTCCGAATCTTCACAACTGAAAACCGCTTACTCTCGGCCTAGACTCTATGGATATGGCTACTGTTCCCAACTTGGCCTTCGACACCGGGCTTCCGGCCAACGTCGAAGCGGAAAAAACGATCCTCGGCGCAATCCTGCTGGACAATGCGGCCCACTCCGAGGCCGCTGAAAAGATCGAAGCGGATGATTTTTCGCTCGACTCGCACCGCCGTATCTTCCTGCGCATGACCGAGTTGATGAACGAGCAGCGGGCGGTGGATATTGTCACCCTGGCAGCCGAACTCGATCGCTACAAGGAGCGGGACGCGATTGGAGGCGTGGCATATCTTGCGTCATTGACCGAGGGTTTGCCGCGCCGTCCGGTCATCGAAGAGTACATCCGCATCGTCAAGGACAAGAGCCTGCTGCGCAGGCTGATGCTGATCTGCTCCTCGGCCATTGCGCGCGCCGCCGACCAGAGCGATTCGGCGCTGGAAGTGTTGGGCGAGGCGGAAGCACAACTGATGCAGGTGAGCGAAAAGGGCATCACCGGCGGCTTTCAATCGCTCGATCAGATCGTCCAGCACTCCTTCGGAACAATCGACAATTTGTACAAGCAGAGCCGCGAGGTGACTGGCGTGGCTACCGGATTCACCGACTTTGACCGCATGACCAGCGGCTTGCAAAAGGGCGAACTCATAATCATTGCCGCGCGTCCCTCCATGGGCAAAACCGCGCTGGCCATCAACATGGCCCAGAATGCAGCCATCCAGCACGGGGCTACCGTGGCTGTGTTCAGCCTGGAAATGAGCAAGGAATCGCTGCTGCGCAGAATGCTGGCCTCGCAGGCGTGGGTGGATCAGCGCAAGCTGCAAACTGGATTCATCGCTAGGGAAGATCAGGTCAAACTGGAAAGTGCTTTGGGACAATTGGTTGAATCCAAATTGTTTATCGATGATACAGCGGGCATATCGCTATCCGAGATGCGGGCCAAGGCGCGACGGCTGAAGCAGAATGCCGGTGGCTTGGACCTGATCGTTGTTGATTATCTGCAACTGATGAGCGCCTCGCTGCCTTCAGGAAAAAAGGGCTATGAAAATCGCACGCAGGAGGTTTCGGCGATCTCCCGCGGCCTGAAGGCTCTGGCCAAGGAACTGAATCTGCCGGTGGTGGCGCTTTCGCAGCTCTCCCGCGCCAGCGAACGCCGCGGCGACGACAAGCGCCCCATGCTCAGCGACTTGCGCGAATCCGGCTCGATCGAGCAAGATGCCGATGTGGTGGCCTTCATTCACCGCGAGTCCTACTACAACCGCTCGGAAGAGATGAGCGAAGCCGATCGGGCCAAGTCCGAGATCATTGTCGCCAAACAGCGTAACGGTCCCACAGACACCGTCTTTCTCAACTTCATCTCACGCTATACGCGCTTTGATAATCCGGAGACGGAATAGGGGGCTTAGGGGTTTACTATGTGATAGAGGCCACACGCAGCCGGACGAAATACGGGCTACCATGGACTGTTGAACTTGGGGGCGCACTCGGCGCTGCCCCGTGGGTCAGCCCTCTTGTCAGTTGCAGCGGTGAGGTTTAATTTGGGGTTTGTGCAGAGCTTCAGTCCGCGCGCAGCTTCGATTACGCTCCGATTGTCGTACCTCAGAGATTCAGCGGTCAGAGAAACATTTTTTTGGAGCGCGGGCGGCTTTGCCCGGGTTGCTCCCAAGGAGAAGAAGATGAAACGCAACCTTTCACTTTGGCTGGGCCTGCTGGCATTTGCCCTTCTGCCCGCGCTGTCAGAAGTGCCTAAGAGCAAAGTTCACGGCCACGTAACCAACCCCACCGGCGCGCCCGAATCCAAGGGCACCATCACCTTTGTCGGAGTAGAACGAGCCGCATCCGGTCCTGGAATGCATGCCATTACATCCGACGCGGGCGTCTTCACCGTTGTAGACGGCGAGTATTCAGGCGAAGTTCCTCCTGGCATGTACAAGATCGTCTTCCGTTCGCCGGGAATGTCCCATGACAAGGAAGTCGATCACATTGACAATGTTCAGGTTGTTTCCGGCAAGGATAATCAAATCGACGACGATATGTCCCGCAAGGAATTCGTCGACAACATGTCGGCCGATCAGAAGAGGCAGTTGGAGGAATTCCGCAAGAAGAATGCGGAGGCGTTGAAGACCAACGCAATTGTCAAGAATCTGAATGCCGATATTGGCACCGTGAACCAGGACAACAAGGATGCCGATAACGCGGCGGTTCTTGCCGCGCAAGCCCTCGGCGCCGGAGCCACCAAGACGGATATCGAAGTCAAGACGGGCGAGATCAAAGCCGCAAAGTATGGCGAGATTGAAACCTTGATGCTGAAGGATACAGCGGCCAAGCCCGATGCTGCTATCTTGTGGATTCTTTTGGGGCAGGCTCAGGTCAACATCGCCAGCGTGAAAGGCGACGCACAGAAGTACGCGGAGGCGGAGACGAACCTGAAGAAGGGGCTCGAAGTCGATGCCGCCAAGAAGCCGCTTCCTTCCAATCAAGGTCTTGCATACAGCTGCCTGGGTGAGATCTACGCGCGCACCAGCAAGATTCCGGAAGCGAACGATGCCTACGACGCAGCAGCCAAGGCCTTTCCGGCTGGCGCGGCTGGCTATTACAAGAACGAAGCGGTGATCCTGTCCAACCTCGGCAATGCCGATGCATCGGTTGTCGCCGCCGATAAGGCCATAGCGGTTGATCCGACACTGGCAATTGCATATTATCTCAAGGGCCAGGGGCTCATCCAAAAGGCCACCATCGACCCTGCCACCGGGAAGATGATTCTGCCTCCCGGCTGCGCGGAAGCCTATCAGAAATACCTCGATCTGGACCCCAACGGCAAGTTTGCCTCTGATGTCAAAGGCATTCTCGCCGAGGCTACCCAAACTCACAGCACCACTTTCGGAAACGACAAGACCAAGAAAAAGAAGTAACATTCGCTGTTTCTTTTTCCAAAGGCGCTTCCGGCTTCCGGGAGCGCCTTTCGTGTTTTTGACCAGCGGCCGTCGCGGCCGACTTGGACTGCAGAAGCTTCCCCCGATGCAGTATTCTCAATGCAAAGCGAGGAAGTTGATATGGCTAATGGAACATTGAGCACTCCGAAATTGAAGAAAGTATTGGCGGCGCTCGAAGGCAACTGGCAAGCCGAGATGGAAGGCTACCATACCTACACCGCACTGGCCGACCGGGACACGGATCCAGTGCGCGCCCAGGTGCTGCGTCACTTGGCCGGCGCGGAGTGGGAGCACGCCGCGCTTTGGCAAGGCCGCATCGCCGAACTGGGCGGAGCCGAGCCGGTTTACCGCGGCACTCCGGGCGGCGATGCCGATTCGCTTGCCAATCGCGCTGGCGGCGTCCGCATGGCTTTGCGCCGGCTGGAGATCGAGGAGAGCCGCGCCATCGCCGGTTACGGCGAGCAACTGAAATCGCTCGGCGATGAGGATTCCATTGCCATCCTTGAGCACGTCATCGAGGACGAAAAGGACCACTACAAGGAGTTGGGTTCACTCCTCCGCGGCCACTATCCGCAACCCTCCGGCACGCACACAATCAATGCCCAGG
>CAZXVX010000232.1:0-4184 GCA_964644105.1 uncultured Occallatibacter sp. | reverse complement strand
CGGAGAGAACCAGATTGAATTGCTCGCCCCCCGCGGCGCCCTTGATATTGAATTCAAGATATCCATGCGCCTGATAGAACTCAAGCGAATAGGGACGCCAACCCACGCCCGCCAGAATCGCGTTCCAGTATCCCAGGCTTGATACCGGAACATTGAACGAAAGCGAGGGCAGGCCGTTATACGTTTGAGAACTATCGACGGGAATGGCGCTGCCGGGCGCAACGAGATCACCTCCCGCCCAGTTGGTGGGTTCTGTGGATTGAAAGACCCACAAATCCTGAAGCGTGTCATACCCTGCCGCGGGAGTCTGCGCCGCCAAACTCAGCGAGCCAAGCATCGCCAATGACAAAAAAGTTGATCGGAGAAACACGTATTTCCTCCTCGAAGCCGGAATCCGTCCCCGTGATTTCCCTGAGGCCCCCGAGGTTTCCTTCAGAAGCCAGCCGCGAAAATCGGATTCATACTTTGGATTCTAGTCCCTTTATCGAGTCGATTTGGAATGCCCTGCATGAAGACTCTGCCGCCAGATAATCCGGCAGATTGCGCCGGCCTCCTGGTTTATGCCTGTTTCCCGTCCGTGCATCCAAGTCTCTTCGCAGCTTCCTCCACCGCTGGTTTCTTGTCCGTCAATCGTCAACTGCCAAGTTTCTATCTAGGTAAATATCCCCTGGCAGTGGGACACCAGATCAAAGGTCTGGACAATCTGGGAAAGAACAAGGATAAGAGTTGTTCCTTAGGAGAGCCGGGGTCTTTACTGTTTGCGGCTCCTCAAATGGGCCAGCATGAGTGCATTGCCAAGGAACATCTGATAATGGAAAGGTTTTGAAAGGGCGCAGCTTTACAGGCTGCGGAAAAACTCAATCAGGGCAGGTTTTGTAACAAGGGCACGACTTCAGTCTGGCCGCAAGACGCTGATAATAAAGAACGGGCTTTAGCCCCTGCGGGAATCTTTGCTGCAAAGAAAGAAATGAATCAGAGGTTCCCTGAAGCAACATCGCCCCAGCTAGCCCGCGCCGTAGGCGCAAGGTTAATTAGCCCACCGTTTTAACGGTGGGAAAGGCCAGCAAAAAGTCCGCCGGAGTCCCGTAGGGACGGCGCCTCTGCCAATGCCACCCCGTCCGAGCCAGGTGATATTAGAATGCCGTTGTCCCGGCGCCTGGCAATTGAATACGGCCAACTGTTTCCCCCTTTTTCAGCCCGCCTGGGGTATCCTGTCGTGAGAGGGTAATTCTTTGAAGCGTTTTTTCTTTTTCGCCAGCTTGTTCGCACTGGGCGCGGCGTTGGGTTGCAAGGCCCAGCCTGCCCAGCAGTTGCCTGAAGCGTCGCTCAGTCGCCGCATTGAGATCATGGTCCGTTCCCAGTACAACATCCCTGAGGGCTTTACCATCGCTTTGGGCGTGCGCACGCCCAGCCAGCTTCCCGGCTATGACGCGCTGCCTGTCTCCATCGGACACAATGGCAAGGCAACGGTGGTTGACTTTCTGATCTCGAGCGACAACAAGACTCTGGCCCGTCTGGAAAAGTTCGATCTCGCCGGCGATCCGCTCTTTTCGATCCCTGTGGCCGGCAGGCCCATTCGCGGCAACCCCAACGCCAAAGTCACCGTGGTCAGCTTTGACGACCTGCAATGCCCCTACTGCGGGCGCATGCACCAGACCCTCTTTCCCGCGACCCTTGAGCGCTACCAGGACAAGGTGCGCTTTATCTACAAGGACAATCCGCTGGTTGAAATTCATCCCTGGGCCTTGCGCGCCGCCATCGACGCCAACTGCCTGGCCGCCCAGAACAGCGACGCCTACTGGCAGTTTGTTGATTATGTCCACGCTCACGGCCAGGAGGTAACCGGCAGCACACGAGATCTGGCCAAGAGCTCCGATGCTCTGGACAGGATTGCCCGCCAGCAGGGCGAGAGCGGAAAGCTCAACCCGGTCCAGCTCGACGCTTGTTTGGCCCATCAGGACGCAACCCAGGTCCAGGATTCCATGAAAGAGGCGCAAGCCCTTCATATCGAAGGCGCGCCCATGCTTTTTGTCGATGGCGAACGCATCAATGGCGCCGTTCCCGAAGCGGATGTCTGGGCGGTGATTGATCGCGCCCTGCGCGCTGCCGGTGTGGAACCGCCGCCCGCGCCGGCTATGCCATCAACGCCGGCAGAGCCCCAAAAGCCGGGTGAGTAGCGTTTCTGGCCTGTTTATCCCTGGTGTTTTTGCCAGGTTTTCTGCATCGCTTCAATTTTGAGGCCTCATCCTCTCATTTTTCATATCGCCAAGCCGCCTTGGGGATTTATTCTTGATAGCCAGAGGACTTCACGCCCTCCAGGAGATACTCAGTTGCAAAGCAATACATTGAGCCGCACGCCCCTTCGTTTGGTTGTCTTGATTCTCTGTGGTGGGAGTTTGCTGGCCGCCGTGAGCGCGTGCCATCGCCCAAACTCGCCCGATGTGGTCGCCACTGTAAATGGCAAGGACATTCAGCGCGTGGAGTTGGAAAAGTATTACAAGGCCAATCTCGCCAGCAACGCTCAGACGCCCTCAGCCGAACAGGCCGACATCATGCGCCTCAATATCCTGAAGCAGATGATCGAGGATGAAATCCTTTGGCAGCGCGCCGCCAAGCTCAACCTGGCCGCCAGCGATGAGGATGTGAACGCCAAACTGACCGAGATGAAGGCGCCCTTTACACAAGAAGAATTTGACAAGCAGCTACAGGCGCGCAACATCACTTTGGACGATTTGCGCCGCGACCTGCGCCGCAATTTGACTAAAACCAAGCTGCTCAACAAAGAGATCGAATCCAAGATCAACATCACCGACGCCGAGATCAGCGCCTACTACGCAGCGCACAAATCCGATTTTGACTTTATTGAGCCCAGGTATCGGTTGGAACAGATCGCTGTCTCCGGCGGCGGCGCGCAACCCTCCGGGAACAAGGCCTCCAGCGACGCGGATGCCAAAAAGAAGATTCAGGAACTGCACCGCCGTTTGGAAGCAGGCGAAGACTTTAGCGGCCTGGCGATTAACTATTCCGAGAATCCAAACACCGCCCCCAACGGCGGCGACATGGGCTTCGTTCCCGAATCGCAACTGCGCGGCAGCGACATGGATTTGTTCAACGCGATCAGCCGTCTCAAGCAGGGCGAAATCACCGACATTATCCCCGTTTACGACGCCGCCGGTCCAAATCATCGCGTCATGGGCTACGCCATCTACAAGCTGATTGCCAAGGAACCGGCCGGACAGCGCGAATTGAACGATCCGCGCGTGCAGCAGGTCATCCGCCAGGAATTGCGCGAAAACCATGCGCAGCTATTGCAGAACGCCTACCTGGAAGTGCTGCACAATGAATCGAAGATTCACAACTACTTCGCCGAGCAGATTCTAAAGCAAGGCGCACAGTAAAGCAGTAAGGCGCACAGTAAAGCAGCAAAACGCATAGTAAAGCCGGGATCAAGGGATAGGAAGCGCGATTCGCCTGTCGATAGGAATTGTACCCTGCTTGGTTCATGGGAAACAGCCGCTCATCCTCAAGGTAGCGCCGGCCTCCTGGCCGGCTGTAGCGTGGACCTCTTGGTCCACGCTCAGTTCGTCATCACCGGAAGCCCACTCAGATCCCTGTTCCCTGTTCCCTGTTCCCTGTTCCCTGTTCCCTGTTCCCTGTTCCCTGCCCCCGCCAAACACAACAGCCCCCGCGCAATGCGGAGGCTGTCGTTTGAATCTCGAATGCACGAAGGAACTACTTCAACTCACCGTTATCGCCCATGGTGATGCCGCCCGGGCCTGCGTTCTTCTTGGCTTCCACGGCCTTGCGCGTCTCCATCGCCTTGGTGCGCCATTCATCGGCCTTGGCAACATCTTCCTTGCGCGCCGCATCATTCCCAAAATCAAGGTCTGCCTTGCGCCGATAGATCAGGTTCAGATAAGCCATCGCTTCGTCGTAGTTGGCCTTGTTGTCGTTGGCCTGCGTCAGATACTGAAGGCCTTCCTCCACCAACGGAGCATTCTTGGCAATCAGAGGCTCCATCACCTTCTTGGGCGCCTTGGCGTTCCCCTCTCCATCATCGGTGAGGTTCTCAACGGCCAACGCATTCAAAACATTCTGGTGGGCCAGTGTCCAGTCAATCGCGCCAATCGTGTACGCCGCCTCGGCGTCCTTCGGATCCTCGGCCAAAACCTTCTTCTGCCACT
>CAZXVX010000231.1:0-4200 GCA_964644105.1 uncultured Occallatibacter sp. | reverse complement strand
GTACTTTGAATTCATGGCGCTGGAGAGTGATATGCGTGGACCGGGAGGTCCACGCTACAGCCGGTCTGGAGACCGGCGCTACATTTTGGCTGGGGCGCTAGAGATGATTCGGGATGGAAGGCGGCGTGATCTGCGCGATCAGCCAGTCGATGGCCTGGGATTGGTTTTCGATTTTGATGCGCAGGCGGGCGGTGGTGAGCGGCATGGACGGAGGGATGAGCGCGGTCAGGCTTCCTAGCCGGACGAGGTCTTTTTCGGTGGTGATGAGCGATTTGGCTCCGGCGGCTTGAGCGTTGGTGAGCAGCTCGTCCAGAGCCGGCCGGGTGTAAGGGAAGTGGTCGGGGAAGGCGAAGCGCGCGGCGATCTCGATGCCGCCGGCTTCCAGCCCCGCGAAGAACTGCTCCGGGCGGGCGATGCCGCAGAAGGCCGCGACGGGGCTAATCACGGCGGGAAGTTCCATGATGCGGTGGAAGAGCCAGACAGGCTTCTCCCAACCCCAGAGGTGCAGGGCAACCTCCAACTCCGGCTCGTTGGCGGGAATGGCGATTACGTCCGCGCGCCGGGCGGCTTCGAGCGGCTCGCGCAGGTTGCCGGCAGGGAGTAGCCAGTCCTGCCAATCGCTGCTATTGAGCAGAAGGATATCCACGTCGCGCGCGAGCTGGCGATGCTGGAAGCCGTCGTCGAGCAGATGAACCAGCGGGAACGGGGGCGGCGGTTCCTGATCGGCGGAGGATTCAATGGGCGGAGGGTCAACCTCCAACTCCGGCTTTACCAGAACCATGGCGCTTCCCGGCTTTTCCACCATGGCGCTTCCAGGCATTTCCGGAGTGTCTGCAGGCTTCCGTTCTTCGGCGGCATGAAGCTCGGCGGCCTTGACGGCTTCAAACTCGGCTTCGGCCATCAGGCCGGCGTGATAGCGCTGCGGAGCGACATAGACCGGCACCTCAGCCTCGCGGGCGATCAGCAGCGGTTCGTCGCCAAACTCCTCGGCGCAGCCCTCTTCATCGACGCGGGCGGCCAGATAGCTTTCGCGGCCGTAGCCCCGGCTGAGTACGTCCACGCGAATGCCGCGCCGCTCAAGCGCCCAGGCCAGAGCGATGGTCAGCGGCGTTTTGCCGGAGCCGCCGGTGGAGAGATTGCCGATGCTGATGACCGGATGGCGCAGCCGCTGCGCAGGCCAAAGCAGGCTCAATTCGCGAAAGGCTAGCGCCAGGCGGTAGAGCGGATTGAGCGGCGCAAGGAGGCGGCGCGCGGAGGTTTCGATCATGCTTGGTGGTCCCTTGTCTTCCTTATCGGCGCCGGGAGCGAAACGACTGGAAGAATATGCACGGGCAGGCCTGTGGAAAAGCTTGGATCCCATCATCGAGCGGAACCCTCCACCAGCAACTGCTGGAGTGCCTGAACGCTGCGAGCGGTGGCTCCGGCCTGGCTGGCGAAGACCTGCTTCGCGCGCTCGCCCATGGCTTGCGCCTCGCTCCGGTTCTGGAGCAAATCAATCAGAGCAGCGGCCAAATCATCGCGGCCAGCGATGCGCATTGCGCGGTGGGCCAGCAGATCGTCCGCAATTGCGCGAAAGTTGAAGGTGTGCGGCCCCATCACAATCGGCACGCCAAACTGCGCCGGCTCGAGCGGATTGTGCCCGCCGGCCGGAATCAAACTGCCGCCGACAAAGGCTGCCGAGGCCAGCGAATAGACCGAGGCCAGTTCGCCAATGGTATCGAGAAGAACGATTTGGCCGGCGGCGAGCGGCTTCAGTTGCCGGGGGGATTCTCCTCGCCACTCCGAGCGGCGCAGCCATGGAAGGCCGGAGGCATCCAGCAGCGCGGCGACGGCGCTGAAGCGCTCCGGATGGCGAACGGCGAGCACCAGCACCAGTTGCGGATCGGCCTGGAGCAACTGTGGCCAAGCCTCTAGCAGCGCGGCCTCTTCGCCCTCCAGCGTGCTGCCCGCGACGACGAAGCGCAGAGCCGGAGCGAGCGCCTTCAGTTGGAGGGTCGCCTCGGCTTCTTCCGCCGAGCGCACGTCGAACTTCAGATTCCCGGCCAAGGTGACGCGCTCCGGCCGGCAGCCAATGGCCGTGAGCCGCTCGGCGTCGGTTGTGCTTTGCGCGAGGACGCGGCTGAGGCGGCTAAGGAAAGGTCGCCAGAGCCAGCGGAGAAGACGGTAGCGCGGCCAGGATCGGTCGCTGATGCGCGCGTTGACGACGGCGACAGGGATTCCGCGCCGGTGGCAGCCGCTGAGCAGGTTGGGCCAGAACTCGGTTTCGGCCAGCACAAGCATCCGCGGCTGAAGCGCGTTCAGCACGGCGCGGACGGCCCACGGCAGGTCCAGCGGGCAATAGAAGACGCGCTCCGCACCGAAGCGCTCGCGGGCCAGCGCCTGGCCGGTGCGGGTGGTGGTGGAGACGACGATCCGGGTTTCGGGCAGCGCGGCGTCCAGTGTTTTGACCAGGCGGCTGACGGCCAGCACCTCGCCCACTGAGACGGCATGAACCCAGATCAGCGGGCGGCCCTTGGAAAAGCTGGGGCGATGCAGTCCCAACCGTTGAAGCAGTCCTTCGCGGTACTTGTGCGTCGTGGCCATGCGGAAGAGCCACCACGGCGCGCTGAGCACAAGCGCCGCCAGCAAAGCCAAATTGTATAAAAACAAAATCATGGCGGACGAAACTTCCGAATTTCTGTCTGATCCTCCAATGATACAGTCGCACCGGAAGGGCGTTACTCGTAATAAGTAGCGGTGGTCGAGTCCGTCTCCCAGATGGTCGCGTCTTTGACGCGCACACGACCCTGGGTGACCGCGGCGAGATGCTCATTGGTCTGGTCGAAGAAGTAGCGCGCCAGGTTCTCGGCCGAGGGGTTCAGCACGATGAACGGCTCCAGATCATTGAGCATCTGGTGGTCAATGCGCTCGACGACCGGGCGCAGCACCTGCTTGAGCAGTTTGAAGTCGAGCAGAAGGCCAGCCGCGTCCAGCTCACTGCCGGCGAGCGTGACGCGGACTTTGTAGTTGTGGCCGTGCGGGTTCTCGCACTTGCCCTTGTAGTTGCGGAGGTAGTGTCCGGAGGAGAAATCCGCCTCCACGGTGACTTCATACATTGGCTTGGCTCGATTCTAGGCGGCGTGCGCCGCTGCTTCTATTTTAAGCGGCTTCCGTCCATCTACGCCTGCGGCGCGGGCGAGGTGGCGTTGTTCGCGCTAAAGCCCGTTCTTTATGATCAGTACCTTGCGGCAGGACTGAAGTCGCGCCCCGACGCTTGTGGACCTTTATCGAGTTTGTCAACGGATGAATAAAAAACCGCAGGTCCTTCGACTCCCTTCGCTGCGCTTCGGTCGCTCAGGATGACAGAGCGGGTGGAGTTGCGCTTCGGGCGCTCAGGATGACAGAGTGGGTGGAATTGCGATTCGGTTGCTCAGGAGGACAAAGCGTGTGGAATGGCACTTCGGTCGCTCAGGATGACAGAGCGGGTGGAGTAGCGCTTCGGTTGCTCAGGAGGACAGGTTTTTTTTGATGCAATCTTGAGGAAGCAAATCGAAGATTACCGAGTTGCGGCGATTGACCGCTGATCCATATTCCCTGATCCCTGCTCCCTGTCTTCCTGGTCCTTGTACTGGAGCTGGTAGAGCTTCCAGTAGAGGCCGCGCTGGGCGAGGAGCTGCTGGTGGGTGCCTTGTTCGCGCAACTGGGATTTGTGCATGACGAGGATGGTTTCGGCGCGCTGGACGGTGCTGAGGCGGTGGGCGATGAGCACGCTGGTGCGGCCTTCGACCATGCGCTCCAAGGCGCCGCGGATGCGCAGTTCGGTGTCGGTATCGACGCTGGAGGTAGCCTCGTCGAGGATGAGGATACGCGGGTTATAGGCGAGCGCGCGGGCGAAGTTGATGAGCTGCTTTTGGCCGGTGGAGAGCGAGTTGCCGCGCTCGCGGACCGGCTCGTTGAATTGCTGGGGCAGGCTCTCGATGAAGTCGAGAACGTTGACGTCGCGGGCGGCCTGGCGGAGAGTGTCGGCGGTGAGGTCTTCGTTGCCGAAGCGGATGTTCTCGGCGATGGAGCCGGTGAAGAGGAATGGATCTTGCAGGACGACGGCGAAGTGCTGGCGGAGGGCGGCGAGATCGTGCTGGCGGAGGTCGATGCCGTCGACCAGGATTTGGCCGGCGGTGACGTCGTAGAAGCGCATCATCAGGCTGGTGAGGGTGGTTTTGC
>CAZXVX010000230.1:0-4252 GCA_964644105.1 uncultured Occallatibacter sp. | reverse complement strand
CGCGCTGGATGGATGCCTACGAACGCTCGCTCTTCAACTGCCGGCTGGGAACGCAGAATACGGATGGCTTGAAGCAGTACTTCTTCCCGCTGGCAGCAGGATACTGGCGCGCCTATAACTCGGCGGAGGAGTCTTTCTGGTGCTGCACGGGAACCGGCGCCGAGGAGTTTGCCAAATTTACAGACACCATCTTCTTCCGCCGGGGCAGCGATCTTTTTGTGAATCAGTTCATTGCCTCCACCCTCGACTGGAAGGAAGAAGGCCTGGTCATCGAACAGGTGACGCAATTCCCGCAGGAGCAGGGGACGACGCTCAAGATCAAGGCTACGGCTCCTGTCGCGCGCACCATTCATGTGCGGATTCCTGGCTGGACCGCGGGCTTTGCCGAGGTGAAGATCAATGGCCGCAGCTTGGAAGCCGCCGCGGATGCGGGCTCCTACCTGGCGATTCATCGGCTCTGGCAAGACGGCGACACGGTCAGCATCAGCTTGCCTATGGAACTGCGGCAGGAATCGCTTGCTGGAGCAGACTCAGTCGCTGCGGCGCTTTACGGGCCACTCGTGTTGGCAGCCGATCTCGGAGCCGGTCCGACGGATGAGCAGTCCAGGATCATCCACAGCGGCGAGACGGTTCCCAAGAACCTGCCTGCAGCGTCACCGTTGCCCAAGGCGTCAGCCACGCAGGACGCAAGTACCAAGCAATGGATTCAAGTTGATTCAGCGCCGGAGTTGCGCTTCACCGCAAGCGGAGAGGGCGCGAAATACACACTACTTCCCATGTACCGGATTCGCGACCAACGCTACTCTGTCTATTGGCAGTTGCAAGGGACCAAGAGCTGAATCCGGTGCGAAATTCACTCGTGTATTCCTTGATAACAACCCTTGTTAGGGACTTTTCAGAAAAGATTCAAAGGTGTGTGAACTGCTGAAAAAATAGCCCGGACGATGAGACTCGCCCGGGCCTTTGAATGCAAGGCTGAAAAGGAAGGTCAATTTCAAAACGCCCTGCAGAACATGGGGATGAATGTTGTTCAAGCGCTGAGCATACAGGCGTGAGAACTTCACAGCCGCAAGTTATCCTAAGAGAAACAGAGGCCCGAGCATTGCGCTCGGGCCTTTGGTAAGGCACGCACTTAGAAGGTCAAGCGGAGTGCGCCCTGGAAGATGCGTGCATTGCCATTGGTGCCGGTAATCACGCCAAAGGTACCGGCGGCTTGATTCACGGTGGAGTTCGGTCCGGAAAAGTTGGGATGGTTGGTGGCATTGAAAGCATCCCAGCGGAACTGGAAGGTCTTGCCTGGCATCAGGGTCCAACTCTTCATGATCGACGCGTTGACGCCGAAGACGCCGGGGCCAAAGTAGGCGTTCTTGCCGGTATCTCCGAAGCCGCACCATCCGGGCGTGTTGTCGTCGCAGGAGGTGGGAAGCTGGAAGGCGGCGGTGTTGAAGTAGCCCTTTTGCGGATTCACCCAATCCCAGTGGCTGCCCTTGCCCATGGCGGGTGAGACACCGGGAACTGAGTCGGCGCGGTTGTTCCACATACCAACGCCGGGGTCCGTGTCCCACTGACCAATCGAAAACGGGCTGCCGGCTTGCCAGGTGATGATGCTGCTCAACTGCCAGCCGCCGAGGGTGTTTTCCATCAGTTTGCCGTCTTCCTTGAGAGAGGGAGCCTGGTAAATGAAGTTGGTGATCCAGGCCCACGGCACATCCGCACTGGAGTTGCCGCGGTTCCACTTGGCACTAATCGGATTGCCCAGCGCCGGATTGCCATAGGAGACGTTACTGGTTCCAGTGATGTCGATGGTATGCGACCAGGCAAAGCTGGACTGAACCTGGAGGCCGTGCCATGCGTGCTGATCCAGGCTGATCTGCAGCGAGTTGTAGCTCGCCGTCGCCCAACTCTGGTCGTCGTAGATGTCCCCGATGGCCGGATTCACGGGAATCTTTGTCGCCCACTCCGGGTTCATGTCGATCAGCACCGAGAGGTGATCGGTTTCGTTGCCCACATAAGCCACGTGAACTGCAGTCGTCTGGGTGAGCTGATGCTCAATCGAGAAGTTCCAGGCGTACACCGTGGGCAGCTTGAAGTCGCGCGAGAAGGTCTGACCGACTTGCTGGCCCTTGGAGATGGGCGTGTTTTTTGCAGGCACAGTTTTGTAAGTGGTTGACGCCCAGGCAAAAGTTCCGGGGAAGGGGCTGCTGGTGAAGGGTGAAACTCCACCCCAGGCATCCTGGAAAGGAGCAGTCCAGGGGGCATCAAAGGGGATGATCGCGCCTTTGCCTACAGAATCAGGACACATAGCAGCGCCGCAGGTTGGATCCCAATCCCATCCAGAGAAGTTGAAGGTTGGGCTGAAGGGGGCAACATCGGCGGCGTGATTGTACTCTGAGTACTGGAGTGGGCCAGTGAAGATGCCGAAGCCGGCATGAAGGACGGTGTTCGGTAGGAACTTGGGCTGCCAGGCCAAACCGAGGCGTGGCTCCCAGTAGTTGTAATCGCTGTTCATTAAGGTATCTTTTACGCCTGGGTCACCCGGGAAAAGAAGTCCGGCGGGAGCGTTGGGATAGATAACGCTTTGCTGTCCGGCCGTACTATTGGCGAAGCCAGCGACGGTATTCGCGCCGGGAACCCAAGCTGAGCCGCGGCCGTTCTTGGAGGCGGGAGGTGTATTCGGATCCCAGCGCACACCCAAGTTGATGGTCAAATTCGGCTTTATCTTCCAGTCATCCTGGAAGAAGGGTCCAAACTGGTAGCCAGCCACATCAGCGATTTCGCCGGCGCCTTGCATATACCCTGTTGCGTAGCCAACCATGTAATCGGCCAGGTATCCGCCCCATGGGGAGCAGCCGGTTTGGGGACCAGTGCTGGGACAAGCAATGCCGGTAAAGGAACTGACACCCCCGCCGGTTCCATTTCTTCCAAAGCCGATCATAGGCTGGGTCGGATAGGCCGTATTCTCGACTGCGTGCTGATGCATCAGGTTAATGCCGGTGGTGAATGAGTGCTTGCCGAGGATCTTGTTCAGCGTATCGGTGAGGCCCAATGTGGTGCGAAGTTCCGCCGAAGGCTCGTCCCAGCCGCTCTCAAATCCCTGGTTCGAGTTGATGCGAAGCGCGCCCATGTAGCAACTGCCCAAAGGCTCGTTGACCCCGATGCCGGCAAAGTTGGAATCAGCGCTGTTGTTGGAAAAGCACATCGCCTTTCCATCGGCGCCGATTTCCTGGGCGGCGCTGTGCGCGCTCATCTGGTTCATGAAGACCGAGATGGTGTTGACGGTAGTCGGATTAATCGTCCAGTTGTGTTGCAGCATATTGTTGAAGTAATACATCTGCTGCCAAAAGCTGGCCGTCCACGAACCGTGGTTGTAGGCGCTCTCCATGTTGCCCGGAACGTCGCTCGACGGCGAACCAAAAGAGTTGGTGTACGAGCGCAGAGTCAGAACCTGCGAGGGAGATATGTTGTAGTCCAGCTTGATCGTTCCCTCGTCGTAGTTATCGTGGACGGTGGGATAGGTGTACATCATATCGCCGTTGGCTGCCTGCAACCCAGGCTTCAAAGTAGTGCCGTTGGCCACGGGCGTGGCGGCATGGATCATGCCTTGCGTGGCAAAGTACTTGGCGGCCGGAGATAGCTGCACATTGACATTATTTGTGCAGGTAGCCGAGGCAGAATATTCACACGCGGAAGTTGAAAGTGTGGTGTCGAGCTGGTTGGGAATCCCGTTAATGGTCTTGAAGGGGCCGTTCAGGTCGGTCGTGCCGGAAACCAGATCGGCCGGCGAGGCAAGGCCGCTGAAGTCGCCATTGAGCATGGCGGCGGTCGGCGTCGAGGTCAGCGTGTCGGTCGAGTTCCAGATGATTTTGGTGCCCTGGTAGTTGGCAAAGAAGAAGAGCTTGTCTTTCTTGATTGGACCGCCGGCGAACAAGCCGAACTGGTTGCGCCGCAGCGTATCCGTCTGACCGCTGAACCAGTTGGTGGCATTCAAGTCATTGTTGCGGACGTACCAGAAGGCGCCGCCATGGAAGTTATTGGTGCCGCTTTTGGTGGCGATGGAGACCACGGCACTGGGCGCAAAGCCATACTGCGCGCCAAAGTTGCTGGTGATGACCTTGAACTCCTGAGTGGCGTCGGCATTTGGGAACGGTGCGGTTAGTCCGTCGTAGTTATCCATGTTGGTGACGCCGTCGAGCATATAGAACGTGCTGCCGTTACGGCCGCTGCCGATGCCGGCGCCGGTCTCGGTCGGGAA
>CAZXVX010000229.1:0-4254 GCA_964644105.1 uncultured Occallatibacter sp. | reverse complement strand
GATCGCCGACGAGCCGCGCTTCCTCAAGGCGCTGCAAAAGGGCATTGCCGTGGCCCAGGCCGGAGAGAACATTGTCGTATTGGGCATCGAGCCGACCCGCGCCGAAACCGGCTACGGCTACATTGAGACCGGCGACCTGACCGCGGACGGCGATGCCCTCCATGTGCGCCGCTTCAATGAAAAGCCCAACCAGAACAAGGCCGACGAGTTTATCGCCGCGGGCAACTACTTCTGGAATTCGGGAATGTTCCTGTGGTCGGCGCGTACGTTGGCGAATGCCGTGCGCGAGCACCTGCCGGAGACCGCGCCGCTGCTTGAAGCCATCGCCGCCGCCTACGGCACGCCCAACTTCGACGAGGTATTCCGCGCGCTCTATCCCAAGTGTGAGAACATCAGCGTGGACTACGCCGTGCTGGAGCCGCGCTCGGCCAAGGGCGAGCATCTCTCGCACCTTTATTGCATCCCCGCCGAGTTCAGTTGGAATGATTTAGGCTCCTGGGCCTCGCTCTACGAGTACCAGATCGAGACCCGCCTGCGCGGCGACGCCGAGGGCAATGTTGCTGAAACCAAAGGCCACATGGCTCTGGACGCCTGCAACAATTACGTTTATAGCCCGGATAAGTTCGTGGCTCTGGTCGGCGTCAAGAACCTGGTTGTCGTGAACACCGGCGACGCCCTGCTCGTCGCCCACCGCGACCACTCGCAGGATGTGGGCAAGATCGTCAAGGAGCTGGGAATTACCGGAAGGACGGAGTTGATTTGAGGCAGAATGCAAAGGTTTTGAATTGAAGATTCCAGACGATGTTCTCTTAAAATGTATAACATTGATGAGTCCCTACCTCTCTATCTGATTGATATTGCGGGAAATTGGTGCTACTATGCTTTGAAATGCACTGGACCTCCAATTCGAACATTGTACAAACTAGTCAGTCAGAAGTGACTGAACAGGAGATTAGAAATATTCTTGTTCAACTTTCCGTTCAAACGACTGACGCAATTGAATCGGAATCTCTTGAAATAAAGGGTTGGTGCAAGAACATCAAAGAACTGATCGAAAAGGTTAGCGAATCAGCCGCTTGTCTTGCTAATTCAAAGGGTGGTTTAGTTCTAGTTGGAATTGAAGATCATCCAAAGGAAGCTTCTAAATATTCTCCGTGTCCATACTCAGATGTCAATCCGGAGTGGTTGCAAATACGGATTTGGGATCAAACAATGCCTCCAGTCAATTGTACGGTGTCAGATATCTCTGAGCTAATTCCTGTATCTTCGCCCTCAGGGAGTAACGTTTTTGCAATTCGTCTTCCAAAGACGACAATAATGAGTGGGCATCTTACTGCGAAGGGTATTTCAAAAACTAGGATAGGAAAGGAGTGCCGTACCCAGTATGCGGCGGAGGACGACAGAACTAATGTAGTTGTTCCAGGTGCGACGCGATCGAGCCTATCGTCATTATCATTACAATGGGCAGAAGGAAAATACAGTAAAAAGTTTCCGAATGGATGCTTTGACGGAGATTACTGGGAGCTACTGAGGCAAGGACGATTATTGATAGATACTACAGCATTTTGCGAACCACATAATGAACAGATTACATTGGCTGCTTTACTTCTATTTGGAACAAAGAAGGCTTTAAATCAGCACGTACCTTTTTTTGAAACTACAATTATATCGAAGGCGGGATCAATAACACTGAAAGAAAATATTATTGATTCAATTCGTGATTTATGTCTCGGAAATAATGCTATTCTGGCCGGCCTTGTACCAAAGATTGATATTAAAATTCTCCTGGAACTTGTAACCAACTGTTACGTTCATAGATGCTATCGAAGCCCCGGACCCGTGATAATCCGTTTGGATGAACATGGACTAGAGATAGAGAACCCGGGAGAACTTCCAGCAGGACTTAGTGCAGACAGTCTTATTCATTGTGTTCCAGTTTACCGAAATCTGCTTCTTGCTGAAGCCTCACGTTTTTTTGCTCTATGCGATAAGGTTGGTCAGGGAATAGATATTGTTTTTCGTGGTATTTTGGAACATGGACTTCCATTTCCGGAGTTTGAAAGTGAACATGGGAAGTTTTGTGCTCGAATCCCGCTCGTAGGAAGTGTAGAATTTAGTGAGTTCGTAAAGCGCAGGTCCCAATCTCTTACGTCTTTGGACGAGATTATAGTTTTAAGAATGTTATGGGGAAAAGAATCCGTTCAGGAGACTGATCTCTATAAATCTATGCAAAGAGGAAAAGCCTTCGGTGACAGAGTACTGTCTGAGATGATCAAAAAGTTTATGATTGAAACTGTCAATATTGGTACCGAATATCGTATGACTCCAGTAGTAAGGAGAGATATAGAAAATGTATTCAAGGAAGATCAACCAACGATACCAGGTCTCTGGGGCGAGTAATACCGGATACCGGGTACTCCAGACCTTGGCAAGTAGGGCAGGTCCAGAGTATAAGAAATGAGATTGCCCTAGATCCAGATTTTCGTAACTGGAAATCCACCACCTCGCGTACGAATTCTGAGCACGTCATTTTCCTCAGGCCTCGTTCGGATCCTTCGCGGTCAGTTTGACGCCCAGAGCATTCATCACGGCCAGCGTAGTCTTCAGCGTAGGGTTTCCTTTTTCGCTGAAGGAGCGGTAAAGCTGTTCGCGCGACAATCCCGTTTGGTCGGCGATCTGCGCCATTCCCTTGGCGCGCGCAACCACTCCCAGAGTGTGCGCAATGGTGCCTGATTGGTTTGAAATGCGACCACCATAAAGATCGCTAGGGTTTCATCTGACCCATATCTTCGGCTGGATTGCAAGTCGTCAATTTTCCGGTTTGGTCCTTTCAGTCATTTTTTCGCTTCAACCCGCCGATTTGCATTGGCGCGGACGAGCAAGCTGCACGTCAACCTCGGAAGCTCCTCAGTTTACAATTTTGACAATAGCGCGAGGAGCTTTGGATGGGCTTGCAGTTGTTCGATTTGAGCGGCAGGGTGGCGGTGGTGACCGGCGGTTGCAGCGGCTTGGGAAGCGCAATTGCCCTGGGATTGGCCGAGGCTGGGGCGGAGGTGATTGCCTCCTCGCGGCGGCTGGAGCAGGTGGAGCGGACGGCTAAGGAGATTGAGGCGCTGGGCCGGCGGACGCTGCGACTGACCAGCGACGTGACCGACCGGGAGTCGATGCAACGGCTGCATGACGCCGTTCTGGCCGAGTTTGGCAAGGTTGACATTCTGGTGAACGCGGCCGGAATCACGCATAAGGCGCCGGTGCTGGATTTGGCTGAATCGGACTGGCAGCGGGTGATGGAAACCAACCTGACCGGCACGCTGCGCGCCTGCCAGATCTTTGGCGCGACGATGGTCGAGGCCGGCTACGGGCGCATCATTAACATCGCCTCGCTCTCTTCGTTTGTCAGCTTTCATGAGGTGGCGGCCTACTCGGCGAGCAAAGCGGCGGTGGCCTCGCTGACCCGTTCGCTGGCCGTGGAGCTGGCGCGGAAGGGCGTAAATGTGAACGCCATAGCGCCGGGAATCTTCCCCACGCCGCTGAATTCCGAGCTGATCAAAGGAACGCCGCGCGGCACGGAGCTGCTGATGCGCACGCCGATGGGCCGTTTTGGCGAGGCGCGCGAGGTGGCGGGGGCGGCGATCTTTCTGGCTTCGGAGGCGGCTTCGTTTATCACCGGGCAGGTGATTGCCGTGGATGGCGGCTTCTTGGCCAGCGGGGTGAATCAGTAGGACAGCTTTTAGCTTTTAGCTATCAGCTATCAGCTATCAGCTAAAAGACCGAAGCATTCACTGATTTGGCCTGTAAGTTTTGGAACCTAGTCATAAAAGGCAGCCGCAGATCCTTCGACTCACCACCCCCAAATTGAAGTACATTTGGGGCCCCGTTCGCTCAGGATGACAGTCTTGAAGTGTTGTAATTCTGCGCGGCAGGATCAATAGCTAAAAGCTGTAAGCTGAAAGCTGAGAGCTGAAGGCTGACAGCCAAGTTCAAACAGCAACAGGAGCAAGAAAGCCATGAAGATTACGCGCGCCACCGTGAACATTACATCGCCGGGGCGGAATTTTGTCACACTGAAGATCGAGACTGACGAAGGCATCTACGGCCTGGGCGACGGCACGCTGAATGGCCGCGAGTTAGCGGTGGCCAGTTGCCTGACCGACCATCTGCTTCCCTGCATCATTGGCCGCGATTTCTTCCAGACGGAGGACATCTGGCAGTATCTTTATCGCGGCGGCTACTGGCGGCGCGGGCCTGTGCTGA
>CAZXVX010000228.1:0-4285 GCA_964644105.1 uncultured Occallatibacter sp. | reverse complement strand
TCTGGAAGGTTCCCTGCAAGATTCCCTGGGTGCCGATATAGATCCAGCTTCCCGCGGTCATCTGGCCGTACATCATCAGGCCCTTGCGGTCGAGCTCGTGAAAATGCTCCCAGTTGGCCCACTTGCCCACCAGATTCGAGTTGGCGATCAGCACCCGCGGGGCAAGATCGTGCGTGGGAAAGACGGCGACCGGCTTGCCGGATTGGACGAGCAGCGTCTCCTCATCGCCCAACTGCTCCAGCTCGCGCACAATCGCGTGATAGCACTCCCAGTTGCGCGCCGCTTTGCCGATGCCGCCATAGACCACCAGGTCTTCAGGCCGCTCGGCCACCTCCGGGTCGAGATTGTTCATCAGGCAGCGCAACGCCGCCTCCTGCTGCCAGCCTTTGCAGCGCAACTGATTGCCGCGCGGCGAAGTGATCACGGGAGCTGTCATGGTTATCATCCCTCCAAAATTTGAAACGGCTGCGTTGCGGGTCCAAATCTTTCCAGTAAAGATAGTAATCCGAAAAAACACTCTTCTGAAGCTAAAGTAGCAGGCGATCACGTTTGAATAAGATGGAATCAACAATGAATCACGAAAGAAAGCATTGATTCAACGGTACAAGTCAAAATCAGCCTTGGGATTCCTGTTGCCGGATCGGACCGGCGATCACTATCCTTTTGTCATGCCCAAGACTCTCGTTGAATGTGTTCCCAATTTCAGTGAAGGCCGCGACCCGGCCGTGGTTGATGCCATTGTGGAAGCCATGAAGCTGCCTGGCGTTTATCTGCTTGACCGGGAGATGGACTCTGACCACAACCGCTGCGTGATTACGCTCGTCGGCGAGCGGGAGGCCATAGCCGAGGCGGCGATTCGCGGCGTGGGCAAGGCCGCCGAACTGATTGACCTGACCCGGCACACCGGCGCGCACCCGCGCATGGGCGCGGCTGACGTCATTCCTTTTATTCCCATCGACGGCGTGACCCTGGAAGATTGCGTGGCGATGGCCAAGCAGGTGGGCGCGGAGATCGCGCGCCGCTATGAGATTCCGGTTTATCTTTACGAGGCAGCCGCAACGACGCCAGAGCGGCAGAATCTGGAGAATATTCGACGCGGGCAGTTTGAGGGCATCCGCGACGAGATCGCCGTGAAGCCTGAGCGCAAGCCTGACTTCGGCGAGCCGCGCGTTCATCCGACCGCCGGCGCGACGGTGGTGGGCGCGCGCAAGCCGCTGATCGCCTACAACATCTTTCTGAATACCGCGGACGTCAGCATTGCCAAAAAGATCGCCAAGGCGGTGCGATTCTCTTCGGGCGGGCTGCGCTTCGTGAAGGGCGCGGGCTTCCTGGTGCGCGGCATGGCCCAGGTCTCGATGAACCTGACTGACTTTGAGCAGACGCCGGTGCATCGGGTCTTTGAATTCGTCAAGCGCGAGGCCGAGCGTTATGGTTGCGTTCCCGTCTCCAGTGAGATTGTCGGGCTGATTCCCAAACTCGCGCTGGAGCAGGCCGCGAAGTGGTTCCTGCAAGTGGAGAACTTCGACTCCTCGTTGATTCTGGAAAACCGGCTGGATGCGGTAATGAGCGGCAAGACGGCGGTCGGCGGGCTGCGGGCGGGAATCGAGCCGTTCATCGAGCAATTGACCGCGCCCACCGCGACTCCGGGCGGCGGCAGCGCGGCGGCGGCGGCGGCGGCCATGGCTGCCGGACTCGGCACTATGGTCGCGACGATGTCGCGCGGAAAAAAGGCCTACCTGCAATACGAAAGCCAGCTCAGCGAGGCCATCGCCAAGCTAACGCCGCTGCGCGAGGAGTTGAAGGCCGCCATCGACGCCGATGCCGAGTCGTACAACTCCGTCATGAAGGCTTACAAAGCTGCGCGGGAATCGGCGGACGGCGGCAATGCGATCAACGCCGCGCTTCGCCAGGCGACCCAAGTGCCGCTGGGCGTGGCGGAAAAGGCCGTAGAGATCGCGCGCATCGCCGCCGGTTTGCGGGCCATCAGCAATCCCAATATGAGTTCCGATCTGACCACCGCAATCGCCCTGGCGGGCGCGGCACGGGAGGGAGCGCTGGCCAATGTGGCGATTAATCTCGACTCCATCCATCCGGATTTGCCGGAGGATGAGGCCTTCTTGAACCAAACACGGAAGCGCTTGGCGGAGCTGAAGGGATAGGCGCCGAACGCAAGTTAGTCCACTTTTGCCAGCATCGATTCGTAATAGCGCACATAATGTGGCACCACCAGAGACGCACAGAAGCGTTTCTGCGCTGTGCTGCGCGCGGCCAGACGCATCCGTTCCAGCCGGTCGCGGTCTTTGAGCAGGCTCACCGCTCCAGCGGCCATCTCGTCTACCGCGCCCACCGGATAGAGCAGGCCGGTAACCCCGTCGTCGATCAGCTCCGGCACGCCGCCCACCCGCGTGGCAATCGACGGAACCTTGCAAGCCATGGCTTCAAGCGCCGCCAAACCAAACGACTCCAACTCGCTCGGCATTACCATCAGATCGGCTAGCGGCAGCAGCTCGTGCACCCGCTCCTGCTTGCCCAGAAAATGAACGCGGCACTGAATGCCCAGATCGTGCGCCAGCCACTCGGCAGCCGAACGGTCCGGCCCATCACCCACCAGAATCAGTTGCGCCGGCAACTGCCGCTGAACCTGGGCAAAGACCTTCACCACGTCCAGCACGCGCTTGACCGGTCGGAAGTTCGACAGATGCATCAAGATCGCCTCGTCCGACTTCGCCAACCTCTTGCGCGCTTCTGTCCGCGCCACCTCGTCTTTAAACGCCCTGTACTCGTCGCAGTTGACGAAGTTGGGAATCACTTCGATGGACCGCGAGCCGCCAAAGTGCTTGAAGGTCTCTTCGCGCAGATAGTTGGAGATGCTGGTCACTCCATCGCTCTCCGCGATGGCGTAGCGAGTGATGGGCAGATAGCCGCGGTCCAGACCGACCAGGGTAATGTCCGTGCCGTGCAGCGTGGTGACAAAGGGCAGCCGGATGCCGCGCGTGGCCAGCATCTGGCGCGCCAGCAGTGCGCTGACTGAATGTGGAATGGCGTAATGGACGTGGAGCAGATCCAGCTCATACAGCTCGGCAATCTCGGCCATCCGCGAGGCCAGCGCCAGGTCGTACGGCGGGAACTCGAAGAGCGGATAGCTGGAGACAGGGACCTCGTGGTACTGAATTCCGCTGTCGCGCCCGCTCAGCCTGAAGGGCTGCGAATAGGAGATGAAGTGAATCTCGTGGCCCAGTGCTGCCAACTCGATACCCAGTTCGGTAGCCACCACGCCCGATCCGCCGTAGGTGGGATAACATGTGATGCCAATGCGCATGGTTTTCTCGCTTGCGTCCGACTTTCCTTGGACGCTCATGGATGGGAGGAAGACGCAGAAGATGCCGTTGGAGCCGTCATGCTGACATCCGCAAAAGAGATCCGTTCGATAGAAGAGAACTGCCTGAATGAGCTGAGTACCTGCCGCTCCCTCTCTCGCGAGGAGAGCAGCCTTGTATGCGCCCGCGCCAGATCGGCGTCGTTGTAGCCGGGATGCGTGACCAGCTCCCAGGTACCCGCGGGAAGATTGCCGAGCAGTGTGTCGAACTGGGCAGAGTCGAGGTTTCCGGTGGCCAGCACGCCGAGCGCGCCATCGGTGGTAACAAAGCCTTCTTCCGCCACGATGCGCCGGAAGGTCGGCTCCAGCAACGCAAGCAGACACACCTCCGCGCGACGAATCAAGCTGGTGCCATGCGTGGCGCGGCGGCTCCAGGCCGGCTCGAAGGGATTGCGCACTGCATGAATTCCCGCGGCCTTGGCGGCGCGCAACACCGGTCGCAAAACGGCAGGAAAGATATGCGCGTGCTTGTGAGTGTCGATGTGGGTGAGCTTCACGCCCATGGATTGCAGCAGCGTAATCTGCGCGGCAGCCTCGGCTTCGATCTCCGAAGATCGGACGCGCCCGGTGAACAGCGCTCGGAGAAATGTGCCCAAAGTTGGATAAAAGCGGCTAGTGCGTGACTGCGCGAGAGTCGAGATCTTCGGCACGGAGAGTATCGGCTCGCCATCCACCAGCACCACGTGGCAGCCCACGCCCAACGTAGGCGTTGCGCAAGCCAATTCGATGGCCTCATCGGTTGCCGAGGCGCGCGCCATCAGCGTGGCGCTGGTGAGCGCGCCTGCACGATGCAGTTCGATCACGGCGCGATTGACCCCGGAGGTCAGCCCGAAGTCGTCGGCATTGAGGATTAGACGGCCCATCGGCTGAGTGTATCAATCCCGGCTAAAGCTTCGCAGATGTGCCCAG
>CAZXVX010000227.1:0-4340 GCA_964644105.1 uncultured Occallatibacter sp. | reverse complement strand
GCTACGACAACGCCCTCTACGGCTTCGACTCCAACACCTGCGCCGTGATCTCGACGATCAACAAGCAGTCGGGCGACATCGCCCAGGGCGTGGACACGGGCGGCGCCGGCGACCAAGGCATGATGTTTGGCTATGCATCGAACGAGACCCCGGAGCTGATGCCCGCGCCCATCTCGCTGGCGCACAAGCTCTGCCGGCAGTTGACCGCCGTTCGCAAGAGCGGCAAGCTTCCCTATCTGCGTCCCGACGGCAAAAGCCAGGTCACCGTCGAGTACGACGAGAACGGCAAGCCCGCGCGCATCGACGCGGTGGTCATCAGCAGCCAACATTCGGACAGCGTCACCAACGAAGAGCTGCACGCCGACATCCTCAAATACGTCATCAAGGCAGTGCTGCCCGCCGAGTGGCTCGATGAGAACACCAAGTACCATATCAATCCCACCGGACGCTTCGTCATTGGTGGACCGATGGGCGACACCGGCCTCACTGGTCGCAAGATTATCGTCGATACTTACGGCGGCGCAGGCCGTCACGGCGGCGGCGCATTCAGCGGCAAAGACCCGACGAAGGTCGATCGTTCGGCGGCCTACATGGCGCGTTACATCGCCAAGAATATTGTGGCGGCGGGACTAGCCGACCGCGCCGAAGTTCAGCTCGCTTATGCGATTGGCGTTGCTGATCCGGTCAGCGTGCGCATTGATACTTTTGGCACGGGTAAGGTGGGCGAAGCCAAGCTGACGGAACTTGTCCGCAAGAACTTCAAGCTCCAGCCCAAGGGCATCATCGAGAGCCTCAACCTGCGCCGTCCCATCTACCAGAAGACCGCCGCCTATGGCCACTTCGGCCGCACCGAGCCGGAGTTCACCTGGGAGGCCACCGACAAGGCTGCCGCGCTGGCCGAGCAGGCGGGGTTGTAGCCAATCCCGAACAGACCGCAGTACTTCCGCCACAAACACAATGGACCCTTCTGACGAAGGGTCCATTGTGTTTGTGGCGGAGTTTTCGCTTGGCCAGTGCCCTGGACTGAGTTCAGAATTCCCGGCGAGCGGAGCGCCATGTGCCTCACGTCACATGCGCGGTGGTCCATCGCCCGGCACTTCAGCGCAGCGCCCAAATTGTATCCCGGTGAGATGTGATGCGCATCACTGATTGCGCTTATCGCCGGTTTGATACTTAGAGACCATAATCAGGAGGTTCGTCCGTGAATCGTTTCTGTGCGCACATCTTCGGTCTTACCGTGTTTGTTTCTCTCGCTTTGGCGATTGCCGTTCAACCTGCCATGGCTCAGCAGGATCAAGCCAAGCATATTTTTCATCGGCTGATTCCAGCCGGGGATACCTGCTCCACCTGCCACAAGGTGATTTCTGAGCAATGGAAAGCCAGTCCGCATGCCACCAATGGTGTTGAATGCACCACTTGCCATGGCGAAACAACGGCTCCAGACTTCGCGGGCACGCCAGGGTTAAGCACCTGCGACAACTGTCACAGCGATCAGGTGGCACAACTTAAATCTGATCCATTCTTGAAGGGAAGAACGTGTGTGAGCTGTCATCAAGCACACGTCTTCGTGGCGCACAAGAAGGAAGCACCGGCAGCCAAGTGATCATCCTTTCGAGGCGTGGCGTGGTTGCACTGCCGGCCGGTGCATCCGCGCTCACAGCTTTGGAATTGTGACCTCGCATTCGAGGAGAATCTTCGACTGGTTATCCTATCCTTCCACAAAGAACGTGGAAGGATGGGAGCCACTGACCCCGGCGTGTGCCTGATAAAAAAATTCCGTTTTTCCTCCCTCTAACTTTCCATCCTTCAATTTGCCGGCTTGGTGAGCGAGATTTTTCTTGCGATTCAGGGCTTCGGGGCTCCAACTGCGCGCCTCGCCACACAATGCATTTTCGCCTCCCTTCCGCAAATGCCTTAGAATGCTCTCTAGCGCGCTGTGCGTCTAATTGATTGAGGAGCTTCCGATGCGTTTTCCAGCAGCACTTTTCGTTTTAACACTTGGAATAGCCGCCGTAGCCGCCGCGCAGAACACTCCCTGGGAGTACCAGGGCAAGCGGGGCGAACTGGAATGGGGCAAGTTGGACCCGGCCTATGCAGCCTGCTCCAAGGGTCATCAGCAATCGCCCATCAACATACGCGGGGCGCGCTTGAACACGGCGCTTCAGCCAATCGAGTTCCACTACATCGCCGGGCCGGTCACGCTGGAAAATGATGGCCACACCATTCTGGCGCGGGTGCATCCCGGCAGTTACATCCTCATCGACGGCGTGCGCTATGATCTGATCGAGTTCGACTTCCACCACCCAGGCGAAGAAGGGGTGCGCGGCAAGCTGAGCGACATGAGCGTCCATCTGGTGCATCGCAGCGCCGACGGAAAGTTTGCCATCATCGCGGTGCGCCTGGTGGAAGATGTAAACAATCCGAATGCCGTGCTGGCCGCGCTGTGGCCGCATCTGCCCCGGAGTGCCGGCGCAACGGAAAAAGTGGACGAGATGGTCAGCGTGGGCGGTCTGCTGCCGGCTGACCGAGGCTACTGGACCTACATCGGCTCGCTGACCACGCCGCCCTGCACGGAGGGAGTGCGCTGGTTTGTCTTCGAGCAGGATCTGAGCCTGAGCCGCGACCAGTTGCGCGTCTTCGCCTCGCTCTTCCGAGTCAACTCCCGCGGCATCCAGGACCTGAACGGACGCCGCATTGAGGCCAACGAGTAAGCTTTCAAGCGAGCCAGCCTTCGCGCGATTTGCCAGCACTCCGATACCCACCCCCGGTAAACTATTGCCATGCATCTTCATGCCGCGCCTGACGGTTCAGCCACACAGAGAACTCAATCCGTGCTGCGCTTCTCACTGGTGGCCACGTTTGCATACGTAGTGCTCACCTTTGTCGCCGGATTGCGCGCTCACTCGCTGGCTCTCATCTCCGAGGCCGGTCATAATGCCAGCGACTTTCTGGCTCTGCTGCTCAGCTTTGTTGCCGTCTACTTCCAATCCCGCCCTGCTGATCCGGCGCGCACCTTCGGCTATCAGCGTGCCGGAGTTCTGGCGGCCTTTATCAATGCGGGCATGCTGATCGTCATTTCCGTCTGGATCGCCATCGAAGCCGTCCATCGGCTCTATGCTCCGGTGGTGGTGCAGCCGCGCCTGATGATGATTGTGGCGGCGGCGGGGGTGGTGATGAATGGAGTGATTGCCGCGCTGCTGTGGGGCGTGGCGCGCGATGTGAATCTGCGCTCGGCCTTTTTGCACATGGCCGGGGATACGCTCTCCACTGCCGCCGTGATCGCCGGCGGAGCGGGCATCCTGCTCACCGGGCACAACTGGATTGATCCCGCTTTATCACTGCTGATAGCCGCGCTGATCCTCTGGACCAGCCTGGGCATCATCCGCGAGAGCCTGAACATTCTGCTCGAAGGCACGCCGCGCGGCGTTTCGCTCAGCGAGATTCGCCTCGCCATGGAGGCCGTCGAAGGCGCGCTGAACGTGCACGATCTGCACGTCTGGAGCCTCGGCTCGAACTCCAGCGCGCTGGCCTGCCACGTGACCATCGCCGACATTCCACCTTCGGCAAGCGCCTGCATCCTAAGCCGGCTCAATCACTTGCTGCACGAGCACTTTCATATCAGCCACACCACCATCCAATTTGAGCATTTGGGTTGCCAGGAGCGGGAAGGCTGCGTGGTTCCATTGGAAGAGATGGCCGGCAGGCAGCACGAACACCATCATCACGGTCACGTTTGATCTTGCGGCACCTGGTCAATTGGCCGCTTCCAACAGCGCGCTCAGGCCCTTCATGTTTTTGACAACAATGCGGCGCGCATCCACCTCCAGAAGCCCTTCGGCTTGCAGGCGCATCAGGTTGCGCGAGATCAGTTCGCGCACGGTTCCCAACTGATTGGCCAGCTCCTGATGCGTGGATGGCAGTTGAAACTCGACACCTGCCGTGCCCTTCGTACCTTCGGTTTGCGCCAGCTTGAGCAGCAGGGCCACCAGGCGCTGGCGAATGGTGGTGAACGAAAGCTCCTCAATGATGCCGACCAAACGGCGAAGGCGCGCTCCGACTACGGAGAGTACTTTCAGCGCGACCAGCGGATGTTCCAGGCAATAGCTTTGGAAGTTGCGCTGCGAGATGAAGGCGATCTGCGTCTCTTCAATGGCCACAGCCGAAGCGGGATAGACTCCGCCATCGAAGACCGGCAACTCAGCCACGGATTCGCCAGGCTGATTGACTGCCAGCACCTGCTCGCGGCCGCCGGGCGAGCTTTTGAAGATGCGCACCTTTCCTGTGGCGATGATGTGCAGTCCGTGGCAGTTTTCGCCTTCGGAAAAGAGAAGTTCGCCGGT
>CAZXVX010000226.1:0-4394 GCA_964644105.1 uncultured Occallatibacter sp. | reverse complement strand
TGCGCCTCAGTGCGCGGAAAGAAAGTGACGCTGCGCATGGGTAGAAAAGGTGGATTGCATGAAAAAACTTATGGCGTTTGCGGCAGTACTCAGTATGACAAGCGTATGCTGGGCGGGAACCGGTCGTGAAGCAACAGTTGACCGGATGGATCATGCGGGCGCGGTGCTTCACGAGATCATGTCGGCGCCGGACCGAGGCATTCCGGAAGAAGTTCTGGCGCATGCCAAATGCGTTGCAGTTGTGCCGCACATGATCAAGGGCGGCTTTATCTTCGGCGCGGAAAATGGCCGCGGCGTGGCCACTTGCCGCACCGAAAACGGCTGGAGCGCGCCGTCCTTCTTTACCATCACCGGCGGCAGTTGGGGATTGCAAATCGGCGTTGAAGGAGTTGATCTGGTCATGATTTTTCAGGGTGACCGAGGAATGCAGCGCTTGATTGAAAGCAAGTTTCAGATAGGCGGGGACGCCTCCGCGGCCGCCGGCCCAGTGGGACGCCACGCCACAGCCGACACCGACTGGGAACTGAACACAGAGATTCTCACTTACTCGCGGGCCAAGGGCCTGTTTGCCGGACTTACCCTGACCGGCGCCGATGTTCGCCGCGATGATGATTCCACTGAAGCCATTTACGGCCATGATATCTCGACGCACCGCATTCTGAGCGGAGAGGTATCCGTGCCCGCATCGGCGCATGAATTTCTGGATGCCGTCCGAGATGCCAAGGCGCAAGCCATCGCTTCCAACTAACAATCAACAGTAAAATGCGTTCAGAAAGCCGGGAACCATTACGGTCCTCCGGCTTTCACAACGCGAAAATGGAGCTATCATGCTTTGGACAATCTTTGTGATTCTTCTCGTTTTGTGGCTGTTGGGTTTCAGCCTCCATATCGCCGGCGGGCTGATTCACATCCTGCTTGTTGTTGCGCTGGTTGTCCTGGTTATCAACCTGATCTCCGGGCGGCGCAGTAATTTTTAAGGTTAAATTCCTCTGTGAGGAGAGCCTTCTCTATTGAAATAGGTTTGAGGTCTTGTACTTCCCTGGCGAGACTGCACGAACAAACTAACCGTTCAAAACCATCGTCCGATAGAGCGTGTCGCGCTGCACGTGCTTGAAGCCGGCGTCGAGCAGGAGATTGACGAAACGGACACCTTCCGCCTGGTCGGAAGGCGAAATGCCGAGCCCACCCATGGGTATGCCGAGATGAGCGAAAACACTCAATTCCAGCTCTAACTGGCTCTGCAGCTAAGCTACCCTGCGGCACAGCGAATGTAGAGTCGAACAGTAGTGTTCGCCATAAAAAATCCTCCGAGGGTTAATACTCAGAGGTTGGCGATTCATACCAGTTTATCGTACCTGTGACTGTATCTTATTGATTCTAAATAATGGCGGAGAGATGGGGATTCGAACTTACAAGCAAGTCATTTATTTTCAATACAAAATAAATTAAAAAGCAAAAATACCCCCAATAATACATCCAAGAGATTACTCCCGAGGTGTGATATCTGAGTATCCCAGAAACCCAATCTCACCCGAACATCTACCGTATTTTAACTTGCGCACCATCACTCTGCCAACAACGCCATCTGATATCGCTCAATATTTTTCAGAAAATGCACTGCTGGACGTTCACATATGGAGGTTAAATGAATAGGATGCAAATTATGAGCAATGATAGTCTCATCATAGAACGCGCAACGCCCACCATCCTGATCAATCGGGCTGAGGTTTTGCGCCGGACGGGGCTAAAAAAATCCACTATGTATGGATTGATACGTAAAGATAAATTTCCCCACCAGGTGCAGAAATCGGAGAACACGGTCGGATGGGTTGAGGCGGAGATCGAAGCCTGGGTCCAGGAACGAGAGGCGCTTCGGTCTGGCCCGCCTGCCAAGAAAGCCAAGATGGCACTGCGACCGGTTCCGATGCCACCACCCCCTGCGTTGCGTATTGATTCGACACAGCAGAAGGTATTACCAATGCCAGCTCCGCCGGCGAGGCTGACCCCACAACTACTTAAAAAGCTGACTGAAGGAGCAACATACCGGTTGAAGGCGTTTGAGCCGGAGATGTTTTTTGATGCATCAACAGGCAAACTGTGGCAGTGCGTGATGCAGGTGGAAACGCAGATATCTTACGGTTCTGGCAATGAATAAACGCACTCCGTCCCGAATTGATTCAGTTCGCGATTGCACTCTAGTTCACGATCGGTATCAGGCGAGGTGAGTTGTTCAACCTTACCCTGAATAGATCCTCGAATCTCGCTTACGCATTTTTGAGAGATTGCGCTGATCCGATCTGCCATTCCTGGAGGAGCCGCTCTCCAATCGCCAAAAATTCTGGGTGCACTTTGATATAGGCGCGGACCTCAGCGGAAACGCTGATGACAGCGTCCTCGATCTTCCCAAAAATCTCTCTGACCCTGGATGGCGTGCAGCCCGCGCGGGTTTCCCCGAGCCGTTGCAAATCTTTGGCGCACGGCCAATTCGTGCTGCCATTCAGCGTAAGCGCCATGCGGTCTTGAGTGAGATAGACCGTTGTCGTCACCAGATCGTAGACGGGAGCTATCCTTGCTTCCCCCAGAACATCATCATAGACAATACCGAAATTCTTCAGGTGCGCATCGCCGTTGCGCAGCACGCAGTTGAGGACGATCAGCGTGAAGAGTTTTTCAAGATCTTTACACACGCTGGTTGAATTCGCGAACTGCGTGAATCGCTTGTGAACCGAGGTTTCGTAGCTGCCGTTGTATTTCTGATCGGTCCGCTTGGCGTTGAGTACGCAGAAATCTTCGAAGCCCCGATAGCTGCCATCGATCCGAAGATCAAAGCGGTCAACGACCAGCGCCCCGGCATCCTCAGCGAGCTGGCAGGGGGGCACCTCAAGGCCGCAGCGTTGGGCGACTTTGAGGCAGAAGTACTCGTTCGCTGCAAGCTGCGGATATTCATTCGCCTCCCAGAATTTGATGATGTGGGTTGCGCCCCGGTAGCTCTCGGATAGGCGCGCGCCTGGTGCTTGGGTGGCGGCAAAAGCATTTTCGTCCCGGATAAGAAATTTAGGCTGGACACCGCTGATGCCGGAATAGGATGCGAATTTATCGATGAGGTAGCGGTACAAGTCGCCGCCTCGCCGCTGGGCAAGAATCTCATCGACAGACTGAAATGGAACCTCCTCCACCAACTGATCCTGCTGGCCGGTGTAGCGAATGCGCCCTATTTGGGAGCGTCCGACAACAGCCAGCAGATCAAGATCGTCAAACGTGCCCGTCGCTTTGGCAAATGTCAGGCGGAGCCGCTCACGCAGCGCGCCTTCAGGAAGATTCATCTCGAAGATTGGCGGGATGCCAAAGCGCATATCCCACGACGGAAGGCGCACCGGCATGGTGACCGAAACCGCGCGCGCTGGGAGGGCCTGCGGCAGATAGAGAAAGGCGCTGCCGCGCTCGCTGACTCGGTCGAGCAGTCCGGCTTCAACCGCGTCGGTCCAGACTTTGATCATTGCGTTCCTCCTCCATCAGTTCCTCCAGCGTCGGCCGCTCAGAGATGGCCGCTTGCAGCTTCAGTTCCATGCCGATGGCAGAAAGTATTTTGCTGATCTTGGAGAAGCCCAGTTCACCGATGCGGCTGTTCTCCAAGGCATCCAGCGTGGAATGACCGACAGCCGCCTTTTTGGCCAAGGCGGACTGGCTCAATCCAAGCGTCTTGCGCCGGGCTGCAATCTGTTCGCCTAGTGAAGATAAAGTCAACATTTGCATAGTATATGAGGTTTATTGTCGTTTGTAAAGTATTTTACCTTGTATACTGTGTGATGTCGTAATAGTAGTGATGATCCTAGGCGTCATCCTCATGATTGGTTTATTTCAACAGACAAGGAGCGCCTCAAAGTAGGTTGGTTTTGGGTTGAAGCCATATTCTTGTGGCACAGAAAATGGGCTGATCGCTTTAGAATGTTATACCTTCCGTCACGCCTACCGTTTTCTGTTGGACGACAAAGGATCTTCGGTCGGGGTACAGTAAAAACTGTTACTCCACGCCGACATCGTGATGACTATGAATTACGGCAATGCTTACATGAAGTGCAAGCGCTCTGCCAACAACGTATCCTGCATTTAATCCTGGCAATTGATAGTACCGATGATTCAGTCGTTCCTCTGAACTTGGATCAAATGGAGTAAAAGGAATGAATCTTCTAGACGTCGACAGAGTGTTGCGGTATGGCTTTATTGTGGAATACCTCAACGAAATCGGTCTTTCCCCCAGGTCTTATAGAGGCCAAGATAGCCGTAGTTCTCCGTCTGTCCTGCAACTGAGTGCCCGTAGGCGAAGAGCAATTGCAGTCCAGGCGACTTGAAGTGATAATAGCCGCCCGCGTCGATCATCGTGGAGGATTGAGTCT
>CAZXVX010000225.1:0-4538 GCA_964644105.1 uncultured Occallatibacter sp. | reverse complement strand
CCGAGGAGATCAAGGCCGAGGCTCGCTGGGCGGGTGTGCCGATCATCGAGAACCCGCCGCTGGCCCGCTCGCTCTACAAATCGGTCGAGGTTGGGCAGCCCATTCCAGCCGATCTTTACGCGGCGGTGGCGGCGATTCTGGCCTACCTCTATCGCCAAAGGCTGGAGGCCGAGATGCGCGACAAGAAAGCCCGTGAGGCGCAGGCGCGCGGACAGTCGCGGCCAGGCGCCGGTCCAGGCGCAGCTCCGAATACTGGTTCCGGTCAACCGGCAGGAGGTGCGCGATGAGCACTGCCGCTATGCCCGCCCCGGCTGCCGCGGGCGCAGCCACGATTCTCGACCGGTTGCGCGAATATGTGCTGCCGCTGGCGGCCATCAGCGTGATCTTTGTCATGCTGGTTCCGCTGCCGGCCGCCGGGCTCGACCTGCTGCTGGCCATCTCCATGGCCGCCTCCATCATCGTCTTTCTCTCGGCGATGCAGATTCGCCGGGCCGTCGAGCTGAGCGTCTTTCCAACCCTGCTGCTTTTGTTGACGCTCTTCCGGCTCTCGCTGAATATCGCGTCCAGCCGCCGCATTCTGCTGCACGGGCAAGAGGGGACGGCGGCGGCGGGCAAAGTGATCGAGGCCTTCGGGCAGTTTGTCGTGGGCGGCAATTATGTGGTCGGTTTTGTGCTCTTTCTGGCCCTGATCGCCATTCAATTCCTGGTCGTCTCGCATGGCGCGGTCAGAACCGCCGAGGTCACGGCGCGCTTCACCCTGGATGCGCTGCCCGGCAAGCAGATGGCCATCGACGCCGACATGAACGCCGGCCTCATCGACGAGGTCGAGGCGCGCAAACGCCGCCAGGCGATCGCCCACGAGGCCGAGTTCTACGGCGCCATGGACGGCGCGGCGCGCTTCAATCAGCGCGATTCGCTGGCCACCATCCTGATTACCGGCATCAACATCATCGCCGGATTGCTGATTGGAACCCTGCAGCAAGGCATCGAACTGGGCGAGGCGGCGCGCACCTACACCGTGCTCACGGTGGGCGACGGGCTGGTCACGCTGATCCCCTCGCTGCTGGTCTCTGTCGCCGGCGGCATCACCCTCACCCGCGCCAACTCGGCTGGCATGCTGGGCGGCGAGATTCGCCAGCAGTTGCTCGGCAAGCCGGTCACGCTTTACCTGGCCAGCCTGGTTACCGGCGCAATGGTCCTGATTCCGGGCCTGCCCAAAATTGCCTTTCTGCTGGTTTCAAGCGCCCTGTTTGTCGCCGCGCGCAAGCTCTCGGCAAGCCCCGCGCCGCCGCCGCCGCTCACCGAAGCCGCCGCCGCGGGCGACAAGAAAAAGGCCTCGGAGGCGGTCAGCACGGATTTGGCCAACCTGCTCAAGCTCGAAGAGCTGACGCTTGAGATTGGCTTCCAGTTGATTCCGCTGGTCGATGAAAAGCAGGGCGGCCAACTGCTGAGCCGGGTGCGCTCGCTGCGCCGCCACCTTTCGGCCGAGATGGGCTTTCTGGTGCCTCCAGTGCATATCTCGGACAACCTGCGCCTCAAGCCGCGCGAGTACCTGTTCAGCCTGCGCGGCATGGAGATCGGCCGCTGGCAGACCGAAGGCGCGCTGCTGCTGGCGGTTTCCAGCGACCCCAACCGCCGCCCGCTCGCCGGCAAAGAGGCGCGCGAGCCGGCCTTCGGCGTGCCGGCCATCTGGATTCAGCCGCAGCTTGAAGATCAGGCCAACGCCGCCGGCTACTCGGTGGTGGATGCTACCACGGTCATCACCACCCACCTGGGCGAACTGATCCGCCAGCACGCGCACAGCCTGTTGGGCCGGGCCGAGACCAAGCGGCTGATGGACTCGCTGAATGAAAGCCACCCAAAACTGATGGAAGAGCTGGTGCCCAAGCTGCTCTCGCTCGGCGAGGTGGGCCGCGTGCTCGAGCAGCTCTTGCGCGAGCGGGTCTCGATCCGCGACCTGGGCACAATTCTTGAGGCGATGCTGGAGACGGCGGCCGTGAATAAGGGAATCGTCGCGCTGGTCGAGTCCTCGCGCCAGGCGCTCGGCCGCCGCCTGATTCAGCCGCTGCTCGATGGCGAGGGCCAGTTGCCGGTGCTCCTGCTCGATGGCGGGCTCGAAGAAGAGATTCTGGTCACGCTCTCGCCGGAGACCGGGCAAAGGATGCTGGCCTCCGGCGGACAGCCCGGAACGCCCGTCGTCCGCCGCCTGGCGGACGCCTTGCGGCGGCTGATTCCCGGCGCCACGGCCGCCTCGCTGCCCGTGCTGTTGTGCCCCAGTCCGGCCCGTTATTACGTTAAGCGCTGGATCGAGCCGGTGCTGCCGCGCTTGGCGGTCGTCGCCGCCGGCGAGATTCCGCCCGAGATTCGCCTGCGGCCGGTGGGAACGCTGCGGTGAGGAAGGCAGTTGGCAGTTGGCAGTTGTCAGTTGTCAGTTGTCAGTTGTCAGTTGTCAGTTGTCAGTTGTCAGTTGTCAGTTTTCAGTTGTCAGTTGTCAGTTGTCAGTTTTCAGGATTCAGTGGCTAGAGTCAGAATTTGTTGCGAAATCAGTCGTGAAACCGCAGGTCCTTCGACTCCATTTGCCGCCTAGAACGCGCCAAACTTCGCTCAGGATGACAGTGATTTTGTTGTTTGAATGTACGGCTCAAGAGACTGGGGAAGAGGACTCATGGGACAGCGCAATAGAAGTGGTTGAGGCGAAAACTAAGAACTGAAAACTGAGAACTGAAAACTGAAAACTGAAAACTGAGAACTGAGAACTGAGAACTGAAAACTGAGAACTGAGAACTGAGAACTGAAAACTGAAAACTGAGAGCTGAAAGCTGCAACATTTCCCTAAGTGAATTTTTATGACCGTTAGCTGATTTTTTCCTAAAGGAAAAACCACCTTTAACGGAGCGTCAAGTGCTAGATCAGCCGCGGAAGTGCAAGCGAGGGGAGATGCATGGGGATGGAAGCCGCCAATACGGCCACCAATCAGGCAACGGCGCGGCGCAGCGCGGTCAGCAACGGCTATCCGCCGGGGGCACAGTTTCCCGTACTGAGCGGCGAGCAGGAGCGCGTGCTTCTGGAGCATCTGCCGATCGTGCGTTTTCTGGCGCGGCGGATTCACGAGCGGCTGCCGCAGCATGTGGACATCGAGGATCTGGTCTCGGCCGGTGTGGTGGGACTGATGGACGCCTTCAGCAAATTTGATCCCGCCAAGAAAGTTCAATTCCGCAGCTATGCGCAGTTCCGCATCCGCGGGGCGATTCTGGACAGCTTGCGCACCCTCGATTGGAGTCCGCGCGAGCTGCGCCGCAAGGGCCGCGCGGTGGAAGAGGCGATCCGCGTGCTGACGGCCAAGCTGGGCCATGCGCCCAATGAGGCCGAGGTGGCGATGGAGATGGCGCTCGAACTCGAGGAGTATCAGCAGTTGCTGGGCGATCTGAAGGGCCTCGAGATCGGCACGCTGCACATCGAGCGCAACGAGGATTCGGGCGAAGAGGAGCTGGCCTATGTGCCCGGCCGTCCGGATGAGGACCCGCTCTTCCGCTGCCTGCGCGGCGAGCTCGAGGAGCGGCTGGCCGAGGCCATTCAGAATCTGCCCGACCGGGAGCGGCTGGTGATGAGCCTGTATTACTACGAAGAGATGACCATGCGCGAGATTGGATTGGCGCTGGGCGTGGTCGAGTCGCGCGTCTCGCAGGTGCACGCCTCCGCGGTGGTCCATCTCCGGGGAGCGTTGAAAGATCTGGCGGCGCATGGAGCCTTTGAACGATTGCACGGGAAAAAACCGGTGGAACGGACGCGGCGGTGAAACAGCAGCTATCAGCTATTAGCTATTAGCTATTAGCTATCAGCTTTTAAATGCGATGGGAGATTCGGATGGGTAAGAAGATCAGGAAATGCAAATCTCGCAGCCTAAGGGCCTATCACCAAAAGAAAGCGTGAAAGCTGATAACTGAAAACTAAAAGCTGATAGCTGATAGCTGATAGCTGACAGCTGCATTTAAGAGGGAAGTGCAAGATCATGGAAAAAACGCTTAAACAGAACGAGATCGATGCCCTCTTTCAGGCCGCGCGCAGCTCGACGCCGGAGGCCAAGCGGACCGAAGTGCGGGCGCGCGTCGTGCCTTATAACTTCTCCTCGGCGGGTCAGATCTCGACCGATCAATTGCGCGCCATCTCCATGCTCAACGATCTGTTCGCGCGCAACCTGACCCACAATCTGGCGGCTTGGCTGCGCACCCGTTTTCAGGTCAATCTGGTCAGCGCCGAGCAGATTCCCTTCAATGAGTTTCTGCTCAGAATTCCCGAGATCAGTTATGTCTCTTCGGTACGCATGGAGCCGTTGGGCGCATTGGCCGTCCTGCAATTGGATCTGGCGCTGGCGCCTCCGATCATTGATCTGCTGTTGGGCGGCGAGGGCCGGGATGGGCCGCTGCGCGAGCTGACCGACATCGAAGAGTCGATTCTGGCTTCGGTGGTTGAGATCATCTGCCGCGAGCTGACGGCGGCCTGGCAGCCGGTGGGCTTGAGCTTCAACTTCGAGCGGCGGC
>CAZXVX010000224.1:0-4540 GCA_964644105.1 uncultured Occallatibacter sp. | reverse complement strand
CTCCAAGGCACCTGTCTCTCAAGAGAAAATGGTTATCGTGGTTGATGATGACCAACTTGCAAAATTCTCTTCGGGAAGTTAATAAGCGTCAGGGCACGACTTCAGTCGTGCCGCAAAGGTCCAAATAATTTCCCGGCTTTAGCCGCTGCGGAAGCGTAAATAACTGAAAACTAACCCGCAGGGGCTAAAGCCCAATCCATTTTTTGTTGCTCTATCGGCACGACTCAAGTCGTGCCCTGACGCTTATTCGCAATCGAAATTGAATTTTGCAAGAGGCTCTGACGGTTAAATTAAATGATCAATCCTCTAATTTTCCGATCACTCGTTCCTGGTCGCGAAATGAAAGTTCCGGAATCGTTCGTGATGTGTATCATAGCCAATAGTGCAAGCCGCCAGTGATGCTTCTATTGACTCATCCGTGGCGAATCCGCGCGACCGATCATCGAGAGGAATCAAGAAAATGAAGAAAGCTGTTTCCGCTGCCAAGGGCAAGGCCAAGCCGGCCTCGATTGCCAAGAGCAAGGCCAAAAGCGTTCCCGCCTATAAAAATGCCAAACTGGCTCCAGCCGCGCGCGTGCAGGATCTGCTGAAGCGCATGACGGTGCAGGAGAAGGCCGAACAGATGCGCTGCGTGTGGTTGGAGAAGGCGCAGAAGCTGGTGGACGACAAGGGCAACTTTGATTTGGCCAAAGCCAAGGCGGCCTTCAAGGGTGGACGCGGCATCGGCCAGGTGGGCCGCCCGTCGGATGCCGGCGGCGGCAGGAACGCCCGCGAGATGGCCGTGCTGACCAACCAGATTCAGAAGTTCTTCCTGGAAAATACCCGCCTGGGTATTCCTGTGGTCTTCCACGAAGAGTGCCTGCACGGCCACGCAGCGCCGGCCGGAACCAGCTTCTCGCAGCCCATCGGTTTGGGCGCAACCTTCAATCCTGAACTGGTGGAGCGGCTCTTTACCATGACTGCCGAAGAGGCCCGCGTGCGCGGCACGCATCAGGCGCTCACCCCGGTGGTGGACGTGGCGCGCGAGCCGCGCTGGGGTCGCGTTGAAGAGACCTACGGCGAAGATCCATTCCTGGTTTCGCGCCTCGGCATTGCCAGCGTCCGCGGCTTCCAGGGCGACAAAAAATTCCGCGACAAAAAGCACGTCATCGCCACGCTGAAGCACTTTGTGGGCCATGCCGAGCCAGAGTCCGGCCAGAACTGCGCGCCGGCCAACGTCAGTATGCGCGTGCTGCGCGAGACCTTCCTCTTCACCTTCAAGGAAGTCCTCAAGCACGCCGGAGCCATCAGCATCATGCCCTCCTATAACGAGGTGGATGGCGTTCCCTCGCACGCCAACCAGTGGCTGCTGCGCGACGTGCTGCGCAAGGAGTGGGGCTTCAAGGGCTACTTGGTCAGTGACTACTATGCGATCTGGGAACTCAACTACCGGCCCGACACGCACGGCCACTTCCTGGCCGAGGACAAGAAGAAGGCCTGCGCGCTGGCCGTCAAGGCGGGCGTGAATATCGAACTGCCCGATCCCGACTGCTATCTGCACCTGGAGGAGCTGGTCAAGAAGGGCGTGCTCAAGGAAAAAGAGCTGGATGAGTTGGTGTCGCCCATGCTCTATTGGAAGTTTGTCATGGGCCTCTTCGACGATCCGTATGTCGATCCGGAGATTGCGGCGCAAGTGGTCGGCTCCGACGCCAACCGCGAGCTGGCTCTTGAAGCGGCGCATGAGACTATCACGCTGCTCAAGAACGAGGGCAACGTATTGCCGCTGAACCCGAAGAAGCTCAAGACAATTGCGGTGATCGGCCCCAACGCCAACCGCGGTTTGCTGGGCGGTTACAGCGGCGTGCCGGAGCATAACGTCACGGTGCTGGACGGCATTAAGCAGAAGGTTGGCAACAAGGTTGAAGTGCTCTATAGCGAAGGCTGCAAGATCACCGTGGGCGGAAGCTGGAATATCGACCCGGTGGTGGCGAGCGACCCCGAAGAGGACCGCAAGCAGATCGCCGAGGCTGTGGAAGTGGCCAAGAACGCCGACGTCATTGTGCTGGCCATCGGCGGCAACGAGCAGACCTCGCGCGAGGCCTGGGCTCGCAATCACATGGGCGACCGCACAAGCCTGGATCTGGTGGGGCAGCAGAACGAACTGGTCGAGGCGATGGTCGCGCTTGGCAAGCCGGTGGTGGCGCTGGTCTTTAATGGCCGTCCGCTCTCCATTACGGATTTGAGCAAGAGCGTTCCGGCGATCTTCGAGTGCTGGTACATGGGTCAGGAGACAGGCCGCGCTGTGGCCGACGCGCTCTTTGGCGACGTCAATCCCGGCGGCAAGCTGCCCATCACCATTCCGCGCTCGGTGGGGCACTTGCCGGCCTTCTATAACTACAAGCCCTCGGCGCGCCGCGGCTATCTCTTTGACGACACCACGCCGCTCTATCCATTCGGCTTTGGATTGAGCTACACCAGCTTCGCGTTTGAGAATGCGCGGCTGGCCAAAAAGAAGATCGGCGTAAAGGGCGCAACCAAGCTGCTGGTGGATGTAAAGAACACCGGCAAGCGCGCTGGCAGCGAAGTGGTACAGATGTATATCCGCGATTGCTTCAGTTCAGTGACGCGGCCGGTGAAGGAGTTGAAGGGCTTCAAAAAGGTCTGGCTGGAGCCGGGCGAGAGCACGACGGTCTCGATCGACATCACGCCCGATCTGCTTGCCTTCTACGACATCAACATGAAGTACGTCGTCGAGCCGGGCGACTTCGAGATTCAAGTCGGCACATCGTCGCAAGACGCCGACCTGACCAAGCTGACGCTGACCGTGACAAAGTAGTTAAAAATGCATTCCCTGTCTTATCCGGCAGGAGTTATGCTTGTAGCGCCGCCGCACACCATCGCGGCGGCGCAACTTTGATTGGATGATTCGTACTAATTTCCCCGAAATCAGCAGCGAAAGCGAGTAGAAACCGATGAGCGGCACAAGCATGAAACTCTCCTTCGGAGAAAAATTCGGATACGGCCTGGGCGACCTGGCCGCCAACTTTGTCTTTCAGGCCATCATGGCCCTGCAGACCGATTTTTATACCAAGACCTACGGGTTGGAGCCGAGTCAGACAAAATGGATGTTCTTGATTGTCGGCCTGAGTTCGGCTGCCTTCAATCCGGTCATGGGCATCATCGCCGATCGCACTCAAACGCGCTGGGGCCGCTTCCGCCCGTGGCTCCTATGGACTGCGTTTCCCTTTGGAATCATCGGCATTCTCACCTTCACTACGCCCCACTTCAGCATGACCGGCAAGCTGATTTACGCCTGGGTCACGTATCTGTTTTTGCGCCTCATCTATGCCGCCAACAATGTGCCGTACGCCTCGCTGACCGGCGTCATGACCGACGACCCCAACGAGCGCAACAGCATCACCTCCATCCGTCAGTTCTTCGCCAACGGCGCCGGCTTTATCGTCGGTGCCCTGGCCGTTCCCATGGTTAAGTACCTGGGTGGTGGCGACAGCGCGCTCGGATACCAGTTGACGATGGGCAGTTTTCTCGCTCTCTCCATCGTTTTCTTCCTTATCGCGTTCTCGGTTTCCAAAGAGCGAATTGTGCCGGACGCCGCTCAAAAGACCTCCGTCGCGCGCGATCTCGGCGACCTGGTCCACAATTTTCCCTGGGTCATGCTCTTTTTGGCCACCGTCTTCTATTTCACCGCTCTTCTGATCCGCGGCAACATCATGCTGCCCTACTTTGAAAATCTCGCAGGCAATCGCCTCCTCTTCAGCTATTTCAACGGATTCGGTCTGGCTGCGGTGCTTACCGGCGTCACCTGCTCGACATTTCTGGTCAAGAAGATGGGCAAGCGCGCCCTCTTTCTTCTGAGTATGTTGATCACCGGACTCTGCTGCATTGCCCTCTACTTCTTCTCACCCACGGCCATCGTGCCGATCATCTCTTTGGAAGTTGTGCGCCAATTTGCCTTCGGTTGCTCCGGTCCCGTCCTCTGGTCGATGATGGCCGACGTGGCCGACTTCGGCGAATGGAAGACCGGCCGCCGCGCCACCGGCACTGTGATCTCCGCGGTAGTCTTTGCGCTATGGGTCGGCGTGGCGCTGGGCGGCGCCATCGCCAGTTGGCTGCTTGAACTCTACGGCTTTGATTCGAAGGCCCTGGTTCAATCCGCTCACTCGCTCGAAGGCATTCGCCTGATCGCCTCGGTTTACGCGGGCGCCTTCTTCCTGGCGGTTGCGCTTTGCATGGCTTTCTTCCCCATCTCGCGTGAGGTGAACCAGAAGATCGCCGATGAACTGGCCGAGCGCCGCAAGAGTTTTGGCAGCGCCGCATAACCTTCAACTCCTTCAGAATCAACCAAGGCCGGGGCAATCGCTTCGGCCTTCGGCTTTGGGTTGTCTGCCGATGAGAAACAAGCGTAGACCGGGAGGTCCACGCTACAGCCGAGCAGGAGGTCGGCGCTACAGCTTTATCTCACGCCGGACCCATCTGTTGAAGACAGTGGAACCAATTCAAGATTTATTGCGTATTAGCGCAATATGCAATACGCGGGTAC
>CAZXVX010000223.1:0-4555 GCA_964644105.1 uncultured Occallatibacter sp. | reverse complement strand
GATTGCATAGATATTCCTCCAATGGTCACCGACCATGGTCATATTCTAGCGCAATCTCAGCATCGCTGCGAAACCCCTGGCGCTTGCCGCCAAAGCAATCGCACGAATGGATCTTGTCTAAGGAACCTCTGAATAAGTTGATGTTTTGAAAGGGCACGGCTTCAGCCGTGCCGCAAATAGCCCAAAATAAATGCGGGCTTTAGCCCCTGAGGGAAGGTTTCTTTAAAAATAAAACTTAATCAGAGGTTCCCTAAGTTTCAGATTCCCAAATCCATGGGCAGCCCGGTTGCGTCCACTGCAAAAATTACAAGGCCATTGGTACTAACAAATATCGTGTCGCTTTTAATCGCGCCGTAGCCGCAATGGTCATCTTACCCGCGCCGTAGCCGCAATGGTTATTAGTCCACCTACCCGCGCCGTAGGCGCAATGGTTATTAGCCCACCGTTTCAACGGTGGGAACAGATCACCCTCTCCCTCCACCGGAGTCCCGTAGGGACGGCGCCAGGGACGCTTGAGCTTGAAAATTACATCCATGCGATTGCCCGGCGCTTGCCGCCTGCATTGCTCCATGGGCCAAGAGCACGGGTCCGTGAACCAAAAGCCCCCACCGCAGGTGGCCTACCCCATCATGTGCGGATCGGGCGCGGTTTTCATGCTCTTGTGGTGGCGCACATCATCGCCCCGCACCCAGAAGATCACGTCTTCCGCAATATTGGTGGCGTGGTCGGCGATGCGCTCCAGCGCCCGCGAGATCATCAGCGCATTCAGCGCCTGCGCCGCCAGGTGGCTCTCCTCTTCCATCACCTTGGTCAGCGCCTTGTAGGCAGCGCGGTTCATCGCGTCCACCGCGTCGTCCATGGCCAGCACGGCGCGCGCCAGTTCGGCGTCGCCTTCGATAAAGGCTTGCAGGCTCTTGCGCACCATCTCGGCGGCCAGCTCGGCCATGCGCGGAATATCCACCGGCAGATCCGCGTGCGCCATCTGTTCCATGTTGCGCACCCGGTCGCTGATCGCCTTGGCCGCGTCGCCCACCCGTTCCAGATCGGCGTTGATCTTAATCACGCTCAGGATGAAGCGCAGATCCACAGCCATCGGCTGCTCCATCGCCAGCAGGTCCAGCGCCGCTTGATCAATCTCCCGCTCCAGCCGGTTAATGGCCAGCTCCGACCGGTTCACCAGCTCGCAGATCGACAGATCGCGCACCCGATAGGCCTCGGTGGCGCGTTGTATCGACTGCTCGGCCAATCCGGCCATGCGCAGCAGTTGTTCCTTCAGCTCTTCCAGACTTTGTTGAAAGCGTATGCGCGTCATCCAAACCTGCCTGTGATGTAATCTTCCGTCCGCTTGTCACTGGGGTTGGTGAAGATTTTGTGGGTCGAATCAAACTCGACCATGCGCCCATTCAGGAAGAATCCAGTCTTCTCCGCCACGCGAGCTGCCTGCTGCATGTTATGAGTCACAATCACAATCGTATATTGCGATTTCAACTGAAAGATCAAATCTTCAATCTTCGAGGTCGACACCGGATCCAGAGCCGAGGCCGGCTCGTCCATCAACAGCACTTCGGGGTCCACGGCGAGGGCGCGCGCAATGCAGAGGCGCTGCTGCTGACCGCCGCTCAAGCTCGCACCGGACTTTTTCTTCAGATCGTCCTTGACCTCATCCCACAGCGCTGAGTTCTTCAGTGAGCGCTCAACAATCTCGTCCAGCACATGGCGGTTGGTATAGCCGTTCAGCTTCAATCCCGCGGCTACGTTGTCGTAGATGGACATCGTCGGAAATGGATTGGGCCGCTGAAAGACCATGCCCACACGGCGGCGAATCTCCACCGGCTTGGCGTCGGCGTAAATGTCCAGTCCCCCGATCAACACCGAGCCCGTCACGCGCGCAATGGGGTTGGTCTCATGCATCCGGTTCAAGCAGCGCACAAAGGTGCTTTTGCCGCAGCCCGAGGGGCCAATCAGCGCCGTCGCATGGTTGGCCGGTATATTCAGATTGATCTCCTGCAGCGTGTGATTGCTTCCGTACCACGCATTCAGGTTGGTCACTTCAATGCCAACGCCCACTTAGCTTGCCCCTTTCAGAACGCCGCGGCTGGTCACGTAGCGCACCAGCGAAACGGCCAGCACAATCAGCACAATCAAAACCAGCGCCCCAGCCCACGCCAGCCGGTGCCATTCGTCATACGGTGAGAGCGCGTAGACGTAAATCTGCAACGGCAGCGCGGCAATCGGTTCCGAGAGTTTCTCGCTCCATCCTACATTGCCGAAGGCGGTAAAGATCAGCGGCGCGGTCTCGCCGGCCACCCGCGCAAAGGCCAGCATGCAGCCGGTGATAATGCCCGGCGAAGCCGTCCGCACCGTAATCGATAGCACCGAGCGCCAGTTGGGAACGCCCAGCGCCAGCGCCGCCTCGCGCACTGCGTTGGGAACCATCAGCAGCATCTCTTCCGTGGTCCGGCAGACCGTGGGGATCATCATGATGCCCAGCGCCACGCCGCCCGAGAAGGCCGAAAAATGCCCCTGCGGAACCACCACCAGCGAATAAACCGCAATGCCCATCACAATCGATGGAACGCCGTTCAGCACATCCGCGGTAAAGCGGATCGCGTTGGCCAGCCGGGTGCCGCGCCCGAACTCGGCCAAAAAGATCCCTCCGGCAATGCCCATCGGTATGCCGATCAAGCTGCCCACGCCCAGCAGAATCGCCGAGCCGACAATGGCGTTGGCCATGCCGCCGCCCTGCTCGCCCACGGGTACAGGGTTATGCGTAAAGAAGGCCCAATTCAGCGAGACCGCGCCTTTGTACACCAGATAGACAAAGATCGCCACCAACGGCGCCACCACCAGCACAGTAGCCAGCACCGCCAACCCAGTAGCCAGCCCATCAACCAGCGCCCGCATCTTCGCCCGTAATTGAAATTCGTTCTTCAGCGTTTTCTCCCGAGCTATCAGCTATCAGCTTTCAGCTTTCTGCAGATTGTTAGTCCTAGAAACATCCATCATTGCAGTCCTACATACCCTCAGGGGCTAAAGCCCTGTATATTTTTGCGTTCTTGGCGGCATGGCTAAAGCCATGCCCTTTCAAAACACTCGCATGTGTACTCACACTTGCAGTTTCTAGCTCCTAGCTCCTAGCTTCTAGCTGAAAGCTGAAAGCTGATAGCTGATAGCTGAAAACTGAAAACTGAAAACTGAAAACTGAAAACTGTGCACTATCAATGCACCGACGACGGCGTCCCCCGCGTCACCATCCACACCAGCATGCGCGCAAAAGCGTTCACAATAATCGTCACAATAAACAGCGCCAGCCCCAACTCCATCAGCGCGCTCAGGTGCAGGTCGCTCGAGGCTTCGGCAAACTCGTTGGCAATCACCGCCGACATCGTGCTGCCGTTAGCCAATAGCGACCGCTGAATCTCCGGGCTGTTGCCAATCACCATCGCCACGGCCATCGTCTCGCCCAGCGCCCGGCCCAGCCCCAGAATGATCGCGCCCACAATGCCGATGCGCGCATTCCGCAGCACCCCCGTCCGGATCATCTCCCAGCGCGTCGCCCCCAGCGCCAGCACCGCCTCGCGCTGCGAGTGCGGAACCGCCATCATCACCTCGCGCGTTAGCGAGCTGATGATGGGCAGAATCATAATCGCCAAAATCACCCCAGCGGTCAAAAAGCCCAAGCCGGTCGGGTTGTCGTCGGCAAACAGGCCAGTCCAGCCAAAGCCTTTGATCAGGAACGGATTCACGTACCCGCGCAGCAGCGGAACCAGCACAAAAACCGCCCACAATCCATAAATCACACTCGGAATCGCCGCCAGCAGTTCAGTGATAAAGGCGAGCGGCGCGCGCAAAAACCCAGGGCACATCTCGGTCAAAAAAACCGCCACCCCAATCGCCAGCGGAACCGCCAGCAGCAGCGCCAGAAACGACGAGACCAGCGTGCCATACAAAAACGGCAGCGCGCTGAAGTGGCCGTTCACCGGATCCCAGTACATCGGCTTGCCGCTATAGGTATCGATGAATGCCTTGTAAAAAAAGTCCAGCCCAAAGGCGCCCCACGCCAGCTTCGAGCGCACCACCAGCTCGGAGGCGATCAGCACCACAATGCCGAAGATGCTCAGCGCGCACAGCACCATCAGCCAATGAAAGCCGCGGTCGGCCCATGCCGAATTGCCGCGCCCCAGCAGGTACGCGCGAATCGCCGAAGCCTGCCGCGAAGCCGGCTGCGCCGAGGGATGCTCCTCGGGCAAAGGCGCCTCATTCGGCAACACTGTTTGGCGGATATGGATCTCTGGCACTGAATCTGTCACTATAGCTAGCCTAACGGGTCAAGATGAATAGAAGGTTAATAGGACGCAAAATGAAGCGCATACGCAGAAAAAGACCAGCCTTGCAAATGCGCATACGCAGAAATGACCAGCCTTGCAAAAAGTAAAAAATGCCGCGCCTGCCGAGCGGAAGTGAATCGAGAATGCGCGCCAATCTCACGTGAATTGTAGCGTCAGTCTCACGTAAATCGTAGCGCCGGTCTCACGTAAATCGTAGCGCCGGTCTC
>CAZXVX010000222.1:0-4579 GCA_964644105.1 uncultured Occallatibacter sp. | reverse complement strand
ATCGCTGGCGCGGCTTTCAGCCCTGGCCGGGAGCTTTCACCGCGCTCGGCGGCAAGAAGCTGATTGTGCATCGCATGGAGGTCAGGGATCAGGGGTCAGAGATCAGGGATCTGGGATCAGGGAACAGAAAGGACTTGCTGGTTGAGGCGGGTTCGCTCATTCTTCCGGTTGAGCCTGAGCCGGGCCGGATTCACGTTGAAGCCCAGAGACTGTTTGTTGCATGCGCTTGTGGCACTTGGCTGGAGCTGGTGGAAGTGCAATTGGAAGGCAAAAAGCGGATTGCGGCTGGCGATTTTCTGCGCGGAAATGCATTGGCGGACGGCGCGCGGCTTGGGGCTGCGGAATAACCGACTTTATTGAACCTGAAGGAATACCGCGTAGTGTTGAATCTCACCTTAGCCGCAAAAATAAAGACGCGGCGAGGGTGGGGCAACGTTTTGATCTTGTACTGGAAGCCAATTTTGTGGTTCCAAAAAAGAGGCATTCAATGACAAATTATCGATCTTCGTTTGTTGGATTGTTTCTTTGTTTGACACTGTCGATCCCTCTATTCGGTCAAGGAAGGCCGAAACAACAGGCGAGTACTTCGTGTCGCAAGGTTGTTGAGCAGTTTTATTCTTGGTACGTTGATGAAGCTTCTAAACATACTATGTCGTATCGAATGTCCAGCTCTGCATTGAAATACCGCGGCTACCTCTTCAGTTCGGATATCGTTCATCAAATTATGGAGGACACAAACGCGCAAGAAAAGGCTGGTTCTGACATTGTTTCGTTGGAGGGTGACCCTTTTGTTGGAAACGATGGTTTCGGTGAGCGTTATATTGTGGAACGCATCTTGATTCAAGGTGGTGTGTGCTGGGCCGAAGTTCATGCCGTGTGGGATGGGAAAGAGGATGAATCGACTGACGTGACAGCCGAGCTTGTTGCAAAGGGTGGTCGATGGATATTTGTTAATTTTTACTATCCAAAGAGCTCAAGTCCCGATTCATTCAATCTTCTGGGTGAATTAAAGACTTTGAGAGAGGCACGAAAAGCGGAGAGCCCGAATGCCCAGAAAAAGTGATCTTTTGTTGCCGGGACAAACCACGAAAAAGACAAGTGCAAAAAAAACCGCGCCGAAGAACCGGGCGGCGGAGATTTCAGCGGCGCGCAAGGCGGCTTTTCACATTCTATTGTCTGTCGAGCGCGAGCAATCTCACTCGGATGACCTGCTGCGCGGCAGGGCCGTGGACGCGCTTTCGGCGGCTGACCGCAATCTGGCCACGGCGCTGGTCTTGGGAGTGCTGCGCGAGCAGATTCTTCTCGACCGGCGGATTCATGCGCTGCTTGCGCGGCCCGGCGCAAAGCTCGATGCGGAGATTTTGATCGCGCTGAGGCTGGGCGCATTTCAGTTGCTCCGTATGGACCGCATCCCGGCGCGTGCGGCGATTGACGAGAGCGTGGAGCTGGCCAAGCAGGCTGGGCACCGCTTCGCCTCTGGCATGGTGAACGCCGTGCTGCGCAAGCTGAGCAAGATTCCGCGGAGTATGGATGAAATTGAAGCTCATCCCGTCTGGATGGTTGAGCGCTGGATGAGTTTTTACGGAAAGGAAGCGACGCGCGAGATTTGCCGCCACGGACAGAGCCAGCCGGTGATGATGGTGCGCCTGGCCTCGCCGGAAGTGGGAGACGAACTGATTGCAGCCGGCGTCACCCTTGAAGTTGGCGAGCTGTTGACCGCAGCGCGCGTGGTTGTCTCCGGCGACGTAACGGCAATGGCGGCCTTTCGCGAGGGGCGACTACGCATGCAGGATGAAGGCTCACAGTTGGTGGCGGAGATTCTTTCTCATGCTCTCGACCAAAACGTAACAAGCTTTCTTGATGCTTGCGCGGCTCCGGGCGGGAAGACGATGATCCTGGCCGAAGGCCACCGCCAAGCGCGCATCGTTGCGCTGGAATCGAGCGCGCCTCGGCTGGAGCAGTTGCGCAAGCGGCTTGCGCCTCTCGGCGAACGAATCGAATGCCGCCTGGCCGACGCAACCGCGTTTAACGAAGAGGCGAGCTTTGATCTTGCTCTGGCCGATGTGCCTTGCAGCGGCACGGGAACGCTGGGGCGCAATCCGGAGATTCGCCACCGGCTGCGCGCCGAGGAACTTCCTCGCCAAGCCGAACGCCAGCGCACGATTCTCTCGGCGGCCTTGCGCGCGCTGCGACCCGGCGGCCGTGCCGTTTACTCCACCTGCTCGCTTGAGCCCGAGGAGAATGAACAGGTGGTCGCTGCTGTTTTGGCCGCATCGCCCTTCGCTCGCCTGCTTCCGCTCTCTGACTGCATCGAGGTTCTGCGCCGCAAGGACATCGTCACCGAGAACGGCGCGAAGTGCCTGCAAACCTGCCTTGCGCCGGAAGGCTGGCTGCGGTTGTTTCCCGGCGCATTTCATACAGATGGATTTTTTATTGCCTTGATCGAGCGGACGATGTAGAGATTATTTCGAAGTTCAATCTCCATTGAGTCGGATTCTCTATGTTTGAAAATGCAATCGGTTGTTGCGGCGCCTACTGCGGAAGCTGCCGGGGATGCCCCGGTTGCACGGCTAGTTACGAGACAGGCGAGAGAGTGATTGCCAAAGCCAGATGCAAGATGAAAGTCTGTTGCATCGGCAAGCTGAGAGGCAACTGCACTTGCGCAGACTGCCATGACTTCCAACTCTGTAACATTCTTCAAGATTTTTACGGAAAGAACGGCTACAAATACAAGCAGTATAGAGAATCTCTGGAGTGCATCCTAGCCCATGGTAGCGCGGCTTTCGTGCAGATCGCAAAGAACTGGAAGAGAGCGTACGGAAGGCTCAAATGACTCCGCCATCGGATGCCGGTCTGCGCCGCGATTATTAGAGAGGAAACTAGCGTGGACCGGGAGATCAACGCGACAGCCGGCCGGGAGCTGCGCTACTTGGCAACGGTCAATTGGACCAGATCGCTCTGCATCACCAGTTCTCCGGCGGGCGGCTGCTGGGCAATCACAGTGCCGGGGCGAACCGGCAGCGCGGGCGCTGAATTCCCTTTGCCGATCGGCGCAATGGACACGTCGACATACTTCGGCGGAGCTGTTTTGATGCCCACTTTGTTCAACTCCGCCTGCCCGCTCACCACCAGCATGCCGACCAGGTCAGGCATGACGAAGCCGTCGGGCGCATCCGTGCTGGCAGCGGCAACCAGCAGATTGATTCCCGGCCGCGAGATGCCCTGCGCGTGCGCCGGCGGGTCCTGCGCAATCACCGTGCCTTCTTTGGCTCCGCTGTACGGCAGGCGCGCGATGACACCCGCTTCCAGTCCCACGCGCCGCAACTCAAGCGCGGCAATGCGTTCGTCCTTGCCCACGGTCTCCGGCACGTCCACCTTCTGCGGCCCCAGGCTCTCCGCCACGCGCACGCGCCACTCGCGGCGCACCACCGTTCCCGGCGGCGGCGACTGCGTCAAAATATGCCCCGCGGCCACGTCGCCGGAGTAGTAGCGGTTGTCCACATCCAGATCCAGGCCCAGCCCGGAGGTCTGCGAGCGCGCCTCGGCCACAGTCATCCCTTTGAGCGCGGGCACCTGCACCTCAGCGCCGTGAATGGCAAAGTGCATGGTGGCGATGGCCGCCAGAAGCGCCACAGCCACCAGCAGCATGACCAGCGACGCGATCTGAAAGAAGTTGATAACGGGACGGGTTCGCATGGTTGTCTTTTCGGGAAGAACCTCCGGTGAAAGCAATGTTTTGAAAGGCGCGCCATTATGGCTTTGAAAACGTGCAATGTTTTGAAAGGGTACGGCTTCAGCCGTGCCGTAAAGACTGCAAAAATAGCCGGGCTTGCGCCCCTGAGAAAATCAACTCTTCATCCATCATATTCCTTCAGCGGCTAAGGCCGAGTCCATAAACAGATTCATGCAGCCCTCGCTCAAAGTCTTTAATTCATATCATGATCGATCTCAAATGGAATTTCTGGGTTGTCCTGATTCAGTAGACGGCTTGATCCAGGATCAAATGAATCGTACCGCACACGAATGATTCCGATATTGTTTATAACATCGATCAACCGATTAAATTGTTCAAGATCAATTGGGGCGCCAACAGCTGCACCATAAAATGTTTCGCCAATGATCTCATAGGAAAAAACTAGATGGGGACGTACACGATCACCCGATTCGATTCCTTTGGAGAGCATGGAAACCTTTCCATCAACAATAGGCCAGGATAGGGCATTCTCAACACGATTCTCTCCCCGCAAATTCTTGATGATTGATCGAAGAATCACATCGGCAAAGAATCCGCCCATAGTGAACAAAACTCCTGGTTAATCTTTGCGTTTATATAAAAATCAGCTTTACTCCAGATACGAAGCCACGACGGCCAGCGCGGCGATGGCGGCTGTCTCCGCTCGCAGAATGCGCGGACCCAGCGAGACAGCACGCCAGCCGTTGGCATCGAAGAGCGCCTCTTCTTCCGGCGCCCATCCGCCTTCCGGGCCTATTGCAATCTCCAGCGCGGGCGTCTCCGTTCCCGCAGCCTCAATGGCTTCTTCCAGCGCATTGCGCAGCGTGGTGGTGCGCTCCTGCTCGG
>CAZXVX010000221.1:0-4656 GCA_964644105.1 uncultured Occallatibacter sp. | reverse complement strand
TCAACGTGGCCATGCGCGAGCTGTTCCTGCAGATCGTTTACGGCCGCACCCAGACGGCATTCTCAGAGGACGGGCTGCCCATCGGCGCCGGCCTCGAAGATCTGGGCAAGGGCCTGCGCAGCGTGACCGGCACCATGTACGGCACCAGCGAAAAGGGCGCGCGCTATCTGCAACTGGCCGAAGGCTACGTGACCGAACTCGCGCTGGACGAAGACAGCGAGATCATCGGCTACAAGTTTGTCCGCCTTGGACCGATGATGGATGCGATCAGCAAGGGCGTGGATGCGCAGACCGCGCTGACCAAGGCAACCGGCACATACGGCCGCTTTGCCGACGCCGTCAAAACCATCAACCCGCGCAAAGAATAGGAGACGAAAATGGCTTTATTTGAAGGATACGAAAGAAGAATTGCGCAGATCGACTCCTATCTTGCCGCGAATGGGATTGCATCGCTGGAAGAAGCGGAGAAGATTTGCCTTGCTAAAAACGTTGACGTGCGCAAGATCGTCAAGTCCATCCAGAACATTGCATTTGAAAATGCCGGATGGGCCTATCTGATCGGCGCGGCTGTGGCCATCAAGAAGAACCAGACCGTCGCCGCCGAAGTTGCCGAGACGCTGGGCACGGGCTTGCAGGCTTTTTGCATTCCCGGATCCGTTGCCGACGACCGCAAGGTGGGCATCGGCCACGGCAACCTGGCCGCCATGCTGCTGCGCGAAGAGACGGGCTGCTTCGCCTTCTGCGCTGGGCATGAGTCGTTTGCCGCCGCCGAGGGCGCGATTGGACTGGCTCGCTCGGCTAACAATGCGCGCAAAACCAAGCTGCGCGTGATTCTGAACGGCCTGGGCAAAGACGCGGCGCTGATCATCTCGCGCGTCAATGGATTTACTTATGTGCAGACCGATTTCGACTACTCGACCGGCAAGCTGACTGTGGTGCGCGAGAAGGCGTACTCCAAGGGCGAACGCGCTGCGGTGCGCTGCTATGGCGCGGACGATGTGCGCGAAGGAGTGGCCATCATGCACAAGGAGCGGGTGGACGTGGCCATTACCGGCAACTCGACCAACCCTACGCGCTTCCAGCATCCTGTCATGGGGGTCTACAAGAAGGAGCGGCTGCTGGACGGGAAGAAGTTCTTCTCGGTGGCTTCGGGCGGCGGCACGGGCCGCACGCTGCATCCCGACAACATGGGCGCGGGTCCGGCCAGCTACGGCATGACCGACACCATGGGCCGCATGCACTCCGACGCGCAGTTTGCCGGCTCGTCCAGCGTGCCCGCGCACGTCGAGATGATGGGCCTGATCGGCATGGGCAACAACCCCATGGTCGGCGCATCGGTCGCGGTCGCCGTGGCCGTCGAACAGGCGATGAAGGCGTAAGTTCATCGTCGTTCGATGGAAGTAAAAAGCTGAGCGGAAAGTAAAAGCTCGATGGGAAATATAAAGCTGGGTGCCCCATCCATTTCGCGTTCTTTGCGAAATGGGTGGGGGTCCACGAACCCCAACCAGCCAGCTTTGTAACAGGGCACGACTTCAGTCGTGCTGTAAAATGCCCCAAAATAGCTGGGCTTTAGCCCCTGTAAAACACTTCGTCTTCGAATTTATCCCCTTATAAGCATCGATAATTGATACTTTCTATTTCGGTTTACACTGGAGTGCAGAGGCTCCCTTCCGATGAGTCAAGGCCACATTCGCAAGCCCAAACCGGAACCAAGCCAACAGCCTTGGCTGGCAGTTGCCATCGGTGCCACTCTAATTGTTTTTCTGGCCATCACTGTTTTGATCAAGGAATATGACTTGCACATTGATGCGGATCATTTGACCGCAGCAGGTAAGATCCTTGAAACCAGAATGGTGGTCGACCACATCAAAGATAACCAGTACGGAGGCGGAATTTTCTATCGAATCGAGGCTCGCGTTCAGTATCAAATCCATGGTGTACAACAAGATCGATGGTTGGCTGCTTCGGAGGCAACCACTTATCGAGAGATGCTCTCCCTCAGGCTTGACCCGCCACCCAAAAGCTGTACGGTCCACTGGCCTCCCAAGCATCCTGAGAATGCTCGATGCCTGTTACCAGACGTGAAACCATGAAATTCGTTCGGTATTCCTGAACGGGCGTCGCTCGATTTTTCTCTTCCACAACAAGAAAATCGAATCAATGCCAAGGAAAACTGCGGCCACCCGTCGAACTTTTCTCTTTACATTGTTCGCATTTTTGCGTACATTTTAGAGATGAAGAGCAGCGAACTCAAAAGGTGACTGACGAGGCAAGGAGCGACATTCACCCCGGCCAAAGGCTCTCATTTTCATGTGATCCTGAACGGATAGCAGTCGATCATTCCCATGCATCAGAAAGACATTCCGACTGGGACGGTCGAAGCCATTAAAAAGCAGCTTGGACTAAAGTAGCGAAGGAAACGCGATGAAATTCCCTGTCAAACTCAGCAAAGAGCCCGAAGGCGGCTACACTGTAACGTTTCCTGATATTCCGGAGGCGATCACTTGCGGCGAAAACATTGAGGACGCTCTCTTCCACGCCAAGGATGCTCTGGAATCCGCCATGGATTTTTATCTTGATGACAAGCGCCCGGTTCCGGCTCCATCCAAACCCAAGCGGGGCCAGCACTCTGTAGAACTCTCGGCCAGCGTTGCCGCGAAGGTTCTGCTTCTGAATGAAATGTCCGATCAAAAGGTGCGGCCTTCAGAACTCGCGCGGCGTCTGAAGATGACCAGATCGGAAGTTACACGGCTCATCGACCGGCGTCACGCCACCAAGATCGACGGCATAGCCGCGGCGCTGAAAGCGCTGGGCAAAACGCTGGAGATGCGCGCGGTCTAGGCGGTTTCCAGGCCAGGTAACGTCAGCGGATGGGTGGACCGTATACAAGAGATTGGGTGCAAATCGAATTACGAGTATTATAGAAGCAGTAGGGGTGAAGGATGGCCACACAGATTGCATCCATTGGCGGCACGGCTACCGTGGAGATTCCGGAGGAGCTCCTGCGGCGCGCGAATCTATCCGTCGGTGATCCTGTTGAGTGGAGACTCTCCCCAACAGGCTCCCTTTCTCTTCTCACATCACACCACGCCGATGAGTCTGCCGTGGAAGAGGGCTATGAGGAGTGGAAGCTTCAGGAGATCGATGCGGCCTTGGCTGAGGCAGAGGCCGGAGAAAGCGTTTCTCATGAGGAAGTGTTTCGCTGGCTAAGCAGTTGGGGAACAGCGAACGAACTGCCGCCGCCGCTATGAAGATTCGATGGACCAAAAGGGCCATTCGGAGCCTGACTTCAATTCATGAATATATCTCTAAAGACAGCCCTGATGCCGCCGCACGGGTTGCTGCTGCTGTTTTGGATGCAACCGTCCAGATCGAGCGATTCCCAGAGAGCGGACGGCCGGGAAGACGACTAGGAACTCGTGAATTGGTTGTTCCTGGACTACCCTACATTATTCCTTATCGCATCGTGGATGGCGTAATTCTGATTCTTTCCGTGATCCACACAAGCCGCAAATGGCCGGAGAATCTATAGTTTTTTTACATTGCAGGTGGCCCGGTCAACCGACCGAAGAAAAGATGAAGAGTGATACGAAGCTGTGCCCCGTTCATCGCGTTCTGAGCGATGAGCGGGCGGGTCTCTTGTAACCGTCTCCAAACAGGGTTAGGATGTTCGAAGATCAGTTGAAATCGAATTGGAGTGGATAGCGAGTCAGCGACTCTCGCTCATCGCGATAAAACAGCGATGAACACGGGGCACAGCTTTTCGTTATGACTTACGCTGAAAGAGGATTGAATCGATGACCGGGCCACCTACCCAATTGCTGTGAATTCCTGCTGGCGCATCCTCCACCTTCGATTGCAGATACCCACTTCTTTGCGCAAATCTCCTGTTGTGCATTCAGGCCAAATCGCCGCGAATTGCATCGAGCAGCTTTTTATCTTCCTTGCTCAGCGCGGCGCCCGCCAATAAATCCGGGCGGTTGGTGAGCGTCTTGCGCAACTGCTGCTCGCGGCGCCATTTGCGAATCTCTTTATGATCGCCATTGAGCAGCGGCTCCGGCACGCGCACGCCGCCAAACTCCGCGGGGCGCGTGTAGTGCGGATAATCGAGCAGGCCGCCCGCCCCGTGCTGCGAGCGCGGAACGCCTTCCTCGTCGGTAAAGATCTCCGCGTCGGCCACGCCAAAGCTCTCGAACTCGCTGGACGCCTCGTTGCCCAGCACTCCGGGCAGCAGGCGCATCGTTGCATCCACCACGACTGCCGCAGCCAGTTCGCCGCCGCTCAGCACATAGTCGCCGATGGAAAGCTCGGTGTCGCAATAGATCTGATTGATGCGCTCATCCACGCCCTCATAGCGCCCGCAAATCAGCACCACGCGCTCCTCGCGAGAAAACTCCCGCGCCATCGCCTGGGTAAATGTCTTTCCTTGCGCGGAGAGCAGGATCACGCGCGTGCGTCCCTGTTCCCTGTTCCCTGTTCCCTGATCCCTGACCCCTGATCCCTGCTTGGGCGCAATGCCCAGCGCGGCCATCGCCTCGGCGAGCGGCTGCGGCTTCAGGACCATCCCCTCGCCGCCGCCAAAGGGACGGTCGTCCACGGTACGGTGCCGGTCGTGCGTGAAGGCGCGCAGATCATGCACGCCCACCTCCAGCAGCC
>CAZXVX010000220.1:0-4674 GCA_964644105.1 uncultured Occallatibacter sp. | reverse complement strand
GCTACGGGCGGAGCTTCGGCGGAGGTCAGCTTCCTGGTTCGCAATACCGGCAGGCGGGCAGGCCAGGAAGTTGCGCAGGTTTATCTCTCGCTGCCAGCCTCGGCGGGTGAGCCGCCCAAACGCTTGATCGGATGGGAAAAAGTGGCGCTCAACCCAGGCGAAAGCAAGACCGTGACGCTGAAGATTGATCCGTTGTATCTGTCGATCTTCGACGTGGCGGCAAACCATTGGACGATCTTGCCCGGAGAGTACAAAGTGATGGCTGGACCCTCCTCGGCTACGCTGCCGCTTACCGCTACGATCCAACTGAAAGGGTCGGGCATCTAGGAAGCCTCTGATTGAGTAGAGGTTTTGAAAGGGCGCGGTTTTAACTACGCCGAAGGTGGCTAAAAATCAATGCGGGCTTCAGCCGCTGAGGAAAAGTTTGTTGCAAAGAAAGAACTTGAACAGAGGTTTCTTCGAAGGCCGCCCATCAAAATGTCTGATGAAAAAACAGCAGGGCTGACCGAAGCCAGGTCAGCCCATTTTTATGCATGGAAATGCTCCCACCCCTTCGCCTCGAGCGGCTTCACTCCTTGAAGTGTGTTGAGTGTCAGGACGGGATGGCCTTTGCGCGGATGGGTGACGCGGCCGATGCAGGTGACTGGAATGCCGGCCAGGAGGCGAGGCAGGCGAGCGGCGGGCGGGGCGGTGAAGAGCAGCTCATAGTCCTCGCCGCCGTGCAGAGCTTCATCGAGAGTTGCGGCTGGATGAATCGGCAAGAGCGCCGCATCGACCTCAGCGGCGACGCCGGACTCCTGGCAGAGATGCGCCAGATCGGTGGAGAGGCCGTCGCTGATGTCGAGCGCCGCCGAGGCCAGCCCGCGCCGCTGAAGCCAAAGACCCTGCGCAATGCGCGGCTCTGGAAAGAGGTGCGGTCTAAGGTTGAAGGCGAGCTTGTTGGGAATGCGCGGCGGCTTTTGGCTGGATGCCGAAGCCAATCGAGCCAGGCGCGCAAGGCCGGCGGCGGCTCCGCCCAGCGAGCCGGTGACGTAAAGCAGGTCGCCCGCGCGCGCGCCGGAGCGCAGCAGGGCACGGCCTTTGGGCAGCGCGCCCACCAGAATGATGTCGGCCAGGGCGACTGGCGCCTCGGCCAGGTCGCCTCCAGCAAGAGGTGTTTTATGCGCCTCGGCCAGGGCGAGCAGGCCATCCAGAAAACGTTGCACCCAGGAGCGCCGACTGGATCGTCTTCCGGCTATTCCCGCGGCTTGGGTCAGCTCGCGCGGCACTCCCAGTGAAAGAAAGGCAGCCACGGGACGCGCGCCCATGGCGGCCAGATCGCTGAGGCCGCGCGCCAGCGCCCGATGGCCGACCGCCTCCGGCTGATGCCAGTCCAAGCGGAAGTGACGGCCGGCAATCGACAGATCCGTGGTGACGGCGATCTCTTCGCCTGTTCGCGGAGCCAGCAGCGCGCAGTCGTCGCCGATTCCCAGGCGGAGTCCTGAGCGGGAGGCGCGGGGGCTTCGCGCGCGAATCTCTTGGAGCAGGGCGAGTTCGCCTTGGCTTCCCGAACTGAAACGCTTCATAGTCACATTCCAAGAATAGGACAAGATTGCACAGTTATGAGGGAGATAAGTTTCAAGATGGGTCAAAATTGCACCGATATTGCATCGATATCGCCGATAACCTCAGGAGAATTTCATTGACTCTAGAAGCTCCGGTTTGTTAGGCTTGAGGGACGTTCTGGAAGTAGGCTCTTTACGGGCAAGATTTATGGCTGGGGAGTCGTTGTACTTCACCCCCGGTTTCGATTCAGTATACGGCGAGTTGCGGCCCTGCGGTCCGCAGGGATGAAAGGCGAAGATGCTGCGCAAGCGCTATTACATTCTATTTGTTGCGCGGGATGAAGACGGGGAGATTCGCAAGATTTCCCTGCCGCTTCGCTATGTCTACGGGTTTGTTGCCGCTGCCCTGGTGGGAACCTTCACCATTGTTGGCCTGGCCGGCTCTTATACACGGATGCTGCTGAAGACCGAGAGCTTTAATCAGCTTCGCCAGGATAAAGAAAATCTGAGCAAAAATTACAAGCAGATGGCGCAGATTGCGCATGACCGCAATGTGCAGGTGGCATCGCTTGGCGCGCTGGCCAACGAAGTGACCGCGCTGTATGGGTTGCGCCAGAGCAAGCTTTCCAAACCGGTTTCCGGTTCCTCGGGTGCGGCCGAATCCGCCCCGGCCAACATCGCGCTAACCGACGATCCGGATCAACAGCAAATCAAAGTCTCCGTGGACCAGTTTTATCAACTGCGGAGCCAGGCGCTTTCAGGCCGCATCTCGCGCGCCCTCGAGGGCGGGCTGTCATCGAACTTTGCCGGTGACTGGACGGAGCTGGCGGACGCGCCTTCGCTCTGGCCGCTTGAAGGACGCATCGGTTCCAGCTTTGGCGAGCGGCAGGATCCTATCAATGGAGAGGGCGCTTTTCATACCGGCATCGACATTGATGCGCCGGTTGGTTCGCCGGTGCGCGCCGCCGCGGATGGAAACGTGACCGAGGCCGCCATGGCCAACGGATATGGCCGCCTGGTCAGGATCGATCATGGTCACGATGTGGTCACGGTCTACGCGCACCTGTCGGCGATGGCGGTGGTGCCAGGCCAGCACGTCACCCGCGGCCAGGTCATCGGTTATGTCGGCCTTTCCGGACGCGTGACCGGCCCTAATCTTCACTATGAAGTGCGTGTCCATAATGTGCCGGTCAATCCGCACAAGTATCTGCGCACCACCTATGCGCAGATGGCCTTCAGCGAGCCGGGCGGGGCTGATTCACAAACCAATTAATCGCTTGGGCAGGATGCTTGCGGAGGCGGCTGGTTCGACTTCGCCGTCCATGGTCGGGGTTCGTTGCGCCCTATCCATTTCGCGTATTTTGCGCGATGGATGGGGCGCCCAGAACTCTACGCCTTGACCGCATACCCTACTGCGCGGCGAGTTGGTAGTTCTTGTACTCAGAGGTGAACAGGGTGCGGCGGGTGGTGAAGGTTGCTGTGCCGGAGTCGCCATTGGGAATCACCAAGGTGTTGACCACCGACCTGACAGGCAGGAGCAGGACACTGGCGCCCACCTTTACGGGACCGAAATCGATGCGTGTGTCCAGTTGCTGAACGTTGTCCGTGGTTTTGAACTCGGCCTGGGTGATGAACCGGAGTACGATCCCGGTGGCCGGATCGATGAAGATTTCGCCATGGACCGGCACTTTGGCCTTGAAGTGCTGATCATAATTGGTAATGGTCTGGAAGTTGCCAACCGCGCCGCCCCCTCCACCGCCCACTGCGTCTGACCCGGCGATAATGCTTGCATCCAGCGAGTTGTAGAAGTTGGCTCTGCCGGTATCGGTGCTCTTCGGGAAGCAACAGGCGCTGACGGTAAAGGGGAAGTTGGCGATGGGCAGCTTGAAGGAATAGACGGCGGTTTGCCGGCCATTGACCAGCTCCCAGCGCAGCCATTGCAGGCTGCCGGCGGCTTGCGCCTCAGGAAGAATGACGCTCAGGCTGGGGTCCGGTTCCTCAAAGGCGATCATGCCATTGGCTCCCCAAGGAGTTTTGTCAATCTTTGAGGGCAACTTCTCGATTCCGTGCTCGCTCACAACCGGCGTCTCGACTGAATTGATGTAGTGGATGAATGAAGCCTGGTGAGCGAATTTGCTGGCGTCCACGGCTCCGCCCGCGCAGCCAACCAGCCCCGAGCAAGCGTCAATGGCCTTCATGTTGTCTTGAAAGCGGAGCGTGATTTTGGTGGCGCTCATGGACGGCAGTTGGGCATAGATTTTGGTGGTGTACGCGGCAGCTTTATCCAGAATGGCTTTTTGCGCGGCGGCGTCGGGAGCCGGACTGGCCGGCAAATCAGAAGGCGGAGGCGGCAATGTGGCGCTGCGAGCCTCCAGCACGTAGATCTGCTCGATGGAGAATTTACCGGGAGCCAGAGTCACAATCTTGTTCATGGCGGCGCGGGTCAGCTCTTCGGTCAGCTCGACCTGTTTGAGTTCGGTGGCTGCTTCAACGTCGGTCTTTTTTCCATTTTGAAAGGAAACGAGCAGATCGTTGAGCTGCTGCACGGTAAGTTTTTTGGCTGCCCATAGGGGCGAAGCGAGCATGAAAAGAGCAAGAATACAGAGAATGCGTTTCATCATGAAATGTCTCCTAAGATTGCAGGATGGGCTGAGGCGGTGGATTCGGATTCGTCCGCTGCCATCAACCCTTCTACCACCACGATAGCCGCGGAAGGCAACTCTTCCGCAAGGCTACACCAGTTACCGGACGGTTTCACGAGGGGTTAAGTCTCAAAGAAATTAACCTCCAGAGGCAGCCTCAGCCGTGGAGTATGATTCCATTGGCGGCGTATGCAGCTTGAGCAAGTCAACACGTAACCGATCTCCAGTGGATTCGAAGATTAGAGAAATGAACAGGTTGAATGGTGATTCTTCCGCGGCGTCGGATACCTCCGGGGTCTCGCGTCTTTGTGTGCTTTCGAATGCGGAGTGGCTTTCATCCTTTGAGCCGCGGCGGGGGCTGGCCGGCGGCCATTTGCAGACGATCGTGGGCAATTTTTATCCGCGTCCGGAGTTTGGTCTGAAAGCTGAAGCCGAGACGGTCGAGGTGGACCCGGCCGACGGCAGCCGCGTGCTCTGTCATTGCCATT
>CAZXVX010000219.1:0-4729 GCA_964644105.1 uncultured Occallatibacter sp. | reverse complement strand
CATCTGGACTGCGAGCAGTGCGGAATGTGCATCGACATCTGCCCGGTGGGCGCGCTGACCAGCGGCAGCTATCGCTACAAGACGCGGCCTTGGGAGATGAACCACGTGGCGACGGTTTGCACGCATTGCGCGGACGGCTGCAAGGTGACGCTGGGCATGCGGCAGACCAATGATGGCTCGGAGATCGTGCGCGCCGACAATCGTGACAAGAGCGGCATCAATAATGATTTTCTCTGCGCCAAGGGACGGTTTGGCTTTGATTTTGTCGAGAGCGGCGAGCGCCTGACCAAGCCGCTGGTGCGCAATGCGGACGGCAAGCTGGTGGAGGCTACCTGGGAGCACGCGCTGCGCATGGCCGCGAGCATTCTCAAGGAGATACGCGAAACGCGCGGCGGCGTGGCGATTGGCGTCATCGGTTCCAATCAGGCGACCAACGAAGAGAATTACCTGCTGCAGAAGTTTGCGCGGACGGTGCTGCGGACCAACAACATCGACCACGAGCGGACGGCTGATTATGCGGCCTTTGCGCGCGCGCTGGCCGGGCACGAGGGCAAGGCGGCCAGCCTGCGCGATACGGCGACAGCTCCGGCGATCCTGCTTATCGGCGGAAATCCGACCGAAGAGCACCCGTTGCTGGCCTGGAATCTGCGCACCAATGTGCGGCTGAATCGCGGGCGGTTGTACATCGCCAACAGCAAGAAGATCAAGCTGGAGCGCATGGCTACAGCCACGCTGCGGTTGCCCGCCGACGGCTACGGCACGCTGGCAGCCTCGCTGGAGGAGGGCGGCTCGGAGTTCAGCAAGGCTGTGCTGGCCGAGGAGTCGCTGCTGGTCATCCTTGGGCCGGAGTTGAGCGGCGCGCAGGCGGCGGAGCTGGTGGCTTGGGGGCTGAAGCGCGGCCCCAATCCCGGATCTGTCCGCTTTGCGCTGCTCGGCGGTTATGCCAACTCGCGCGGCGCGGCGGATATGGGCCTCTTGCCCAGCCTGCTTCCGGGCTACGTGCCGGTGACGGAGCCGGGCGCATTTGCCGAGTACGCGGGAATGTCCGCGACGCCGGGTAAGACGCTTGAGGAGATGCTGGAGTCGGCCGGCCGAGGCGAGTTGGGCGCGCTGGTTGTAATGGGCGCGGACCCGGCGGCGAAGATGGAGTTGGCGCCGGAGGCGCTGAAGAAAAGCTTCATTATTGTCGCCGATCTATTCCTCACCAAGACGGCGGCGCTGGCTGATGTGGTCTTTCCCGCCGCGAGTCTTTATGAGAAGAGCGGCACGGTGACCAACACCTTGGGCGATGTGCAGTTGGTGAAGAAGGCCGCCGACCGCGCCGGAGTGAAGCCGGAGTTTGAGATCATTGTGCGGTTGGCAGGGGCGATGGGCGTGGATGTGAAGACTCTTGTACCGTTTGGCAAGAGCGGTACAACTGCTGACTTGGGCCAATCGCGCGGTGCGCAGGCCGGCGAGGCGGACCGGCACGCGGTGTGGCTGGCGGCGAATGGGTTGGAGTGGAAGACGAGTCCCTTTGATCCGCTGGCGGTGCTGGACGAAATCGCACGGCTGGTTCCAGGCTATGCACAGGACCGCGTGAATCTGTTGAGCGGAAATGATGTGCAGAGCGAACTGGGGTTTGTTCCTGTGGCGGCGTTGACAGAGCGGGGCGAAATTCTGCCAACGCATGATGGATTGTTTACCTCTGGAACGCTGGGCGAACGGAGCGTGCTGCTCAAGGAATTGAAGGCGCATCAGACGAAGTTTGGTGGGTTAAAAGTGCTGTGAAGTTGGGATTCATGGTCTCCCACCCTAGCCGTAAAAACAAAAACGCGGCGAGTGTGGGGCACCCAGTTTGATTGTTCTGTGCAATCGCGTAGAAGTTTTGAAAGGGCACGGCTTTAGCCGTGCCGCAGAGGCAGCAAATTGAGAGGGCTTTAGCCCCTGAGGGATGTTTTACTGTCAGCCAGAAATTATAAAGAGGATGCAAGGATGAATCTCAGGGAAGGTACACGGCGACTGGCTCTGCTCTTAGGAGTAGTAGGGGCGATTTGTGGCGGAGTTGCGTCGTATTTTGAGTTGCAAACAGTCCTCACTCAATGGGAGCAACACAACAAATTTGTCCAGTTATCTTCATCTGATACTGTACGGCAAGAACGCAAAAAGTGTCAGGCCAGTGGCAGCCCTCTATTGAATCCGGCGATGGGCGAGCCGATACACGGCAGAGCCAAACTCAGTGACGTGCAACCGATTCCTTCGAATCAATCCGCACAACAAATACACGGACCATGGGAGAAATACGCACAACCAGCAAGCTCAGGTCATATTGCAGAATATGACGCTCAAGGGAATCCGATTTCTTCACAACCAGATCAAGGTGAGATTAAAACAATCCATTGGACGAAAGATTTTCGCGTTGAATCAATGGAGACAGAGGACGGTCAAACATTGTATCCAACAAAGACTCCAGCGGCATATTTGTACATCTTGATTGCGCTCTTTCCAATCCTCGGATTCTTGATTCCGTGGGGTTCAATTCACGCAATCAGATGGGTAGGAATAGGTTTCGTCAAAGTGGAGGACAACAATGACGATCAATGAAGCAAAACTGTACTCAATTCAAGTGCACACTGAAATATGGAATTTACTGGGAGGAATTACTACACCGCCAGGCGCTAGATTCCAGTTGGTTCCAGCATATCTTACGATGGCACTTGAACATCAAAAAGCGATCGTTGTACTGGTTGATTTAGATTTGCGTGGTTCTGCATTTGCGCTTCTTCGTTTACAAATTGAAGCAGCTTTTCGTGGCCTATGGATTGGTAAAATTGCAACTGAACAGCAATTAGGAAATTTTGCTACTAAGGGCGTTGATCTTTTTGGAAAATTGAAGTTCAAGAATATGACAAAACAAGTTGATGATGCATATCAAGCAAAAGGGGGTTTACAATCGATCATTGACAAGTTCTGGACACCATTAAATGGATTTACTCATACTGGTTATGAACAATTAGTCCGACGATTCAACTCCGAAGGAACAATTGTGCCAGACTACTCGGACGACGAGACCGAGTCTCTAATACTGTGTTCCGCCGAGACTTCTTATATCGCGGCGGGTTTTATTCTCGTAATAATGGGTTTTTTCGAGCGAAGTAAAGCCTTAAGAATATGGCATACAAATAATATGCTGAACACAAAACTAGATTTTGAAGAGCTAACCGAGGTTAAACCTGCATGACGATATTGCAATTCATCTTATGGAGCGTGCTGAAGGTAGCCGTGGTGACGGTGGTGATGCTGCTCGCGGTCGCCTACACTGTGCTGCTCGAACGTAAGCTCGTTGGCCGCATCCAGAACCGCTGGGGGCCGTGCCGCGTGGGTCCCTTCGGGCTTTTGCAGCCGCTCGTGGACGGCGCAAAGTCCTTCCTCAAAGAGGACATCATCCCCACAGGCGTCTACCGGCCGCTCTATCTGATTGCGCCGATCATCGCGCTGGGCTGCGCGCTGATCTCCATTGGCGTGGTGCCCTTCGGCGAGCCGATCTTGAATGCCGGGAGCGCGCAGCCATTTCAAATTGCCAATGTGAATGTCGGCCTGCTGATTATTCTGGGCGTCACTTCGATTGGCGTCTACGGCATTGCGCTGGCCGGCTGGTCGTCGAACAACAAGTATTCGCTGCTGGGCGCGCTGCGCTCCTCGGCGCAGTTGGTCAGCTATGAATTGGCGCTGGGGCTTTCGCTGGTCGGCGTCGTGCTGCGCGCCGGTTCGCTTAATCTGCGGGTGATCGTTGAGCAGCAGGCTACGCGCGGCATCGCGACCTGGAATATCTTTGGCGGCTTTCAGTTCGTGGCTTTCTTCATCTATCTGACGGCGGCCTACGCGGAGACCAATCGCTCGCCCTTCGATCTGCCCGAAGCTGAGTCTGAGCTGACCGGCGGCTATCACACCGAATACAGCTCGATGAAGTTCGCCATGTTTTTCATGGCCGAGTATGCCAACATGATTACCGTGGGTTGCGTGGCTACGCTGCTGTTTTTGGGCGGCTGGACCAGCCCGCTGGGCAATCTGATTCCGCCCTTCGAGAATGTCTTTTTCGACGCGGGCCTCTCGCTCTTCTGGTTTGTGCTGAAGGTTTTTTGCTTCCTCTTTTTGTATGTGTGGGTGCGCGGGACGCTGCCGCGCTTCCGCTATGACCAACTGATGAACTTTGGCTGGCGTTGGCTGATGCCGCTGGCCATCCTGAACATTGTGGCAACCAGCGCCTTGCTTGCGTACCGCTAAATTCGACTGGCTTAAAGTTCCAAGTTGTTGAAATTATGGTGGGCCTGCAGGGATTCGAACCCCGAACCAAGGGATTATGAGTCGGTCGCCAACGCGATAAGTTATTGATATTAAACAATATGCAAGTATAGTTTACCGTAGTCCTAAATAGTTGAGCGAGCGGTGGTTAACCCAGTTTGGCGTGGTAGGCAAAAGCTGACGGGTGAACCGCTACTGTACCCGCATTTCAGAACTCATAGGCGCGTGAGAACCTCCCAATGGGCGTTACTCCGCCGTCCCAAAACTGCATTTTCCTATTCAAACCGCTCATTTTCGTGCCTCTCCTCTGATGCCTCACGCTGCCGTACAATGTCGAGTACGCTCAGGAGACGCGTTTTCTCCGCCGCCACAAACGCGACTATGCTTGGGTCATGGTAATCCGCAAGTGAATCAAGCAGCTTGACGTTCGCCTCCCACGGCGGTACTT
>CAZXVX010000218.1:0-4729 GCA_964644105.1 uncultured Occallatibacter sp. | reverse complement strand
CCCGTGAGACAAGGCTTCCCCTGCCTTCTTAAGGCCTTCACCAGTATACAGCAACGCGGGCCTTTTGTGACCCGCGTTGTCAATTTCAAGGAACGATCACGGTGATCTTGGTGTTGTGCACGATGCCATTGGCCGTGGCGGTGACGACCACGTTGTAGGTGCCGGCTGGAGTGTTGTTTCCACCGCCGCCTTTTCCACCGCCGCTACTGCCGCCGCCGCAGCCGGAGACGCTGAAGGCCACCACTAGAGCGAAGCCAAGCAGCAGATTCCGCACCAGATTGCGCCGCGCCTTGCCGCCCGTGAGGAAGAGGACAAAGGCCAACATTCCGGCCGCCATCGGCCAGTGGGCTTGGCCGCTGCGCATCGGCTGAACCAATGCGGCGGTCTGCTCCGTGGCATTGATGACCAGGGTTGCCGTGGCTGCGCCGTTCAGCGCGACCGCGCTGTTCACGCTGCAACTGAAGTCGGTGGAGGAGGGCGTGCAGCTCATGGCTACCGTGCCGTTGAAGTTGCTTTCCGATTGCAGATTCAACAGGACGGTACCGGAGGCTCCAGGCTGCAGCGTAATCAGCGGGCTTTGCGGCGCCAGCATAAAGTCGCCCGCCGATTGCGTTGCGGTAAAGTTGACCACATTGCTCAGCGATGGGCCGTTTGCCTGGTCGCCCCAGTAGACCGTCTGGAGCTGATTGGCTCCGTTCATGTTGAACCACAAAGGATTCACATCAAAGGTGCAGGTGGTCGTCGAGCCCGCCACCCCGCTGTTTGCCGGCCAGAAACAGTAGGTCATCAAGACATCGTTGTTGTAGAAGTCGATTTCTCCGACAGGTGAAGTTCCGTTGTTTCCCGATCCGGTGATGGTGGCGGTAACCTTAGCCGTCTGCGTGCCGGAGATGCTGGTCGGCGAGATACTCAGAACCGAAGTCGAGGGCGCGTAGGTGGGCAGAGTCTGAATGTTGATGGGCGAAATATCCATCATGCTGCCGCTGCCCCAGACGGAATCTCCGCTATAAACGGCGTTGAAGAAGTAGTAGCCATCCGCTCCCGGACCGAGATTGGTAAAGGTTGCAACCGCGACCGATTCCTGAGCGAATGCTCCACTCAACGGGACGAGCGGCACCGTTTGCGAAGTCACCAAGCTGTACTGGCAATTGTCATTGATACCTGGATAAGTAACCAGGCATATCTGTACAGTTCCGGTGGGAGCGGGCGTGCCCAGCGGGTATTGCGTGGAGTTGCTATCGCCCTTCACGGTTACGCTGAGAGTAAGATCGCCGCCGGGATTCATGAAATAAGCCGGGATTTCTTCGCCACCGGCGGACAATTGATAGGTATATTGTCCGATCAAGTAACCATACAGGTAAGTTTCTCCCGGCGTTACGGTGAAGGTGACCGGAGAAGTGCTTGAGGAGGCTGCGTAGCTTGCGTCGCCCGAATAGCTGGCGCTGGCGGTGTGGGTACCAACCGCCAGAACTGGAGGCGTCCAGGTGGCGATGCCCGCGGCATTCAGCGCCACGGTCACAGTGGTCGAGTCGATGGTGAAGGTGGCCGTTCCGGTGGCGATGCCGTCGCTGGTGCCTGATTTGGCGCTGGCACTAGTGGGTTGAATCATCAGCGCGAGCGGCATATCGTAAACCACCGTGCCGCCGGTGATGAGCAATACATTGTTGTAGTCGCTGACCACGGAGAAGTTGATATTCGATTTCTCCGGCGTGATGGTCAATGTCTCAGGCGCCGATGTGCTACTGGCAAAGCTGCCGTCTCCGCCATAACGAGCGGTCACCTGATAGCTTCCGCCGGGGAGATAATTTACGCTGCTGCTGCCTGTGCCGTTGCTCAAGGAGATATAGGTTTGTGATTGGGAGAAGGGCACCGTCGAATTGGTCAGGATGGCTACATCGCCGGTTGGCGTGCCGGAGCCGGAGCTGGGAGCAACGGTCGTTGATAGATTGATCGGCGTGCCATGCGTAACGTTGCTTTTGGAGAGCTGGAGGGAGGTGGTTGTGGCGCGGAAGGTGAGCGAGTTCCAGTCATTCACCAGTACATTTGCATCCACCGATCCCAACCCGCTGGCCTGATCGTAACCGGGGCCGGCTGCATATTGTGACGTGCCGATGATGCCGTTCCACTCGGTGACACACGTCTCACTTCCACCTTCGATGCAAGGAAAGCTGTTGGTGCCTACGGTGATGTCATGAAAGGCCGCCGGCTTCTGTTGAGCAAGCGGATAGAGTGTGTAATTGGCCTGTCCTTGCCGTCCATATCTCTGGTTGATCAGCGCCATGATGCCGGCCATCGCCGGCGACGAAGCCGAGGTGCCGCCAACCAGCAGCACTTCAGCGTTGTTGCCCGACCCAGCCGCGCAATCGCCAGCGAATGCGCAGATGGCGTAGGCGCTGAGATTGGCTCCGTTGGAGGCAAAGAGCGAAACGTCGGGCAGATCGCGCACTCCGTCTTTGGGCACGCCGGGGCCGGTCTGCCAAACCGGTTTGGCATAGCCGCTGGTGCAAGTGCCGGTGGTGACGTTTCCCGAACTGCAACTGCTCGCGCCCCCTCCGCCAGCCGCGTATTCGTTTCGCGCGAAGCCGTCGGCAATTACATCAAAGCCAAAGGAATCGTCCCATGGCTGCTCGGGCAATGGAGCAATCAACGATCCAAAATTGCTATCGTTCGTCTGGTTCCACAGGCTGGTCGCGCTGGCGCCTCCGGTGGCGTAATCCGAGTAATAAAAGTCCGTGCCGCCCACCGATACATTCCATGGAGTCGAAGTCAAGCCGCTCACCGAGACAGTAGTCGCAATTGGACTGCATACCGATCCGGTGTCGCCAGAAGAGACAAAGACCGTTTGCCCCTGCGCCGCCGCCTCCTCCCACAAGCCCGCCCAGAACTGGTTTCCGGCATTGCCGAGATTGGCTTCGCAGTCGCCAAAGCTCACGCTCAGCACCGAAGCCTGGTTGTCATCCACCGCGCGCAACGCCGCCAGCTCCAGCGGATCGATCAGGTTGCTGGCCCCGGCGATATACAAGTTCACATTCGCCTGAGGCGCAACGGCGCCGCTCAACTCAACATCCAGATAGGCCTCCACATCCACACTCGGAAGATCACCCGGATCGTCGCCATCGATAATCACCTGCGGCAGATTGCCGGTCAGCCCGAAAAAGCTCTGATAGGCCTGCACCAAACTCAGATTGATATTCGATTCGTTGATGATGCCGATGGTCTGCCCCGTGCCATTCACGCCGGCTTTATACAGCGGAGCCAGATCGTACTGCGTGTAAAAGTCTTCCGGCGCGACGGTATAGGCATTAAGATTTGATGTGCCGTAGGGATTGGGCAGCGTCCATAGCGGAGTCGTTTTTTTGGTGTCGTGCGCATACAAAGCCTTGCCCGCAACTTCGATCTGCGGCTTGGCATAGAAATCATTGAGCGGTGAAAAGCCGCCCACCAAGGGCGCCAGTGCGGCTGGAATCTTGATCTCGCTGGCGTTGGCGTAGTGCGTTTCGCCCTGCACGTTATATCGGTGAATTTCAGTGTGCAGCGCGGTGCGAATCTGCCCGGCGGTTCCAGAGAACTCTATAAGAGTTTTGCCCTTGGCCACCCGCGCCACGGTAAAGCCCTGTGACTCAAGCCAGTTCGTCACAACTTGCGTATCCTCGTCGCGCGCGCCGAAGCGAGAGCCAAACTCCTCCGGCGTCAGCCACTGATGATAGCTCGCCGAGCCGGGCGTATGCGCGTCGCTCAGGAACTGTTGCAGCGCCTGCTCGCGATCAGCCGGTCGAGCCATCTGCAGCAACAGGCGGCGCACCGGGAAGTCATCGGCCACCACCCCTTGATCAGACTCCGGCCGAGCCAGCGGATGCACTGTTCCATGCAGCGTTGTCAGTTGGTTCTGATTCACTCCGGTTGAGGCTGGCAGCGCTGCCTGCTGCGCGGAAACCGAAGCTGAAAGGACAAGTGAGCAGAGAAAGAGCGGGCGAAGCGCTAGCCAGGACAATTGCATGAAGTGCTCCTCAAAGTTGAACTGCTAATTAAAGAGAACCCTGCCTCTCTCTAATAGTTGTGCTCTCGTATTGATTTTTTCTGAACAATCTTTTGGACCGGCTTGCCGAGCGACGCACCACAGGCAGTCTAGTGATTGCACTTCAGCGGGAACTTCAACGCCGACCCGTTTCGGCAAATGGTTTCAATTGCGTTAATCTTCGCATATTTTGGCAGCCTCTGAGCTTGTCCAGCCCCAACCGGGGCTACCGGGCAACGGCAATGATACTGTAGTGGAAGCTATCGCTTTGCTGTTGGAAGACGGAGAACCTCATGATTCTGGAAGTTGCAATTCTTGATGTAGTTGCCGGGCAAGAAGAGGCTTTTGAATCTGCCTTCAAACAGGCTTCGCTGATCCTCAGCGGAATGCCGGGCTATTGCTCCCATCAGCTCCGATCCTGTGTGGAAAAGGCAAACAGGTACATTCTACTGGTGGAGTGGAAGACCCTGGAAGCCCATACGACTGGATTTCGCGGCTCACCTGAATACAGAGAATGGAAGCAGCTTTTGCATCACTTTTATGATCCATTTCCTGTTGTTGAGCACTACCAGGAGCCGCTGACCTGACCTGTTCCGTTTCGGCGCACGGTTTCAATTGCGTCAAACTTCGCACAATTTAGCAGCCTCTGACCTTGTCCAGCGTCAACCGGCGGCATAGTGTTAGGACGATGGCCGTCCTCTCTGTCGATCTCGC
>CAZXVX010000217.1:0-4750 GCA_964644105.1 uncultured Occallatibacter sp. | reverse complement strand
GCCCAACGGCCGCTTCCACATCCACTCCGGCGAGCGCAAACCAGGCGCGCCCATCACGTCCGCGGAAGAACTCCAGCTTGCGTCCCAGCCATTCGCCGTCAATGGACGCCACACCGCTAACCTGAATCCGGATCAGCTCCGGCGAGCCCGCCACGACCACTGCCGGAGTTAGCCTGACACCAGGAGACTGGGCACGCACGGTGGCCACAGCCAGAGATCCCGTCAAAAGCATCATCCCGATCAAGCGGAGGAATTGATTGCTCAAAGCCATGGAGCACCTGCCTGGAGAGATTCTTTCATAAGCGGGCAGAGAGGCGTGGTCCCGGGGGCAAGCGACAGCCGGCCAATCACCCCAACGAGCAATTACCACTCGTTGGGGACCACGACCGGGAGGCCGGCGGTACGGCTTGATCGATTCCGTACCGACGACAATGTGAGGAACCAACCCACTTCCCTGCTTCCTGTTTCTAAAACCCGTAGGAAACAGCGAAGGCAAGGCTCGAGCGCATGTCCAGGTCGACCCTGCCGCCAGCCAACTTGTTCAGCAGAGAGTTGTCAATATAGCCGCCCGAGTGCAGCACGGCGGCGTCAATGTCGAGCTTTATCTTGGCGAAGGGCACCAGCCGCACGGCATAGGATTCGGAGGTGGGAAGATCGAAGAGCGTGGCAGCTCTGGCGGAGCCGAAAGTGGCTGCGGCTGTGGCTGAAAAGATATGCTGCGGCTGCTCGGAAACCTCCGAAGCCAGAATGATTGTGCTCTTGGCGGGGCCGGGGATGACCAAGGCAGCCGAGCCAAAGGCCTTGCCTTCAAAGCCGGGCGAGTTGCCGCCCAGGCCCCACAGCGAGGCATTGGTTCCGCGCAAGCCGACGGAGACGATGATCGGCACTTGCTTGCTGACTTGGGTAATGATTTTGGTTCCCACCAGATAAACGTCGCCGTCGGCAGTCTTCTGTTCCGCGTTGATCGGAGTGATTTTGGCGCTCGCAATCAGCTTTGCGGTTAGGTTGTTGATGTTGACGCCGATCTGGTCGTTAAATCGGTAAACGCCACCCACGGAAAAAGTACCTGCCTTGGAGAGGAATCCAGGCGTAATGTTGGCCTTGAAGTGGACGATGTCCAGGCCTGAGTCCCACAACGGCGTAAAGGTTGGTCCCAACCCGGTCAGGCTGCCGCCGGGCGCGCTGTGAAGTTCATGTGTATAACCAACCTCGAAGCGCTTGGCGAAGCCGACCGTGGTGGAGATGGTGCTATAGTCGCCGATGACTGGACCGCCGGCCAGGAAGTGGTAGCCGACCGAAGGCAGGCCCACACCCTTGGCGGGAGAAGTGGCAACCAGCGCGAGCGGAGTGACAAAGATGCCCGTAGGCCCTTCATAGCCGATGCTCTGCGCCTTAGCCTGCGTGGCGGCAAAGCCGAGACAAAGAAGCAGGACAGGCGCAGCCAACTTCCGGCGGACGGCATGGAGACGAAGAGAACTAACACAATTGTTCATTCTGGTTTTTACCTTAACATGGATCAGTTTCTATTCTTTATTCTTTCAATCAAATGCACAACCACAACAGAGCGGGAAAAGGCGCTAGAATTTCAATATGACAGATCGCATCTCCCTGACCCTAGCCCAAGCAGACCCCGTTGTGGCCGCCGCGCTCGACCACGAAACCCTTCGCCAGCATGAAGGGCTGGAGATGATCGCCAGCGAAAACTTTGTCTCTGAAGCGGTGCTCGAGGCGGCTGGCTCCATCTTTACCAACAAGTACGCCGAGGGCTACCCGGGACGGCGCTACTATGGCGGTTGCGAGTATGCCGACGTGGTGGAGAATCTGGCGCGCGACCGGGCCAAGGAGCTGTTCGGCGCGGAGTACGCCAACGTGCAACCGCACTCCGGCTCACAGGCCAACGCCTCGGCGTATGGCGCGGTGATCAAGGCGGGCGACACGATCCTGGGCCTCGACCTGGCGCACGGCGGCCATCTGACCCATGGGCACAAGCTCAGCTTCAGCGGCAAGCTTTACAAGACCACCTTCTACGGCGTGCGCAAGGACACTGAGCTGATCGACTACGACCAGATGGAAGAGGTGGCTGAGCGGGAGCGGCCCAAGGTTATCATCGGAGGCGGCAGCGCTTATCCAAGATTTTGGGATTTCGAGCGGATGCGCGCCATTGCCGACAATGTGGGCGCAACGTACGTCTTTGATATGGCGCATATTGCAGGTCTCGTGGCGGGCGGCGTTCATCCCTCTCCGGTGCCCCACGCGCACATCACCACCACCACCACCCACAAGACGCTGCGCGGACCACGCGCCGGATTGATCGTCTGCGGCAAGGACTATCAAGTGGGCGAAAAGCCCGAGCAGACCATCGGCAAAGAGATCGACCGGTCGGTCTTTCCCGGCCAGCAGGGCGGGCCGCTGATGCACATTGTGGCGGCCAAAGCGGTGGCGCTGGGTGAGGCGCTCCGGCCGGAGTTCAAGGCCTACGCAGCACAAATTGTGGCCAATGCCAAGGTGCTGGCCGCGGCGCTCAAGGAGGCCGGCTTCCGCATCGTCTCCGGCGGCACGGACAATCACCTGATGCTGGTGGACGTCTTTGCCAAGGGCATTCTTGGCTCGGAGGCTGAGCTGGCGCTGGGCAAGGCCGGCATCACGGTGAACAAGAACACCATTCCCTTCGACGTGAATCCGCCGATGAAGGCTTCCGGCATCCGCGTCGGCACGCCCGCCATGACCACACGCGGCATGAAGGAGCCGGAGATGCTGCTGATTGCTGCCTGGATTGTCCGGGCTCTCGACCAGCGCAACGACGATGCGGCACTCGAAAAGATTCGCCTGGAGGTGGCTGAGCTGGCCAATCACTTCCCGCTCTACGCATGGCGGCGGGTATAGTCAGCGAGTGAATGTGGCGAGTTGCGATTTATGGGCGCCTCAGGTCTCAAGATCGAGACCAGGCGCCCAATCATTTGGAGCTAATGGATATAGGCCCCAGCTGGGTAACCAGCCAGCAGAATGAACTTAAGCCTTCATTCTGCGACGAGCCAAGGCCAGCAAGCCCGCCAGGCCAGAACCAAGGAGATAGAGGCTGGATGGTTCCGGAGTAGGGGCTGGGCCGTCATCCGTGACGCTGACTTCGGTCAACGCGAGATCGCTCGTATCTTCGCGACCGAGGAATTCGAGTTCTGTCGAAGTAGAAGTGGCAACTAACCCCGAAATTGTATAGGTAGCAAAGGTGTCGCTGTCGAGGTTCAACAGGTCCTCCACGACTGATCCGCCAAAGAGAACCTGGAGTTCATTCGGGCTGCCGCTCCCTGCATTGTAGAGGAAGGAGAGGGTATAGCTATCGCCGGCGTTGGTGGGAAGAAGCTGGGAGAGCGAGCCTAGCCAGACTCCAGAGCCATCGATGCAGATCTCTCCCTGGCAACCGGTGAGCGCATCCGATATGTTGGGATCGCCATGGTCTCCCAAATAGACAAAGCCCCAGATTCCGTAACCGTAGACGTTCAGATTGTCGGTCCAGCCCGCGCCGCTGCCCTCGGTTGGGCCAGCGGAAAAGTCGCCATTCACGACAATGTTATCGGCGGCGGCAGGAAGAGCGGAGCCAAGGAGCGCGAGGCATAAAACTGCAAGAACGCCTGCTTTGAGGTTCATGGATTCACCTTTAGGAAAAAGTTCTTGAAAAATCGGAGAAGCTGAGTAAGCATATTGGAGGCATCTTCATCTACAGAAGACAGTTAAAACTTCAATGACTATCTTGGTAAGTTGAACAAAAATGCCGTGGGTTGTCAAACAAAATCATGAAGGGTTTTCATTTTTTAATACTCGCAACGCAACTTGCCATCGTGCGCCGGGTTCTATTGAATGAAGTTAACAATGACTCACACAATGGCGGAACGATGTCGAGTTACACCGTTTTCGCCATAAACATTCGGAGGACGAAATGAAACATATTCAGATCGCATTGGCCACTTTGCTGGTACTCTCTATTCCAGCCTACGCGCAGCATCATGAAGGGGAAGCACGCTCCACGGGCAGCGGAACCCATCAGGCAGCTCCCAAGAGCGGCCCCAAGCCCTACACAGCAGCGCCCCATGCCGCCGATCCCAAGCGCAACTACAGCGACAAGGACGGCCACCCCAACGTCCCGCACGTCGATGGCAAGACATGGGTCGGCCACGACACCGGCCGCGACGACGCGAATTATCATCTGGACCACCCCTTTGCGCATGGCCGCTTCACTGGCGGCTTTGGCCCGCATCACGTCTGGCGCATCGAGGGCGGCGGACCCGATCGCTTCTGGTTCAACGGCTGGTACTGGAACGTGGCGCCCTTTGACATTGCCTTCTGCGACGGCTGGCTTTGGGGCACAGATCAGATCGTGATCTACGAAGACCCGGACCACATCGGCTACTATCTGGCCTACAACGTCCGCCTGGGAACCTACGTCCATGTCGAGTATCTGGGGGCGTAACAAAAGCCAGTTCTCAGTATTCAGTTGATTGAGATCGCACAAAAATGAGGGACAGCATCCAAGGCTGTCCCTATTTTTTTGTGCCTGTTTTCCTTTACTCTTCGATAATCGCCAGGTCCCACGGCGGCAAAGTCACTTCCGCGGCCTTGGCAACCGGCTTTCCATTGAGCAGATTGACGCCGGCGGCATAGGCGTAGGTGAACCTGGCTTCGCTTCCTGAGTAGTTGAAGTAATAATGCAGCCGCTTGCCCAGGCGGTTGACGCCGTGCTGCACGTGAACGGCGGCGG
>CAZXVX010000216.1:0-4763 GCA_964644105.1 uncultured Occallatibacter sp. | reverse complement strand
GGAGGAAAAGATCGAGCTGATGGCGTAGTGCGCGGCCACCTGCTCCAATCCCAACAGTTTGGTGGCTACTTGTTCAAGGTAAATCTTCTCGCCGTCGCCGGCCGCGGCCACGTTGGAGTGCGCCTCGGTCAGTCGCAGGCGAAAGGCCGGCTCCAGCGGGGCAGCTTGCTCTCCAAAGATCTCCTGCGCCAGTTGCAGCACGCGCGCTGCATAGGCGATGATCTGCACGGTTTCGATGCCGGAAAGGTCATCAAAAAACCAGCCACAACTGGTGTACATGAGCTGAGTATGGCGCTGCATCTCCATCAATTGCAAGGCGGTTACGCGCTCCAGCACAGAGAGTGGGTGGAGTTGATGTTTACGGAAGAAGCGTTCCACGGTTTGCGGACTGTGATCGAGGACAGCCTCGATATATTCGTCGCGGGCCTCCCAAACATCCTTGAAGAGCTGTGCGCCGGCAGCTTCCGTGAGCGGGATCAGAGCATCGCGCAGCTCATTCAGCGCGAGCCGCAGCGGAGTGCGCCAGGCCTGATTCCAGCCTCCGTGACCGCCGTTGCAGCCGCAATCGGAGCGCCAGCGCTCGACGCCATGAATGCAGCTCCAGGAGGTATTTTCAACGATTTCGGCCTCAAACTCGGGCGGAAACTGCTCTAGAAAGCAGCCGTAGTTGGTCAGATTGACAGTGGGATCTTCTTCCAGCAGCTTGAGCGCATAGGCCAGCGCCATTTCGCCGTACTTGTGGTGGTGGCCGTACGACTCTCCGTCGGTGGCCACATGCACTAATTGCGGGCTTGAGTTGTACTCAAAGCCGGACTTGAGTCGACCACTGAGGGCCTCACCGGAGTTGAGCAGCCCTTCGAAGGCGATGGCGCGCGAGGCGGGGCCGTCGTAGAAAAAGACAGCGATGGATGCGCCTGAAGCGAACCGAACCAGATAGGGATGAGTGGTGTCCACGCTCGAGTTGGGTGTCTCGGTCCAGTTTCCGCCGTCTTTCAAGCTGCGAAATCGCTTGCACTGGTGCGGTGCGAGCACGGTGAATTTGATGCCATGCTGGGCCATCAGTTCGAGCGATTCGTTGTCAGCGGCGGCTTCAGCCAGCCACATCCCCTCGGGCAGAACGCCGTAGTGGTGCTGATAATCGGCGATGCCCCAGCGGATCTGCGTGATGCGGTCGCGGCGATTGGCAAGCGGCAAAATAATATGATTGTAGACCTGGGCCATGGCCGAACTATGGCCACCGAAAGATTTGCGGCTGCGCCGCTCGCCGTCCAAAATCATGCGATAGGTGCGCGGGGCGTTCTCCATCAGCCAGCTCAGCAGAGTAGGGCCGAAGTTGAAGCTGATGCGCGCATAGTTATTGACGATGCGCGTGATCTTGTTCTTGTTATTGACGATGCGCGCCGCGCCGTTGGTCGAGTAGCACTCCGCGCAAATGCGCTCATTCCAGTCGTGATAGGGCGCGGCGGTGTCTTGTGTCTCCACCGTCTCCAGCCATGGATTCTCGCGCGGCGGCTGATAAAAATGCCCGTGAATGCAGATGAATCGCTTGTTTGCCGCCATGCTTGCCTGTCCCTTTGCTTGTGAGCCGCGTCTTCGACCATTGTAGAGGTTATCGGCTGGCCGGGGCTGTGGCCTTAGCCAGATCGCAGGCGCGCCACAGATACCAACTGGCCACGGAGCGGAAGGGCGCCCAACGCTTGCCGCGCTTGAGCAGCACTTCCGGCTTGGGCAAATCTTCCGCAGCTAGCGGACTAATTCGAGTTCATGAAATTTCTTGCAAGAGACTCATAATTAAGGGGAAACAGTCAATATCGGTGCTTAAGACTGTTCAACCTTTTATAGTTTCTTTTTCTGTAAAATATCGCTTTCAGCGAATATTTTCTCAATCGATACAATGGCAGCTAGGTCTTTGCCATGCTTGGTTATGACCGTTAATTCATAGCTGTAAAAAATACGATTCACAATATCTGCGAGATATTTACATGTCGCACTTATTGTTAGACGACACATCATTTTCATTAAATAGGTACCATATTTGCCAACAGTACACATTCTATTATTGTATATTTCGCATGTTTTGTACAAAATATATTTGAGCGCAATGAACACAGACCGATCAGGCCAGACGCGTGTAAAATGAATTGTTCCAGTTTTTGAGGGGTATGATGGTTCGGACATTGCCTGATTTTGAGAATCCGCCAGCGATTGAGACTGCAGTCGGAGTGAAGTTTGCCCCGATTGCTGGTTGGAACGTTTTTCACTATGGGCTTCTGTTGCAGGAGTTCCTGGAGGATTACCCGGTGCAGGAGTTGCGGCCGCCGATCGGGAATGTCCCGGCCATTCAGTTTACGGCTTCAGATGCCGATTTCTCCGGTATGCCAGTACGGTGCTGGTTCATCAATCAGCAGAGCACACAACTTCTTCAAGTTCAGAATGATTGTTTTCTTCGAAATTGGAGAAAGACCGAGAGTTCCCCGGACTATCTTCATTACGAGTTCATTCGGCCCCGCTTCCAGCAAGATTGGTCGAGGTTCAAGGCTTTTCTTCAAAAAGCTAGCCTGTTACCACCGGATGTCTGGCAGTGTGAGGTGACCTACATAAACCAGTTCGTTCGTGGTCGTGAGTGGCATGATTTCAATGACTTAAGTGAGCTTTATCCAATTTGGTCGAAGGGGAACATGAGTCCACTTCTAACACGAACACAAATGGCGACATTTGCAACATCATACATGTTGCCAAATGATCTTGGAACACTCCATTTTCTGTCTCAGCCGGGGATCCGTAAAGGGGATGGTGCCGAGATTATCCAGCTTTCGGTAACCGCGCTTGGAAGGCCGAGATCTTCTGACGATCTAGATATCCTCGGCTGGCTCGACGCGGGCCGTGAAGCGGTTGTCCAAGGCTTCAGCGATTTTACGAGTGAAACCGCTCACTTCATCTGGGGGAAAAAATGATACCGATGTTCATTTCAAATTCTTCACTCGACGCGGCAACTATGACGAGCTGGCCAATTTCAGCTCCTCAAATTACAACTACGGCGAACTTGAACGGTTCACCGTGGTTTTACTCCGCTCTCACGCAAGTACGGGATATCGAGCGGTCCGGTGAGTTAATCCCGGGCTTAGGGGATTTGCGAATTGCGGAGCAAACTGCGATGCGGGCACGTATGGTGCTTTCTTCGATTGAGATCGAGAATTTGCCGTCTCCAGTCATTTCCCCTGTTTCAGGGGGCGGTCTAAGCATCACTTGGTCGCTTGGTCTGAAGGAGGTGAAATTCTTCTTAGACCCCGCAGGGGAGACTTGGTTCTTCAAAGTCGAAGATGACGAGGTGTCCGACGATGGGGCAATTGAAGTTTTGGTTCCGAACCGGGTTACCGACCCACTAAAGTGGATGCTTGACAGCTAGGTGTAATTAATACGATGCCACCAACCAAGGATGATCCGAGTGTAGGTGCAGGAGACACGGTCCTGCGTGTACTACATAGCAAGTGGGTCACAATGAAGGGTGGCCGTGAGCGTCCGACAACCGATTCGTTGATGGATTCGAACTATGAAAACTCATGCTTCATTGAGGGTGAAATCTCTCTTGAGGAACTCAAGGCACTCCCGATGTTTGACGGAAGAAAAATAGCGAGAATACCCGTGCGATTACTGCGTGCCGAGGGGTTTTGGTTGGAAAGGCGACCAGAAGAAGCCCCACAAAACTGCTCGAATCCAATTGCACATTTGGTCTGCGGGCCTCCCGATGCACCTATGAGAGGAATCTACGAGGCGAAAGCTAGACGCATTGTGAAATCGGTAGAAATAGAAATCATATGATCCCTCTTCACCTTGGAGTCTGAATGCAACCCGTTCAGATTAGACTTTCGTGCAACTATGTAAAATTCGTCATCTCTTGTATTGAGATAGTCATTTTCCGACCATTGTAGAGGTTATCGGCTGGCCGGGGCTGTGGCCTTAGCCAGATCGCAGGCGCGCCACAGATACCAACTGGCCACGGAGCGGAAGGGCGCCCAACGCTTGCCGCGCTTGAGCAGCACTTCCGGCTTGGGCAAATCTTCGGCAGCCAGCGGGCGGGTTTTGGGCAGGCGCTGAAAGGTGAGCGCAAAGCCTTTGCGCACGCCGTAATCGGTGGACGGCAGAACGTCGGGTCGTCCGAGACGAAAGATTAGAAGCATCTCCACGGTCCACGGACCGATGCCGCGAACCTGGGTGAGCCGCTCAACGATCTCGGCGTCGGTCATTTTATTGATTGCCGCATGAGTGGGGACGGTTCCATCCAGCGTGCGCGCGGCCAAGTCTTTCAGCGCGCGCGACTTGTTGCCGGAGACGCCGGCTGAACGCAGCACCTCGTCGGGTGTGTCGAGCAGCAGTTGCGGCGTGGGATTGCCGCCGTAGAACTCGCGCACCCGACCGTGGATGGTGGCTGCGGCTTTGCCGTTCAACTGTTGATAAAGGATCGACTCCAGCAGCGACTCGAAGGGCGATTGCTGCGCGTCGAGCTTGAGGGTGAAGGGGCCGGCGCGGTCGATCAGCGCAGCCAGCTTGGCGTCTTTCGCGCGAAGATGCGTGAGCGCTTCATCAGGATCAAAGGGAAGTTTGCGGCTGCGGCCATTGTGGATCATGGGAAGAGTGTATCGTGCCGGGACTTTGCCATGGCAGATTTTAAGGTCGCCACTCAAAAACTGCGCCAATCCCACTCCTTCCTTGTAGAATCCATGGGAGACGGACGAGGAGCGCCAAACGATGAAGATGCGGCCGGG
>CAZXVX010000215.1:4170-4862 GCA_964644105.1 uncultured Occallatibacter sp. | reverse complement strand
CCACGGGCTATTCGGCTTCATCGGTTGCAACCGCCGCCTATACAATGACCCCGCCCGCAGCCACGCCCACGTTTTCTGTCGCAACCGGAACCTACACGACGGCACAAACGGTCACACTTTCTGACGCAACCACCGGCGCAACCATCTACTACACCACCAACGGAAGCACGCCCACGACAAGCTCCAATCTTTACTCGGCCGCGATTTCGGTCTCAGTCACAGAAACTCTACAGGCCATTGCCGTGGCCTCAGGATACTCATCCTCCCCGGTTGCATCCGCCACCTACACCATAAATCTTCCTCCGCCTATAGGAAATATCGACTCGGCAGAGGACAGCAAAACTGGTAGCAGCACAATTCCGCAGACGGATTCGATTGAGGTCAGCGGATGGGTTGCCGACCAAACGGATGGTTCGCCGCTCGCCAACGTCAAAGTTTACGTGGATGGAGTTTACTTTGGCACGCCCACACTGGGCATCGCCCGCCCGGATGTGGCGGCGTACTACAAAAACACGGCTTACACGAATAGCGGTTACCAGCTCATCGCATCGGCGGCCACACTTTCAATTGGCACACACGCGGTAACCGTGGTGGCTATCGACTCTGGCGGCCGCTCAACCACATTAGGACCGCCCACCATCACCGTCACCGGTGGCCCGCCAGTCGGTTCTCTGGATGCGGCCATCGACTCG
>CAZXVX010000215.1:0-4070 GCA_964644105.1 uncultured Occallatibacter sp. | reverse complement strand
GTCACTGGCAGCAGCACTCTTCCACAGACCGATTCTCTTCTGGTCAAAGGCTGGGCTGCCGATCCTGTGGATGGTTCGCCGCTCGGCAACGTCAAAGTTTACGTGGATGGAGTTTACTTTGGCACGCCCACTCTGGGGCTCGCCCGCCCGGATGTAGCCGCATACTTCAACAAGTCCACCTGGGCAAACTCCGGCTACCAACTCATCGCATCGGCGGCCACACTCTCAATTGGCACACACGCGGTAACCGTGGTGGCTATCGACTCTGGCGGCCGCTCGACCACATTAGGACCGCTCACCATCACCGTCACTGGTGGCCCGCCAGTCGGTTCTCTTGATGCAGCCATCGACTCGGTCACTGGCAGCAGCACTCTTCCACAGACCGATTCTCTTCTGGTCAAAGGCTGGGTCGCCGACCCAGTGGATGGTTCGCCGCTCGCCAACGTCAAAGTTTACGTGGATGGAGTTTACTTTGGCACGCCAGCTCTGAGCATCGCCCGCCCGGATGTGGCGGCATACTTCAACATGCCCACCTGGGCAAACTCCGGCTACCAGCTCATCGCATCGGCGGCTACACTTTCAATTGGCACACACGCGGTAACCGTGGTAGCTATCGACTCTGGCGGCCGCTCAACCACATTAGGACCGCTCACCATCACCGTGACGCCGTAGCTGCGTATCACTTCCCTTACCACAAAGGCCAGCCCGGAGGCTGGCCTTTGCTCTTCCGCTGATTGTGGATGGTTATTTTTTGGAAGGTGTCTTGCCCATCGAGATGACCTCCAACTCGACCGGAGCAAGTCCGGACTTGATCATTGCCAGCTTTTGGGCAGCGGCCAAGGAAAGATCGATGATGCGCCCCTCTTGAAGAGCGCCTCGATCGGTAATGCGAACCACCACCGACCTCTTGTTCACCATGTTCTTGACGCGAACCACCGAGCCAAAGGGAAGAGTTGGATGGCAGGCGGTCATGGCGTTCATGTCAAAACGCTCTCCACTAGCTGTATGGCGGCCGTTGAATTTGCCGCCGTACCAGGAGGCGAGGCCTTTGAGTGCATGAGCCGTAGCTGTTTCCACGGGCTGATGAGGCGCCAGCGAAGCCGGCGTCGCGCTCGTTGCGGTGGCCGCGGAGGAAGCCGCCGTGGCCAATCGGGGAAGCGGCGCATCCGCATGCACGGTCCGCGTGGCGACTGTGATCACCCCGGCGGCCAGTGCTACAGAGGAAGCTCCCGCGAGCAGCCAAATCCGTAACGAAGATTTTGAGCTCGTGTTGCCTGGTTCTCGTCGTTTCTCCATCTGCCTATTTTACCAATTCGATACTGATTCACCTAATTGTTGGCGATTCAGGCACGAGAGGAGTCTGCCCAAAATTGCACATTCCACAAGTAAATTCCCATCAACAGCCATTTCCACATCAAAATAAATGTGACATTTTTTGTGCAAATCCCCGCTGATATTTCTTGGCGCGCAACAATTCTCACTCTATGGTGTTCGTACAGTTGAAACCGCTTCATATTGGAGGAATTTCTTTGAATCGAATTGGTTTGCTTTTCCGCTTCGTTGTTTGCGCCGCACTGTTGACGGCGGTTGCCGTCACAGCCCAAAAGCCAGCCGCTACGCCGCGGGCACCTATCCCCTCAGCTATTGTTTCCGCCAAAACGATCTTCCTCGCCAACGCCGCTTCCGACAACGGGATGTTCCCTTCCCCTTTCTCCGGCGACGCGGATCGCGCCTACAACCAGTTTTATGCGGCGCTGAAGGCATCTGGAAAATTTGATCTGGTTACTGACCCGAAGGATGCCGATCTGGTTCTGGAACTGCATCTGGAAAACACCATCAATCTTTCAACCATGCAAAGGCCCACTCCTGTCAGCCCCATCTTCCGTCTGGCGGTCTACGACCGGAAGAGCCATTTCTTGCTTTGGGAGACGACAGAATGGATTGAATTCGCCACTCTGCAAAAGACGCACGACCGCAACTTTGATCAAGCTCTCTCGGCTTTGAGCGATGATTTCCTGTCACTCACCGGCAAATCTCCGGCTCCGGCCAAATGATTGCCTTTCCGCGCAATCTTTGCAGATAATTTATTCCCCTCCTGTTAGCGTGAAATTGTCGATAAACAAATGCAGGAGGGGAAAGCAATGAAAATCAACGCCGCGGGAATGGCACTACTTAAAAAATCGGAGGGCTTTCGCAGCCGCGTCTATCTGGATGTGGCCGGTCTGCCCACCATCGGTTACGGCCACCGGCTTCTGCATCCGGATTCCTTCCCCAACGGAATCGACGAGGAGCAAGCCGCCAACCTTCTGCTCTGCGATGTGCGCGACGCCGAACAAGCCGTGCAGCGCCTGGTAAAGGTTCCGCTCACGCAGGGCCAATTCGATGCACTGGTGGACTTCTGCTTCAACTTGGGCGCCGGCAAGCTCGCCTCCTCCACGCTGCTCAAAGCGCTCAACGCAGGCCGCTACGACGAGGCCCTCCAGCAGTTGCTGCGCTGGGACCACGCCGCCGGCCGGCAGTGCGCCGCGCTGAAGGCTCGCCGGGAGGCTGAAGCCGAACTTTGGCGCAATCAAATGATCGAACAGCAGGTTGCCGCGTAAGCCGCTGCCTGTTTCCTGTCTATGAGCCTGAGGAATCGTCTATAAACCCTTGGCCGGTGGCATCGTCACTTCCAGCGATTCACCGGTCTCCAGCAGGCTTTTCAAGCTGGAAAGAATGATCGGCCAACCTCCCGAAACCGCCTGGATGAACTTCGATTCCGGTACGTCCATGGTGTGCGTAACGGTGAGCTTAACCGCTTCGCCCTGCTCTTCGAGTTCATAGCTCATGCGCGAGTAGCCCTCGGCGGTGAGAGCGGGATTGATCTCATGCCGCCACTTGAGAGCCAGCCGCCGCAGTGGATCAATCGCGACAATCTCGCCGCTGTCGGCCATTCGTCCGTCGGCAAAGACAATCCGCCACGATGAGCCCGGCATCCATTCGGACTCCTGCGTGGTCGCCATCCAATACTGGCGCGTAAACTCAGGCTCGATGAGCGCCCGCCAGAGCTTTTCCGGCGTGGTGCGGATGTAGGTTACGTAAACAAATTTGGATTCGGACATGGGTTGACCTCCTGGATTTTCTTGAGTTCGGGATTAATAACTAGAATCTATCAGCTTCAGGATCGCTTGGATGCGGAAGTGCGACAGCTCCAGAGTTCAAGAGCGGACGGGGTAGAATCGGCGCGCCTATCCTGGCGCCTGGTTCACCGTGATCTTCTGGTTCAATAGAGGCCGAAGAGACGCCGAGCAGTTCGCGCAGTTTCTTGATGGTTTCCACATCCGCTTCCAAATACGCCTTCGCATATTCCCGCACAAAGTCGCCCACCGGAAAGCTGCCCAGTCTTCTCTGTAATTCTCCGTAGATAGTTGGGATTCTTTCTCCGCTCATGCAAGCATCATATACCTGATTCCATTCGATACAAGCGCAACGATCTACAATAAAACTCAATATGAAATGGAAAGAATTGGCAGCAGAAGTGACGGCGGTAGGAGCGGGCGGCGACTCATCGGAGGCGATTACCGGTGTGGAGTATGACTCGCGGCGAGTGCGCCCAGGCGCGGTCTTTGTGGCGATGAAGGGCGGCTCGACCGACGGAAATCGCTACATCGAGAAGGCGCGCGCAGCTGGTGCCTTGGGCGTGATTACCGATTCGGCACAGAGCTTTGACCATCTGCTGGTCTTTCAGCCGGAACTGGCGGTGCTGGAAGTCGAGCATGGACGCCGTGCGCTGGCCGAGGCTTCGGCGGCCTTCTTCGGCCATCCGGAGCGCAAGCTCGCGGCGACCGGAATCACCGGAACCAATGGAAAGACAACAACGGCCTACTTGATTGAGTCACTGCTGAACGCCGCCACGCGCAAGACAGTGCTGGTAGGAACAATTGAATACCATGTGGCGGGTGAGGTGCGGCCCTCGGTGCATACCACGCCCGAGTCGCGCGACCTGTATGAGCTGATGGCCGAGGGCGTGGCGAAGGGCGCGACGGAGCTGGTGACCGAGGTCTCCAGCCACGCGCTGGACCAGGGGCGCG
>CAZXVX010000214.1:0-4898 GCA_964644105.1 uncultured Occallatibacter sp. | reverse complement strand
TCCGCGAAAGTTAAATCCAGCTAGTGCAAGTAGTTATTTTGACACGGCGCAGCTCCGGCAAGCAAGAACAGAAACCGATAACTGCGTCGTCGCCAACTGAATGGTTTCGAAGACTGTTGAGATCGCTCGGCCCCGGTGTTATTACTGGGGCCGCCGACGATGACCCTTCTGGCGTCGCCACATATTCCGTTGCCGGCGCTCAATTTGGAACCAGTCTATTGTGGACCGCACTCGTTACCTGGCCTCTGGTGGCCGCTGTGCAAATGATGTGCGCGCGCATCGGCAAGGTGACCGGGCAGGGCCTGGCCGGTAACTTCAAGCAGCGATTTCCACGGTGGCTCTTGATCTTCTTTGTCATCGCCCTCTTGGCCGCAAACACGATTAATATAGGCGCGGACCTAGCGGGCATGGCGGATGCGGCTGCCATGCTGTCGGGGATCAACTCACATTGGTTTGTTATTGTCTTTGCGATTGCGATATGCTGGGCAACGGTCCGGTTCCACTATAACCAGATTGCGCGCGTTCTCAAGTGGCTGGTCCTTGTACTCTTCGCCTATCCCATTACCGCGTTCGTTGTGGGAGCCGATTGGGGCCATGTACTGCGCGCCACACTCGTTCCCTCATTGCCTCACAGTAGAGATGAATGGGCGATGCTGGTTGCGATTCTCGGCACCACCATCAGCCCGTATCTGTTTTTCTGGCAGGCGAGCGAGGAAGTTGAAGAAGAGAAGTCAGCCGGTCAGAGTACGCTTACAAAACGCCGGGGCGCAACGCCCCAAGAGCTTGAACTGAGAAATATCGATGTAGGCGTCGGCGCATTCTTCTCCAATATGGTCATGTTCTTCATCATTCTGACCACCGCCATTACTCTCAACCGGCACGGCATTACGCAGATCGAAACCTCGCGCCAGGCAGCCGAAGCATTGCGGCCTTTTGCAGGCAACTTCGCTGCCACACTGTTCACGCTGGGGATTGTCGGTGTAGGTTTGCTCGCCATCCCCACGCTGGCCGGATCGACCGCATACGCCTTTGCCGAAACCTTGGGCTGGCGTCAGGGGCTGAACCTGAAACTGAGACGTGCGCGCTGGTTTTACGCACTTATTCTGGGTTCAACGGGAGTAGGCGTAGGACTAGATTTTGTTGGTATCAACCCTGTAAAGGCTCTCTATTGGACAGCCGTAATCAATGGACTACTGGCGCCTTTCCTACTGGTCGGAATCCTGATAGTGGCAGCGGACAAAAATCTGATGCAGGGCCAGCCGAGCTCCCGCCTAGGGTGGTTTGTCGTTGCACTAACAACTGTAGCCATGTTCGCGGCCGGTGTTGCGATGTTTGTTGTGTAGATCTTCCTTCATGCAATGTTCACGCAGGGTGAGCGATTGTACACAGACTGAATAATGTCCGTATGTAAGCCTTGACTATAACGCGCAATGCGCCGCCTTTCAATCCTCGCAGCCCAAATTGGTCAGCATAACCGGGCAATCGAAGGATGGTTTGGCAAGAGGAGTTTTATGAAAACCATCCGGATTCTGATAGCATTTCTTGCATTGGCCATTCCTGCCGTTCTTTTCGGGCAGATCGGCATACGAGTTTCCATCGGCCCGCCTGCGCTGCCGATGGTTGAGCAGCCCATCTGCCCCGGAGACGGCTATCTCTGGACACCCGGCTATTGGGCGTATGACGATAGCGTCTCCGATTACTACTGGGTAGATGGCGCGTGGATATTGGCGCCGGAAGAAGGCCTTCTTTGGACACCAGGCTACTGGGGCTGGGGCGACGGCGGTTTCTTCTTCAATGACGGCTACTGGGGGCCGACAGTCGGCTTCTATGGCGGCATCAACTACGGCTTCGGCTATTGGGGCGGCGGCTACGGCGGCGGCCGCTGGGACGGTGGACACTTCTTCTATAACCGTTCCGTGAACAACGTGGACATCACGATCAATCGAAATGTCTACAACGAAAATATTGAGCACGGCGGCAGCAGCAACCGTGTCAGTTTCAATGGAGGAAAAGGTGGCGTCGAAGCGCGTCCGAGCGCGCAGCAAGAGACTGCCGCAAGAGAAAGACATATCCCGGCCGTTGCTGCTCAAACCAGTCATGCGCAAACCGCGCGCGCCAATCCAGCCTCGCGTGCTTCTGTGAATCACGGCCAGCCCTCCACGGCGGAAAAAACGTTGCCGATTGGTTCCAACGATCACCAAGCGGCTGCGCCTCAGCAGACAACCGCGCCCCGTTCTGCGGTTCATCCTAACGACCTTCCCCTGATCGCGCGTCCCGCTGCCGTCAACTCAGGAAATTCAAAGGCGGATCAAAGGTACGAAGCAAAGCAGGACAAGTTGATTGCCACGCAAAACCAAGAGCGGCAGCAGTTGCAGCAGAAACAGGATGCGGAACATCAACGGACGACGAACGCCAACACACCGAAATTGGAGCAGAAGCATCAGCAACAGACACAACAGTTGGCGCAGAAACATACGGCGCAACAGCAGGCGTTGCAATCGCGCCGGCCTCAGCCTCGTTCATCGGGCGGAAACGGACGTAGATAGTGGGATACTCCTCTCTGCGATCTGGACTTTTTCCAGCGAAGTGAATTTGGCCGGGGATCATCTCCCCGGCAAATTATTGTCCGCAATACGCATCATGACAATTCCAAACAGGTTTGTGCTGATTGAATGGACTACATTATAAAATCCATCTCAAACGCGATCATTTTGCACAGGCATATCGAGTATGCCGCGCGAGTTTCTCCGCGGCATCGATCTTGCGCAGCCCGCGAATCTTCCATATTCCAAAGGACAGGCCCGCGGCCAGCAGGCTCACGAATATGCCAAGCAGCGGATTTGACCATTTTTGAAGACTGCCGGAAAACAGGCGGACGATTCCGCGCCCATAGGTTACTCCGAGCCATGCGACAAAGCAATAACGCAAGCTGCGAGCTGTTCCGAAGACCACGAGAAAGCGCCGGCGCGAGACGCCCAGCGCGCCGGATGCGAGCGCAAACGGCAAGAGCGGAATGGGTGGAGGAAGCAAAGCAGGAACAAAGACCGATAGGATTGGATGGCGCTCGACCCAACCGACGATGCGCCCAAGCAGGCGCTTGGGCACGTATTGGCGCAGCGCTTCTTCGCCGCCTTTGCGGCCAATGAGCCAGGTGGTGTATCCGCCCAGGATGCTGCCGGCAATGGCGCAAGGCGCCAGCAGCCATGGATCGCCGCTATGCGCGGTTAGCCACAATAACAGCAGATCCGTGCTGCCGGGCAGGGGCAACGGAATCACCGAGGAATCGATCACCGCAACGAAAAAAAGACCCAGCGCGCCCAGGTGCGTAAGCCAGCGCGGCGTTATTCCAGCTTGAGGTCCTGGCGCGGAAGTGTGAGCCGATGATTGAACAAAGATACTCATGTTAAGCCGCCCATCGATTGAGTTGTTGACTTACTCAGCATTCACGGTGCAAAAAGTTAACCAGTAGTACCTTCGCCTGCAGCAGATGCAGCGAACGGGGCGCATCGCGAAAAGTGCCAGCAGGCCATAGAATGATCGCAACTCCACCGGCTTGAATTTCATCGAATCGCACCGCGGACACGTGCGTCTCCACAAAGGATGCGGCAGCCAATCGGGCCAGTTCCAAGAAGAATCAATCATGCGCCCAACCTTTTCGGAGCGAATGCAGCATCGTTAAAATGCGCGTCTCTCTGTTTGACTTCCATTCGATTCCAGCCAGGAGAGAAGGCGGCGAATACTGCCCGTGGCCAGAGCGATGCAGGAATCTGCCGCACCATAATAAAGATTGATTGTGTCTCCGTCAGCTCCGATGGTTTGTCCGCAAGGGAAGACCACATCGCTCACATCGCCGTTGCGTTCATAAGGAGCTTCGGGCCCGAAGATCCAAGAGTTTCCGCGCTGCAAACAAATATCAGGTTTTTCCAAATCGAAGAGAGCGAGGCCAAGACGATAGATGCTTCCAGATGCAGTCTGCCTAACGCCGTGATAAATCATCAACCATCCCTTGGCGGTTTCAATCGGAGGAGAGCAGAGGCCTATTTTATTGGCATCCCACCATCCGCCACGGCGCGCTTCGAGAATAATTTTGTGGCTTCCCCAATGCCGCAAGTCCGGCGAGTAGGATATCCACATATGAGCGCCCAGCGCCGTCATCGGACGATGAATCAGCGCCCAGCGTCCGCCAATTCTGCGCGGCAGCAGCGCGGCATCCTTGTCTTCCGGCGGCATGATGACCCCGTATCGCGCAAATGTGCGGAAGTCTTTGGTCAATGCAAGCGAGACTCCAGGGCCGCCACGCGCAAATGATGTGTAGGCAACGGCAAATTGCTCGAGTTCAGGGACCCAGGTAATGCGCGGATCCTCGATGCCCCATATCTCTTCAGGAAACTCTTCCGGATTCGCCAACAAAGTGGGCGTGGAGTCGATGCGCCAGTTGTCAACGCCATCGGCGGAGCGCGCTACGCACAAATGCGACAGGCCGCTTCTATCTTCGACACGGCACAGAAGCAGAGTATCTCCATCCGGCAACTGTACGGCTCCGGCATTCAAAACGCTATTGATGGGATAAGGCCAGTGCTCGCGGCCGAGTAGTGGATTACCGGCATGGCGGACGAACAGTGGATGCTCTGCGCAGGCTCCTGGCTTATGCTGCATTTGAACGGCGGGCTTGGTCACTTCGGTAGTTGGGTTAAGGTGATTCAAAAAGAGAGGCTCATTCCATTGTGCAGTTCGTCAACGCTTGCAACTTTGGCCGACTGCATTTCCAGCAGCGCCATCAGAAACGAGAGCGTGGACTCAGCGCCCTGGTTCTCGTTTACGCGGTCAGGATGAAGGCCATCCTTGCATCCGCCTGTGACTGCATCATACAGGGGAACCTGCAGATCGTTTTTTCCGAG